>JAFAOG010000617.1 GCA_019237945.1 Deltaproteobacteria bacterium | reverse complement strand
CGGTGAGATCTGCCGCCCCGATCTCGAGGCGATTCGTGCGCGCGACGTGGGTAGCGGCCCCCGCTGATCGCTTCGCGTTTTCACGTTTCGCGTTAGTCCGCATCCGGCCGCGCCCACGACGCAGCGTGCACGGATGACAAGGCGGCCTCGCCCGAAACGAGGCCCGCCGCATCGGCATCGTGCACGGCAAGGCCGACCAGGTCGCCGCCCGCCGGCGCCGCGGCAAACGCGGCATCGACCGCGATCCACCGCGCGCCGGTCCAGCTGATGGCCCAGCGATGTCGCACGAGGCGATCGCGATCGACGCGCAGCCCGGTCACGACGCGCGTCGGGATCCCGCGCGCTGTCGCGAGCGCGGCGTATGCGAGTGCGAACGTCGTGCAGTCGCCCGCGACCGCGTGCGCATCTCGCGAGCTCGCCGGCGCGCCCGCCAGGCTCGGCGTGATCCGCGCCCGCACGCGCGCCACGATCGCCGCGATCGCGCGCGTCCGATCGGGGCCGGGCGCACCGGGCGGCAGATCGCCGGGCAGCGCGGCGTCGAGCTCGACGAGCATGCCGCCGGCCCCCGGGACCGCACGCTGGCCGGGCACGGCCGGCAGCGCGAGCTCGCCGTCGAGGACGAGCGCGTGGCCCCGCCGACCGCGGATCGGAATCGAGGTCGCCGCGATCAGATCGACAGGCGCGAACGGCGCGGCGGCGACGCCCTCCGTCGCGCGCAGCTCGATCACGCCTTCGCCGTCGACGACGCGCTCAGGCATGCCGTCGTCTGCGAGGTCGATCGTCGCCTCGGCCGGCGTCGTCCCGATCTCGACGCGCGCGATCATCCGCCGCGGTGCGATCGCCTCGACGCGCGCCGGCCCACCGATGAAGCCTTGCGCGACGAGGAACACGTCGCCGGCGAACCGTCGGTCGCGCCGCACGAGCAGCGGCACGAGCTCCGCGGGCAGCGCATCCGCGGGCACCGCATCCGCGGCGAGCGACACACCGGTGGTGAGTGTCTCGCTGTGCCAGCCGCGCGCGTCGTGCGTCGCCTCCGCGGTGCGCGCCGCGCCCGCGAGCTCGGTCCATCGTACGCGCTCCGGTACGAGCGCCGCGTTCGCTTCGATCTCGATCGTCGTCGCGACGTCGACCGCGCTGTCGCCGCGCAGGAAGCGCAGCGTCTCGACCCGGCGCAGCGTCACGCCGCTCGCGGTCCACGTTTCGGACTCGCGCGCCGTCCCGATCCGCGCGCCACCGAGCCACACGGTGTACTGCCGCATGGCATCGCGCGGAGGCGCCGTCGGCACGTCGCCAACGCCGGGCACCGCCGGCCGCGCGCAGCCGACCGCGACAACAAGCACCAGCGCGCGCACCTCTGGATCGTAGCCGGCCCGGCCTGTCGATCGCAAAATCGCGCGCGCTGGCTAGCTGCGCAGGGCAGGGGACGGCACAGTGGGTCATGGCCCAGTGGCTCGTCGTCGGCGCCGGCTACACCGGCAGCGCGCTGGTCCGCCGGCTCGTCGCCGAGGGCCACGACGTCACGGCGACGCGCCGCACCGCCGGTTCGCTCGCGCTCGACGATGGCACGCTGCCCGTGCGCGCGCTCGACCTCGCCCAGGCGCCGCCCGACGAGGTCCCCGACGCGATCATCGTGTGCTGCGCGCCGCCGGGCGCCGACCCGGTCCGCGAGATGTACAACCTCGTCGCGCTCGGCGGCCGGCGCATCGTCTACGTGTCCTCGACCGGCGTCTACGCGCCCGGCGGCGGCGCCTGGGTCGACGAGAGCTGGCCGCTCGCCCCGACCACCGCGACCGGCCGCGCACGCCTCGCCGCCGAGCAAGCGCTCAGCCGCGCCGTTGCCACCGTGCCGCCGCACGCGCACTTCACCGCGCCGATCGACGGCATCGCGATGCTGCGCGCGGCCGGCATCTACGGCCCGGGGCGCGGCCTCGTCGAGCGCATGCGCGCCGGCACCTATCGCATCGTCGGCGACGGCCGTGCGCACGTCAGCCGGATCCACGTCGCGGATCTCGTCGAGGCGATCGTGCGCGCCGGTGAATCGACCGCGACCGGCGCGTTCAACGTCGCCGATGACGATCCGGCGCCGATCGGCGACGTCGCCGACGCGCTCGCCGCCTCGCTCGGCCTGCCGCCGCCGCCGCGCGTCCCGGCCGCGAGCGTCGATGCCGAGGTCGCCGGCATGCTGACCGCCGATCGGCGCATCGCAAACGGCCGGCTCAAGCGCGAGCTCGGCGTCGTGCTGCGGTACCCGAGCTGGCGCGACGCGCTCGCCTAGCGCCGCCGCAATAGTGCCTAGCGACCGCGGCGGCCGCGGCGCAGCCACAGCACGAGCGCGAACGCCCACAGCGCCCCGACCGGCGCGCCTTCGCCCGCATCACAGCAGCCGGACGTCTTCTTCTTCGGCGGCGGATCGCCCGCCGGCGGACCATCGACGGTCGGCGGCCACGTGCCCTTGCCCGCATTCGCGCCGCACGTCGGGCCGGTCGCGCCGAACTGCATCGCGAGGTTCGGCCAGTAGCCGAGCTCGCACGTGTCGTGCTCGGTCGTGCCGTCGGGACACTGCAGCGGGCCGTGGATCTCGACGAACCGCCACACCTTCTGCCAGCTCTGCCCGCCGTCGGTCGACTTCGTGACCGACATGAAGTCGGGCTCCCAGTTCGCGCCGCACCCGATCAGCGTGCCATCGCTGCGCTGGCCGAGACACTCGAGCTGCGGCGGCGCGTTCATCGCCGTGAACGACGCGCCCGCGTTCGTCGACTTGAACGAACCGCCCGTCTGCGTCGCCGCGAGGACCGTCGTCGCGTCGCGGATCACGACGTCGCGGATCGGATCGGTCGTCGCGAGGACCTCGGTCCACGTCATCGCGCCGTCCGTCGAGCGATACAACCGATCGCCGTTCGGCGGGTTCGCGCCATTCGAGATCAGGAACACCTCGTCGGCATTCTGCGGATCGACCGCCGCGACGATCACGACCGGCGTCGACCCGTACATCACGCCGGTCAGCGGCGACGGCGTCCACGACGTGCCGTCGTTATCGCTGCGCAGCACGTGGGCGGTCGGCGGCATCTGTCCACCATCGGGCAGCGGCCCCGCGACCTGATATCCCGCGATGTACACGCGCTGCGCGTTGCTCGGCGCGACCTTGACGCTCTTCCACCAGATCGACGGCGACTGCATGCCCTTCGACGCGAACTCCGCGCCGTTGTTCGTCGAGCTGTACACGTCGTTGGGCTGCCCGCTCTCCGCGGTCCCGATCCACACCTCGCCGGTCGGCCCGATGTCGATCGCATCGATCCACACCGTCGGCCCGACGTTCGAGAAGCTGCACCCGCCATCGTGCGAGACGCGCAGCCCGGTGAACGTCGTCGCGAAGATCGTCCCGTCGGTCGCGATCGCGTACTTCGGATCGAACATCCCGCCGTAGCCGACGTTCTGCTCGCACACCCAGTCGAACGTGCACCCATCGTCGTGGCTGATCAGCAGCCCGAACGTCGTGCGCAGATACAGCGAGTGCGCGTCCCCGGGACGGAAAAAGATCCCGTTCGAGATCGGCGGTCGGCCGTTCGCCTGTGCCACGCCCACGGCGAGCACGAGCGCCAGCACGACATTTCGCATGGCCCGACTATAGCGACGAGCGTCGCTCACGGGCGCGCAATCGCACGATCCAGAACGCCGCCGAGCGCCGCCGCCACGTACACGCTTCGAAACAATCCCAAGGCAGATCTTTCGACACCTTGGACCACGGATGCCACCCTTTGACCATCGACCGGCCCGCGGGGTCGTGTTAACCGAAACTCGTGGTTCGCTTCTACTTGCTCGCACCCGCGCTCGCGCTGGCCGTGACCTTCGTGGTCGCGTTCATCGTCTACGCGGCCCTGTGCGCGGCAGGACGCCCCCCCGCCGTCCGTGCGGTGAAGCACAACGAGCTGTTCGGCCCCTTCGTCGCCAGCTTCCTCGTCTGGCTGATCTCCCCGATCGAGCGCCTCCTGATCGGCCGCGTCTCGCCGAACACGATCACGTTCGCCTCCCTCGCGCTCTGCGCGCTCACCGCGTTCGCCGCTGCCCTCGGCCACCTTCCGGGCGCCGTCTGGCTCTACGCATTCGCCGGCATCCTCGACGTCCTCGACGGCCGCCTCGCCCGCCACGCCAACCAGCAAACGACCGCGGGCGCCCTGATCGACTCGGTCGCCGATCGCTGGGGCGAGCTGTTCGTGTTCGCCGGCTACGGCTGGCTGCTCCGCGATTCGCTCTGGCTGCTCGCGGTGTTCGCGGCGCTGGGCGGCTCGACGATGGTCAGCTACACGCGCGCCCGCGCCGAAGGCCTCGGCCTCGCTGTCGCGGGCGGCCTCATGCAGCGCGCCGAACGCATCGTGCTCGTCGCGGGCGGCACGCTGCTCGCCGCGTGGTACGGCGCGGACGACATCGAGACCGCCACGACGATCCTCGGCGCGACGATGCTCTTCTGCGGCGTCGCGTCGACCGGCACCGCGATCAATCGCTGGGTCACCGCGTATCGCCAGCTCGCGGCGCGAGCGGCCGCGGCCCCGGCCGGTGCCCGCGCGCCGAAGCCGCTCGCCCCCGCGCCGGCGCGCGCGCTCGAGCAGCACTGATCGCTCGCACGAGTGGCGACGGCTTGTTCGCGCGAGTCGCGCGCTACGTGAACGTCGCGATCACCGGCGCGTGATCACTCGCGTCCTGGCCCTTGCGCGCGTTGCGATCGATCGTGCAGGCCGTCGCGCGCTCCGCGAGCGCGGGCGTGGCAAGGATGTGATCGATCCGCAGGCCCTGGTTCTTGAAGAACGCGACGCCGCGATAGTCCCACCACGAGTAGACGCCGCCCTCGGGGTGGAGGCGGCGGAAGACATCGACGAGCGGGAGGCCGAGCACCTCGGCGAGCGCGGCGCGCTCCGGCTCGCTGCAGTGGATGTGGCCGGCCCACTTCACCGGATCGCAGACGTCCTTGTCATCGGCGGTCACGTTGTAGTCGCCGGCCACGACGAGGTCCCCCGCGTGGCGCTCGCAGAACGCGCGGAGGCGGCGATACCAGGCGAGCTTGTACGGGAACTTGTCGGAGGTCAGGTCGCCGCCGTTCGGGACGTAGACGCAGACGACGCGCACGCCGAGTGTCGTGCCGGCGATCAGGCGGGCTTCGTCGTCGGCGACGCCGTCGGAGAGGCCGCGCTGGACGTCCGTGATCGGAGCGCGCGAGGCGATCGCGACGCCGTTGTAGGACTTCTGGCCGTAGATCGCCGTGTGGTAGCCGGCCTTCTCGAGCGCGGCCGTCGGGAATTGTGCGTCCTCGACCTTTGTTTCCTGGAGGCAGAGGATGTCGGGCTGCTCGGCCGCGAGCCAGCCGATCAGGCGATCGGTGCGCGCGCGGATCGAGTTGATGTTCCACGTCGCTAGCTTCATCGCAGCTGGAACCTACATCGGACTACCCGCAACGGAAGAGACCCGAGCGTGTCCTCGTGCGTGAGGATCCCCATGAAGACCGAAACCGATCTCTCGCTTTGGAGCATCATCGAGCGCCTGCAGCGTCGGTTGGAGCGGCAGGGCATGCGGCCCGCCGACGCCGACCGGGCGGTCGCGCTGGCGTTGCGGCAGCTGGCGCGTAGCTAGCCGGTCGGAAGATCCGCGGGCGTCGCCTTCGGATCGAGATACTTCTCGAGCTTGCCCTGGATGTAGTCCTTGGCGCGGTTGCGCCACAGGAAACCCGGGTCCTCGCCTTTAAAGCGAGCGTGACCGTTTCCCAGGGTGAGCTCGCCGTCGATCTTCACGACGAGGTACTTGCCGGTGAACTTGGCGCGATTCGGATCGAGCCAGGACACTTTGATCCCGTGCTTGTTGGCCAGGTACTGCCCGAGGATGTCGAGACGGGACTTCGCATCCTGATCGGAGAGCGAGTACGGAAAATCGATCTCCATTCGCTCGGAGGTTTTAGCATGCTCAGGGCGGGCCCGTCTCGCCGCGGGCGGCAAGGTCGAGCGCACGACGCTGGTCGTCGGTGAGCTGTTGCTCGCACGCTTGAAACGCCGCGTGATCCGGAGCTTGGACCATGCAGTCGCGGATCGCGGGCGACCAGGCGCCTTCGGTGCACGCGCGCGTCAGCATCGACTGCAGGGCAGGCAGCGATCGCTCGACGAGCGCGCGGGTCTCGGGCGCGACGGTGGCGCTGCCGAGCGCGGCGGCGGCGAGCGCGCGCTGGCGGGTCGCGACCGCGCTGCACGGTGCGCCGTCGCGCGCACCCGCGCGGCACGCGAGCACGAACGTGAGCGTCAGCGTGAGCAGCGCGCGATGCACGGCGCGGTTGTCGGATCGCGCTCGTAGCTGTGTCAAGCTGCGGCCGTGCAAACGCACCGGCTCGCGTTCGCGCTCGCCACGCTGGTGATCGTGATCTGCGCGCGCATCGTCGCGGGCGGCCAGACGTGGGACGACATCGCGTATCACACGTATGTCGCGCCGCCTCGGCTCGCGGCGGCAGAGCAGGTCTCCGCGCGCGAGCTGCCCGCGTGGTGGGAAGGCGCGGGGCTCGGCGTGCCGCTCGTCGCGGAGCCGTCGCATGGTGCGGCGTACCCGCTGGCGTGGCTGGCCGCCTCGCCGCGCGCGCTCGACTGGCTCGTCGTCGCGCACCTCGCGTGGCTGGCACTCGGCATCGCGATCTGGGCGCGGCGGCGCGGCGCCGGCGATCTCGCCGCGATCGGCGCGGGCATCTTCGCGGTGACCGCGGGCGCCGTGATCAGCAGCGGGCTGCGCGGCGATCTGTTCGGCATCGCGTGGCTGCCGTGGATCGGATGGAGCGCGGAGGCGCTGCGCGAGCGACGCGCTGCGGTCGTGCTCGGGGCATCGCTCGGCATGGTCGCGCTCGCCGGCGAGCCTGCGCTCGTGATCGACGCCGTGATCCTCGCGTGCGCGCTCGCGCCCGCACTGGCGACGACGTGGCGCCGGCTCGTCCCCGCCGTCATCGCGGGGCTCGCGATCGGCGCGTGGCAGTGGGTGCCCGCGATCGCGAGCGGTCTCGTGCACGTCGGCGGCAAGCGAATCCCGATCGCGCGGCTGCTCGAGTTCGTCGTGCCCGGGAGCTTTGGCTCGTACGATCCGGCGCACGGTCTGGCCGCGATCGCCGGCGCGCACGCGTACCTGCCCAGCCTGTACGTCGGCGCCGGGGTGCTCGCGCTCGCGTCGCTCGGCGTCACGCGGCGGATCGCGATCGCCGTCGTCGCGATCCTCGCGCTCGGGTTCGCGCTCGCCTTCGAGACGCAGCTCGCCGTGATCGCGGTGATCGCGATCGCGCGCTCGGCGGAAGGGCTCGAGGCGCTGTTCGCGGCGCCCCCGGTCGCGCGCGCGGTCGAGGGCGACGTGCTGTCGTCGAGGCGCGCGGCGCTGCGGATCGCGATCGCCGTCGGCATCATGGCCGTCGCGCTCGTCGCGCTCGCGATCTTCGACCGCAGCCACGACGCACCGATGCTCGCGGCGACGCTCGCGCACGGCGGAATCGGCGCGGCCTGTCTCGGCGGCGCGGCGCTGCTCGCGTGGCGAGGCCCCGAGGCGGCGTGGCGCGCGCCGGTGTTGCTCGCGCTCGTCGTCGCGCCCGGCGTCGGCGCGCTCGGCGTGGTCGCGCCGCTGACCGAGCGCTCGGTCGTCGAGGACGCGCCGCCGTGGGTCGCCGCGATCGGCGAGCGCCCGCCACCCGTGCGCGTCTACCGGCCGAGCGTGATGCCGGATCTCCCGGTCGAGCTGCCCGATGTCATCGCGACGCTCGGCGGCACCGTCGGCGCGCGCTGGAATCTCGCGCAGGCCGCGACGACCGATCCCGCGCGCCCCGCGCTGACCGACGCGACGTGGACCGCGGCCTCGCACGACGGCGGCGCACTGCTCGAGCGCTACGGCATCGGGTTCGCGATCGTGCCGGGCCAGATGGTCGCCGGCCACGCGACGCTCGGCCAGCACGGCGCGTACGGGCTCGTCGCGCGGCAAGCGGCGCCGCCGGCCGCCGTCGCCCTCGACTGGACGTTCGCGACCGATCTCGGCGCGACGTTCGACGTGCTGTTTCCATCGAAGCGCGCCGCGATTCCGAGCGTGATCGTGCTGCGCGGCACCGGCACGCCGAGCCAGGAGAGCAGCGGTGCGCTCGTGTCGTGCTCGATCCAGCGCTGGCGGGCCGGCGTGATCGACGTGACGTGCGCGAGCCCCGAGCCGGGCTACGCGGTCGTGTCGTCGTCGGCGACGGACGGGTGGTCGGTCACCGTCGACGATCGCGCGCAGCCGTGGCTCGTCGCGGACGTGATCCGGCGCGCCGTCGCGGTGCCGGCCGGCACGCATCACATCGTGTGGACCTACCGCGTGCCCGGTCTGTTGCTCGGCCTCGTGCTCGCGGCGCTTGGCATCGCAGGCCTCATCGCGCTATCGCTGACGGGTGGTGGAGATCCGGACCCAGCGCCTCGTCCTGCGTCCGTACGCGCTGACTGACTTCGAGGAGGCGGCCGCGATGTGGGCCGATCCGGAGGTCGTGCGGTACGTCGGTGGCGTGCCGACGACGCGCGAGCAGGCGTGGCAGAAGACGCTGCGCACGATCGGGCTGTGGACCGCGTACGGCTTCGGCATGTTCGCGGTGCGCGATCACGAAGGCCGCTGGGTCGGCGAGGTCGGCGTGTGGGAGAGCAAGCGCGACACCGAGCCGCCGTACGAGGGGCTCGAGGCGGGCTGGGTGCTCGCGCCGTGGGCGCACGGGCAGGGCCTCGCGAGCGAAGCGCTCTCCGCCGCGCTCGACTGGTTCGATCGCACGCACGGCCCGCGCGACATCATGTGCATGATCGATCCGCCGAACGCGCCGTCGCGTCGCGTCGCCGCAAAGCACGGGTTCGTCGAGGTGAGCCGGCCACGCTACCGCGACGTCGAGGTGATCCTGTTCACTCGCCCGAGCACACCTGATCGAGCGTCTCGCGCGAGCTCTTGAGCTCTCCCTTCGCGATCGCCCGCACCGTCTGCATGATCTTCTCGTTCACCGGCGTCGCCACTCCGTGCTTCACGCCGCGCGACACGACCTCGCCGTTCAAGAAGTCGATCGCCGGCGTCCGGCCGCGCTCGATCGCGGCGAGCATCGACGATCGCATGCGCCGGTAGCGCAGCCCGACCGCGAGCAGCAGCGCGTGCTTCGCCGTCAGCGAGGCCGAGCCGCGCGACGCGCGATCCGCTTCCGACAGCGCGATCCAGTCGAGGTCGAGCGTACCGGCGACCTTCTCGAGCTTGACGCCCTCCGCCTTCGCGACGTCCACGCACTCCGTCATCGCCTCGAGCGCGAGCCGCCGGTAGCGCCGCACCCGCACCAGTGGACCGAGCCGCTCGCCCGCGATCGTGCCGAGCGCCGACACCGCGCAGTTCAAGGCGAGCTTGCTCCACCGCGCGCCGCGCAGGTTCGTCGTCGTCGTGACGGGGCCAATTGCCTCGAGCAGCTCCGCGACGTGCTTCAGGTCGTCATCTTCCGCGCCGCCGAGCCGCCCGATCGTGAACCCGCCCGCCGCCGTGCGCTCGTACTTGCCGGGCTCGGGCATCGACGCGCCCCACGCGACGATCGCGCCGATCACCCGGTTCTCGCCGACGAGCGCCGCGATCCGCTCCTCGCATAGCCCGTTCTGCAGCACGACGACCTGCGCGTCGTCCGCCAGGCTCGGCATCGCGGTCCGCGTGGCCTCCTCGACGTTCGGCGGCTGCGTCGCGAGGATACATAAGTCGTACTTGCCCTCGGGGGCGGGCGAGATCCACCCGCGGACGACCCGCTCCTCGCCCTCGTCGACGATCCGGAACCCCTTCTGATCGACCGCCGCCCGGATCTGGTTGTTCGTCGACACCGCGGTCACCGGCAGGCCGATTTCCATGAGCGTCCCCGCGACGATGCCGCCGATGCCGCCGGCGCCCATGACGAGGATCCGAGGTGCTTCCTTCACGCCTGTTTGTTACCAGACCTCACGGAATCCCGCAGACTTTTGGGTAAATCGCCTCCTCGGCGTAGAATTATCGAGACTCATGCAGATCACCTTCTGGGGGGTCCGGGGCAGCTACCCGGTTCCCGGCGCGGCCACCGTGCGATACGGCGGCCAGACGTCGTGCGTCGAGGTGCGCACGGCGGCGGGGGAGTGCGTGATCGTCGACGCCGGCACCGGCATGCGCCAGCTCGGCAACAAGCTCGCGCGCGAGGCGAACGGTCAGCCGTCGCAGTATCACGTGCTGCTCTCGCACGTGCACTGGGATCACATCCAGGGCCTGCCGTTCTTCTCGCCCGCGTACATCCCCGGCACGCGCATCAGCGTCTACGCGCTGCTCACCGCGGCCGACGAGCTCAACCAGGTGATCGGCGGCATCACGCGCCACGAGTTCTTCCCGATGCCGCTCGAGGCGGTGCCCGCCGCGTTCGACTTCCATCAGGTCGAGCCGGGCGTCGACTTTGTCGTCGGCGGCTTTCACATCACGCCGATCGCGCTCAACCATCCGTTCGGCTCGGTCGGCTACCGCATCGACGCCGATGGCAGCTCCGTCGCGTACGTCGCCGACACCGCGCCGTTCGACAAGGTGCTCCACAAGCAGCACTTCCTCGCCGGGCCGGAGCCGCTGTCCGCCGACGATCAGGTCGCGCTCACCGCGATGCGCGATGCGCTGGTCGCCCGCCTGCGCGGCGTCGACACCGTCATCTACGACACGCACTTTCTCCCCGACGAGTACGAGCGCTTCCCGCACTACGGCCACTCGACGCCTGACCAGGCGCTCGTGATCTGCCAGGAAGCCGGCGTGCGCCGCCTCGTGCTCTATCACCACGCGCCCGGCCACAGCGACGAGCAGATGGATCAGGTCGCCGCGACCTATCTCGCGAAGGGCGCCGCGATCGGGATCGAGGTGCTGACGTCGTTCGAGGGCATGTCGTTGCCCATCGGAGCGGGATGAAGATCCGCTTCTGGGGCGTGCGCGGCTCGTTCGCGATGAGCGGGCGCGACTTCCTGCGCTACGGCGGCAACACGTGCTCGGTCGAGCTGCTGGCGAACGACGGCCATCGCCTGCTCGTCGACCTCGGCACCGGCGCGACCGAATTCGCGAAGCACCTGATGGGCGCCGAGTTCGGCAAGGGGCAGGGCAAGCTGCCGATCCTGCTCACGCACACGCACCTCGATCACATCCAGGGCCTGCCGTTCTTCACGCCGTTCTTCATCAAGGGAAACGAGATCCGGATCATGGGCGCCGATCCGATCAGCGGGCTGTCGCTCGAGGCGACGCTGCAGAACCAGCTCGCGCCGCACTACTCGCCGCTCAACGGCCTCGAGAACCTCGCCGCCGGCGTCACGATCAGCTCGTTCGTCCCCGGCGGAACGCTGAACGTCCCCGGCTTCACGGTGCAGACCGCCGCCGTTCCGCACGGCAGCATGTGGACGACGGCGTTCCGGATCAGCGCCGACGGCAAGACGGTGACGTTCCTCTCCGATGTCGAGTACCCGTCGCTCGACGAGCCGCTGCCGCAGGCGCTCGCGCTCGCGCAGGATGCGGATCTGCTGATCCACGATGCGATGCACTCCGATCTCGACTACGAGATGCGCCGCGGCTGGGGCCACTCGCCGGCGCGCGCGGGCGTGATCGTCGCCGAGCGTGCGCACGCCAAGCGCCTCGCGCTGTTTCACCACAGCCCCGACGCGACCGACGACATGATCGATGAGGTCGTCGTACGTACATCCGGTGAGACGAATGTCCCCGTGTTCGCCGCCGCCGAGGGTGCGTACCTCGACGTGTAGCAGTGCGACACCCGTACCACGTAGCGAAAATCGAACAGTCGCATCCGAGTCGCATGTAGACCGTTCAATCTCCTCGTGGCTCATTGGGGATATGCGTTCTTTCTTCTTCGCTCTGATCCTCGCGGCGTGCGCAACCACCAGCTCGGGTCCCGCCGGTCACCCGACGAACGTCGCCCATGTCCGCCTCGCCATCTCCGCGGCGATGCACACCCAGGCGCCCGAGCGGGAGATCACCGCGATGGGCAAGACGACCGATGACCGCGCGATCGTCTACACGAAGAGCAACACCGGCGCTCGCCAGGAAGAGACCTGGGTCCACGATGCGAATGGCTGGCGCCTCGATCACGCCGTTGCCGCCGATGGCGCGGCGACCGCCGAAGGCCAGCTCTAAGCGCTTCCGTCAGCGTCCGGGGAACAACGCGCGCTCGATGAACGCGGTGAGGGCCGCGCGCGCGCGCTCGCGATCGATCGCGGTCGGTACGAGGTGCACGGCGAGGCCGTACGCGCATTGCATCGCGCTGCCGTACAGCACGTAGGCGAACGCCTCCGGATCGGGAACATCTTTCGGATCGCTGATCAGCCGGATCAGATCGGCGAGCCGTTGCGTCGCGAGGACCTCGACGGCGCGGCGGAGCTCGGCGACCTGCGGATCGCGCAGCGACATCTCCATGAACGAGCGCGTCAGCTGCGGATTCGCGAGCACGTTCTCGAACAGGTAGCCGACGGTCTGAAAGATCGTCTCGTGGCGCGCGAGCCCGACGAACCGCTCCGGCGTGAGGTTCTCGATCGTCGCGCGATACGCATCGACGAGCGAGCGCCGCATGATCTCGAGATAGACCTCGTGCTTGTCGTCGAAGTAGCGATAGAACGTGCCGACCGAGACGCCGGCCTTCTGCGCGATCTCGGGAGTGCCGACCGCGTCGTAGCCCTGGTTCGCGAACAGCTCGGCCGCCGCTTCGAGCAGCGCCTGATAGCTGCGGCGCGCCCGTTCCTGCCGGAAGTCCGGAATTTCGGGATCGGCGAGAACGGCTTCCGGCGAACGACTCAATGCGCGGCGTGCCACGGGTACAGAATGCACTTGACCCGGCGGACCTCCAAGAGCAAAATTGAAACAAGTTTCACTTTCTGGAGGCTCCATGGTCGCCGCCGCCGAACAGCTAGCTGGCCCTTCGATCGAGACGCTCGAGGCAATGCTCGACGTGACGTACACCTGGGGCTACCAGGAGACTCGCGCCAAGCTCCGCGACCTCTACGACAAGGCGGTGCGCGCGCAGTGGATCTCGGACGACGTGCTGCCGTGGAACACGAACGTCGACCTCGAGCACCCGATGGGCCCCGAGCAGCTGATGCCGCTGTTCGGCTCGGACATCTACAACAAGATGACCGAGAAGGAGCGCAAGAAGCTCAACATCGAGACGTTCTCGTGGACGCTGTCGCAGTTCATGCACGGCGAGCAGGGCGCGCTGCTCGCGACCGCTCAGCTCGTCGACAGCGTGCGCGATCTCGACAGCAAGCTGTACGCGGCGAGCCAGGTCGTCGACGAGGCGCGCCACGTCGATGTCTACAACCGCTACGTCCACAGCAAGGTCGGGTTCTCGTATCCGGTCAACCCGCACCTCAAGACGCTGCTCGACATGATCCTCAAGGACAGCCGCTGGGACATGAAGTTCCTCGGCATGCAGATCATGGTCGAGGGCCTCGCGCTCGCCGCGTTCGGCATGATCCGCAACAACACGCAGGAGCCGCTGCTCCGCGAGCTGACCGCGTACGTCATGGGCGACGAGGCGCGCCACGTCGCGTTCGGCGTGCTGTCGCTCCGCGACTTCTACAAGGAGCAGCCCGACAGCGTGAAGCGCGAGCGCGAGGACTTCGTCTACGAGGCCGCGCGCCTGATGCGCGACCGGTTCCTGTTCCAGGAAGTGTGGGAGAAGCAGGGGCTGCCCGCGAAGGAGTGCATGGACATCGCGCTCCACAACCAGGGCCAGGTGATGTTCCGCCAGATGCTGTTCGCGAAGATCGTCCCCGCGATCAAGAAGATGGACCTGCTCAGCGACCGCCAGCGCCAGCGCTTCACCGAGCTCGGCATCCTACAGTTCGAGAACTGGGCCGACCCGTTCGCCGACGCGGAGAAGTCGCCGGTCGGAGCGGTCTCCGCACGCTTTTGAGCTACGCTGACGGCATGGTGCGGATCGCGCTCGTCTGTCTGGCTCTCGCGGCGTGCTCGAAGAAGTCAGACGACAAGCCCAAGGCGCCGCCGCCCGCCCCCGTGACCGCCGGCCAGGTCGGCTCGGATGGCCTGCGCCACGTGCCGATCGAGGCGAACAAGGACGGCTACACGCCCGACAAGATCGCCGGCAAGCCCGGCGAGAAGCTCGTCCTCGTGTTCACGCGCACCGCCGACAGCGAGTGCATCTCGCAGATCAAGGTCGGCAGCGCGGCGCCCGTCGACCTGCCGCTCGGAAAGCCGACGGACGTCGCGGTGACGGTGCCGGCGACCGGGGAGCTCGGCTTCGCGTGCGGCATGGACATGTTCCACGGCGTCGTCGTCGCGCAGCCCGGCGCGTAATCACTTCACGCGCAGCGTGACGACGAAGCACGCGTTGACGGCGGCTCCGGCCTGCTTGTACGGCGCGTAGCTCCACGCCTGCAGCACGTCGACGAGCTCCGTCGACGCCTGGCGATCGAGCTTCGTCAGCACGTTGACCGCCGTCACCTTGCCGGCGGGGTCGATGCACAGCTTCGCGCTGATCATCGCCGGCACGTCGCTGTTCTTGAACGCCTCGATGTTCGGCGTCGGGCCCGACAGCTTCTGCACCTGCTTCTCGAGCACGACGACGGGCGCGCTCG
>JAFAOG010000614.1 GCA_019237945.1 Deltaproteobacteria bacterium | reverse complement strand
TGCAACCGCGAGCAGGTAGCTCGGCATCGCCGGCGTCGCGGCGAACACGACCTCGCGCATCACGCCGCCGACGGTCTCGCGCTCGACCGGCGTGTTCGCGAGCGCGATATCGCCCTTCGGCACGACGAGCGTCACGTGCCACGGCGTCTTCCAGCGCGGCTCGTCGAAGCACGGCACGTACCGCCGCGTCAGCAGCGACTCGCCCTGCGAGAACGCGTACCAGCGTCCCTCCGCTTCCTGGCGAAACAGCCCCTCCTGGTCGTGCGTCATCCTCCCCGCGTACGCGACCGTCAGCACGTGCTCGCCCGCCGCCACCGGCGCATCGAACCCGATCATCAGATCCGAGTGCGCCGCGACACGCACGGCCACGCCGTCGAGCTCCGCATGCGTGACGCTCAGCTCTGCGGAGCCGAGCACGATCCGCTCGAGCGCATGCGCCGCGCGAAACCGGATCTTCACGTCGCCGGTGAAGTCCTCGCGCGCCGGATCGATCGCGAGCCGCAGCTCGTAGCCGAGCGGCACCGGGTCGTCGGGGAGCCGCAGCGCCGGCAGCACCGTGTGCGCCGGCACCGGCGACGTCGGCGCGACCGGCGACGAGCACGCAACGGCGACGAGCGTCGTGCACGCCACGGCGACTGGCGCCGAGCACGCAGCGACGAGCAGGGCGAGCGAGCGCACGGCCCTGGTTTAGCATCACCGCGATGCCCCCGATCATGGTCGCGCGCTTCGAGATCCGCCCCGACACCCGGCTCGCCGCCGAGACCGCGCTTCACGAGGTCGCCTCGCGCGCCCGCGCCAACCGCGACGTCCACTGGCACGCCTGGCGCGAGCCCGGTACGAGCCGCTACCTCGCGCTCGGCAACGCCGACGGCCTCGAGGCCGCGATCGCGCCGTACCTCGCCTCCGAGATCGCCTGGTCGAGCTACGAGCTCGTCACGTCGACGGACCTCGCCCGGCGCCGCCGGTGAGCTACCCTTGCGCCCATGTGTCGCAGCATCAAGACGCTGTTCAACTTCGCGCCGCCTGCCACCGACGAGGAGGTGCGCGCCGCGTCGCTGCAGTTCGTGCGCAAGCTCTCGGGCTACACGCACCCGTCGAAGCAGAACGAGAAGGCGTTTCAGCGCGCGACCGAGGACATCTTCAAGATCGCGCGCAAGCTGATCGACTCGCTCGAGACCGACGCGCCGCCGAAGAACCGCGAGATCGAGGCTGCGAAGGCCAAGCTCCGCGCGGCCGCTCGTTACGGCAGCTAAGCAGATAGACCGCAGCGCGACGTGATCCGTTGCCTGGCAACGCGCGGTCGGGTCCCGCCGTCGAACGGGTGTGCGCAGGCGGTCGGCCGCTCTCGTGATCTCGCTGCTGGCGCATGGCACGGCGATCGCGCTCGTCGCCTCGCATGAGCATGTCGAGGTTCGTCCGCCCGCGCCGATGGCCCCAGCGGCGACGCCTGCACGCCCACCGGCACCGGAACCGGAACCGGACGACGCGATGGTCGTCGAGATCGTCGATCTGCCGACGACGCCCGTCGCCACGATGCCCGCCGCCACGATCGCCGGCCGCGAGCACGCGACGAGCCTGCCGCACGCGTCATCGCCCGGCGGCGAACGCGGCCACGCGGCGGCGGGCACGACCGGCGAGAGTCCCGGCCCCGTCGCATCAGCCACCGGCGGCCCGGACCTGATGCGCATGCGCGGCCGTGGCGAGCCCGCATCGACGGGCCAGGGCCTGTCGCCGGAGTTCATCGACTGGTTCCTCGCGCGCTCACCGCCGGTGCCCCCGAAGGACACCGAGGCCGAACGGATCGACGACGACCTCGCGGCGGATCGCGAGGCGCTCGGTAACCCGCGCTGGATCGCGAATGCGTCGCCCGACGAGGTGCTCGCGATGCGCATGAAGCTCGTCGTCGATCTCGACCGCCGCGATCATCAGGAGCTGCATCCCGCGGGCGGCGGCTGGTACAAGTCCGTGCACACGGTCCACGACATGACCGGCCGCGAGCGCGAGAGCTTTCGCGCCGACGTCGCGCCCGACGGCACCGTGCACCTTCACGACTCCGGCGACGGCCGCTATGCGCCGCAGGAGCTCGCGTGGCTCGACAAGACGCGCGATGACCGCGTCGCGATCCGCAAGCATCACGAACGCGAGGTGCTCGCGCACACTCCGCAGATCGTGCAGCAGAATGTTGTGTGGGCGTGGCAGCACGGACGGGACACCGCGACGCGCAAGCGCGACCTGTTCGCGCTGTGGGACGAATGCGACGAGACCGGCGACGACGCGCGCGTCGAGGCCGCGCGACCGCGCGCCTCTACATCATCGCGTTCATCCGGTGGAAGCTGCCGGCAGGCGGCCCCGACGCGTACACCGCGGCCGAGCTCGCCGCGCTCAATGCGCAGCGCCAG
Organism: Deltaproteobacteria bacterium; assembly: GCA_019237945.1. Taxonomy (GTDB): domain Bacteria; phylum Myxococcota_A; class Polyangia; order Haliangiales; family Haliangiaceae; genus JABFXX01. Next base: position 29,787 of record JAFAOG010000614.1, on the reverse strand, counting down.
TCGAAGCAGCCGTTCGCGCCGTACGCTACGGAGTGACGACCGCGAGCAGGCGATCGGCCTCGACCTGATCGCCGACCGCGACGTGGAGCGCGCGCAGCGTGCCCGCTTCCGGCGCGCGGACCGTGTGCTCCATCTTCATCGCTTCGAGCACGACGAGCGGGGCGCCGGCTGGGACCGCATCGCCGGCCGCGGCGAGGATCTTGACGACCTTGCCCGGCATCGGGGCGATCAGGCCGCCCTCGACCGCCTGGTGTGCGTGGTCGGGGAACTGCGGCTCGATGTCGAGCACGATCAGGGCGCCCTCGGAGAGCACGTAGGCGCGAGAGTCCGTCGCGACGACGCGGACGTTACGCCGGTGACCGGCCTGCTCGACGAACGTCAGCTGATCGCCCGCGAGCTCGTAGTGCGAGACGTGCGTGGTCTTGCCGCCGATCGCGAACGTCAGGCCGCCGCGCTCCGGGCGATAGCCGAGCACGATGTCGTGATCGCCGTGCTTGTAGGTGACCTGTTGGTCCGCGAACCGGACGTTGCGCCAGCCGGGCGGCGCGAGCTCGGGGCCTGTCGACGACCGGCGCGCGGCGATGCCGGCAAGTGTGGCCGCGATCGCGGCGATGCGCAGGCGCTCGAGGCCGGGCGGCCTGGCGGCGAGCTCGCCCGCGTGCTGCTCGAGGAAGTGCGTGTGCAGCTCGCCGCGCGCGAACGCGGGATGGGCGAGGATGCGGACGAGCAGCTCGCGGTTCGTGACGAGGCCTGGCACCCAGGTCTGCTCGAGCGCGGCGCGCAGGATGCTCGTCGCCTCGGCGCGCGTCGGCGCGGTCGCGATGATCTTGCCGATCATCGAGTCGTAGTGGATGCCGATCTGCGAGCCCGCGACGACGCCGATATCGGCGCGCACGGTCGGCGGTACGTCGACCGCGAGCAGCGTGCCCGTCGTCGGGAGGAAGTCGCGCTCGGGATCCTCGGCGCACAGCCGGACCTCGATCGCCCAGCCGCGCTGCGCGGGTGGCTCGACGACGCGCTCGCCGCGCGCGATGCGGATCTGCTCGCGCACGAGATCGAGGCCCGTCGTGAATTCGGTGACCGGGTGCTCGACCTGGAGGCGCGTGTTGACCTCGAGGAAATAGAAGTTGCCCTGCGGGTCAGCGATGAACTCGACGGTGCCCGCGCCGACGTAGCCGACCGCACGGCCGAGCGACACGGCGGCCTCGCCCATCGCGCGGCGGCGAGCGTCGTCGAGCGCGACCGACGGCGCCTCCTCGACGATCTTCTGGTGGCGGCGCTGGATCGAGCACTCGCGCTCGTAGAGGTGGACGACGTTGCCGTGCGAGTCGCCGAGGATCTGGATCTCGATGTGACGCGGGCGTTCGATGTAGCGCTCGAGCAGCAGCGTGTCGTCGCCGAACGCGCTCTTCGCCTCGCCCTTCGCGCGCTCGATCGCCTCGGGGAGCTCGCCGGCGTTGCGAACGAGGCGCATGCCCTTGCCGCCGCCGCCCGCGCTCGCCTTGATGAGCACCGGGAACTGGATGTCGCGCGAGGCGCTGACATCCGGTGCGTAGCCGGGCACGACCGGCACGCCCGCCTTCTGCGCGAGCTGCTTCGCGGCGCTCTTGCTGCCGAGCTGGCGGATCACCTCGGCCGGCGGCCCGACGAACACGAGGCCGGCCTCGTGCACGGCCTCCGAGAACGCGGCGTTCTCCGACAGAAAGCCGTAGCCGGGATGAATCGCGTCGGCGCCGGTCTGGCGCGCGGCATCGAGGATATTCGCGATCACGAGGTACGACTCGCGCGCCGGCGGCGGGCCGATGCGGATCGCTTCGTCCGCGAACCGGACGAACGGGGCGTCGGCGTCCGCATCGGAGTACACGGCGACCGTCGCGATGCCCATCGCGCGCGCCGTTCGCATCACGCGCAGCGCGATCTCTCCACGGTTGGCGACGAGCAGCTTCTTCATCAGTGCCGGAACACTCCCCACGACGTCGAGCCGCGGAACGGGGCCGAGTACGCGGCGGACAGCGCGATCGCGACGACCGTGCGCGTGTCGCGCGGATCGATGATGCCGTCGTCCCACAGGCGAGCGGTCGCGAAGTACGGGTCGCTCTCCTTGTCGATCATCTGCTCGGTCATCGCCTTCATCACGCCGAGCTTCTGCTCGTCGACGGTCTCGCCGCGCTTGCCGGCCGCCTCGCGCTGGATGATGTCGAGCACGCCCGCGAGCTGCTTGCCGCCCATCACCGCGATGCGGTGGTTCGGCCACGTGAACAAGAAGCGCGGCGCGTACGCACGGCCGCTCATCGCGTAGTTGCCGGCGCCGTAGCTCGCGCCCGTCATGATCGTGATCGCGGGCACCGTCGAGTTCGACACCGCGTTGATGAGCTTGGCGCCGTGCTTGATGATGCCTTCCTGCTCGACCTTCTTGCCGACCATGAAGCCGGTGATGTTCTGGAGGAACAGCAGCGGGGTGTCGCTCTGGTTGCACAGCTGGATGAACTGCGCGCCCTTCTGCGCGCTCTCGCTGAGCAACACGCCGTTGTTCGCGAGGATGCCGATCGGAAACCCGTGGAGATGCGCCCAGCCGCACACGAGCGTCGAGCCGTAGAGCGGCTTGAACTCCGAGAAGCGCGAGCCGTCGACGATGCGCGCGATCACCTCGCGTGAATCGAACGGCACCTTGATGTCGGGCGATACGATGCCGAGCAGCTCCTCGGCGTCGTAGCGAGGCGGCTCGACCGCGCGCGGCGTCGGCATCGCGCCCTTCTTCCAGTCGAGGTGCGCGACGATCTCGCGCCCGATCCGGATCGCGTCGCGCTCGTCACGCGCGAGGTAATCGGCGACGCCGCTGACGCGCGCGTGCATCTCCGCGCCGCCGAGGTCCTCGTGATCGGTGTCCTCTCCGGTCGCCATCTTCACGAGCGGCGGGCCCGCGAGATACACCTGCGCCTGCTTCTCGACCATGACGACGTAGTCGCTCATGCCCGGGATGTACGCGCCGCCGGCCGTCGACGAGCCGAACACCAGACAGATGCTCGGGATGCGCCGCTCGCTCCGCCGCGTCAGATCGCGGAAGCCGCGGCCGCCGGGCACGAAGATCTTGCTCTGGTTCGGCAGGTCGGCGCCCGCGCTCTCGATCAGCGACATCGACGGCAGCCGGTTCTGCTCCGCGACGTCATTGAGGCGCCCGCTCTTCCACGCGGTCATCTCGCTGATCGCGCCGCCCTTGACCGTCGAGTCGTTCGCACTGATCACGACCTCGACGCCCGACACGCGCCCGATGCCGCCGATGAACCCGGCGCCGGTTGTGTGACCGGGCACGCCGATGCCGGCGAGCGCGCCGATCTCGAGGAAGTACGAGTCGCGATCGAGGAGCAGCTCGATGCGCTCGCGCGGCAGCAGCTTGCCGGCCGCCTTGTGACGGCTCGTGTACTTCTCGCCGCCACCGACGGTCGCATCCGCGAGCGCCTTCGCGAGCTTCTCGAGCGCGGCCGCGTTCGCGTCGCGGTTCTGCGAGTACTCCGGGGCGCGCGCATCGACGCGCGAGGCGATCACCGGATACCGCTGTTCGACCACGGGCGCATCGTACACAGCCGCCGCGCCAAATCAGCGTCAGGTGGTAGGTTTTGGCGCATGGCGAACGTGATCGAAGAGGCGAAGTCCGGCCGCGCGAGCTGCCGCACCTGCAAGAAGCCGATCGCGAAGGGCGAGCTGCGGTTCGGCGAAGAGGCGCCCAACGCTTTCGGCGATCAGCCGAGCCTGCGCTGGCATCATCTGATGTGCGCGGCCGAGAAGCTGCCCGCCGAGCTCAAGGCCGCGCTCGCCGAGTACCCCGGCGAGGTCGCGAACCGCGCCGAGCTCGAGCAGAAGATGACGGAGTCGATCGCGAAGGGCCGCGCCAAGCCGGGCGGCCTGCCGCACGCCGACAAGGCCCCGACCGGCCGCGCTCGCTGCATGCAGTGCGGCGAGGCGATCGCGAAGGACAGCCTGCGCGTCGCCGTCGAGCGCGAGATCGAGACCGGCGCGATGGTCACGCAGAGCGCGGGGTACCTGCATCCGGCATGTGCCGGCACCTACAGCGATGCCAAGGGCGGTGACCGGGCGACGCTCGTCGAAGGGCTGCGCGAGAACTCGCGGCTGGCCGAAGCCGACCTCGCTTCGGTGATCGAGGCAGTGGAGACCGCGCCGCCGCCGGCCGCCTGAGGACGCCGCCGCCGCCCGCCTGAAACTGGCCCGCGCGCGCCCGCCGGGCGACGATCGCTCGGTGCGCCGTGTGCTCGTCTGCCTGCTGATTGCTGTCCCGCTCGGTGCGGCGGCCGACTCGCACAAACACCGCGCGCGCACCGACGACGAGAAGGCGCGCGCCGCGCTCGCCGTGATCGATGGCACCGCGTGGGTCGATGACTCGCCAGTGCCCCCGCCTTCCAAACCCGCGAGCCCGCAACTCGCGCCGCCCGCGAGCCCGCGCGCACCGCGCGACGACGGCCGCGTGCGCGAAGACCGCGACGACGCGCGCCGCATCGCGAGCCGGCTGCAGCCGTGGCGGGCGTCGATCCTCGACGGCAGCTCGCACGCCAGCCCGACGCTGACCGACGCCGAGAAGCTCGAGGCGGGCGACGGCTATTACCTGCGCCGGCCGCAGCGCGCGTATGGAGCGCCCGCGGTCGTCGAGTACGTGCGGCAGGCGGTCGCCGAGGTGCGCGCGGCGTACCCCGACGTGCACGACCTCGCGATCGGCGATCTATCGGCGGAGCACGGCGGCGCGCTCGCCGGGCACGTGTCGCATCGCACCGGGCACGACGTCGACGTCGGCTTCTACTTCCGCCACGCGCCGCACGGCTTCGAGGATGCGGGCGCGGATCTCGACCTCGCCGCGACGTGGGCGCTCGTGACCGCGTTCGCGCGCACCGCCGACACGAGTGACGGCGTCCAGATCATGTTCCTCGACTACGGCGTGCAGAAGCGGCTGTACGAGTGGGCGCGCGCCCACGGCACCGACGAGGACGAGCTCGCGCGCGTGCTGCAATACCCGGCCGGGCGCGATGCGACGAGCGGGCTCGTGCGCCACTGGCCCAATCACGCGAACCACCTGCACGTGCGATTCAAGAACGCAGCGTCGCGGTAGGCAGCGCGGTCTCGGCGTGCAGCGAGTCGGCGGCGCGCGTGCACAGCCGCGCCATCATCACGGTCGCGCCGAGCGAGCAGCCGGCGGCGGTGAGCATGAAGAACATCATGCTGCCCTCGGACGTCTGCTGCGGCAGCAGCCACTGCTGGATGCCGATCGCGGCGACCATCAGGCACACGAAGCCGAGCCCCTTGCCTTGCGCCTCCGCACGCAGCTGTTCGAGGCCGCGCGTGGCTGCGAAGCCGGCGATCGCGATCGCGATGGCGGCAACCGCCCCGACCGCGACGAGCGGCGCGATGATCGACAGCGCCTGCGCGCGCTCCATTGCATCCGCGCCGCCGTAGCGGAGGCTGTCGCCGTAGAGCATCTCGTACGTCGACGGGAGCTGGCCGAGCGTGACGCCGAGACACCACAGGTTTGCGATTCCCGCGACGAGCATCCACGGCCCCGGCATGTCGCGAACGAGCGTGGTCAGCGCGCCGCGCGCCACGATCAAGAACGAGATCGCGTTGACGACCGCGACCGAGATTGTCGCGAGCTTGAACACGCCCATCGCGCCGTCGCCCGCCTTGCCGAGCAACAGCAGCAGCATCAACCCCGCGAACGTGCACGCCGCGATCACGCGCAGCCACAGACCGGACGCGATCGCGTGAAAGCCGGGGACGGCATCGGTCGGCGGCGCCGGATACGGCTCGGGTGCGAGCGCGAGCGAACCGACGGCGAGCACCGCGAGCGACGCGAGGCGCAGCACCTCGAAGAGGAGCATCTGCGACTTCCATCCCGAAACGACCCAGCCCCACATGTGGTGCGACAGGAACGGCGCCGGATCACATACGACGATCGCCACGACCGCGGCCACCGCGATACGCCGGTGCGTCGATGCGGTCGCGACCGCGATGCCGGCGAGCGGGATCAGCTTGAGCACGAACCACGACCACTCGCTGAGCTCGTGCAGCGTCTCGAAGCTGCTGCTGCTGCCACTGGAATGGAGCATCCACACGGCGTCCCACACGATCTGCCCGGCGAGCGACAGCGCGAATCCCGCCGCGACGATCCGGAACCCGGTGGCCGCCGACCCCGCGAGCCGGCGCGCGAGCGCGAGCGCACCGAACACGCCGAGCACATCGGCCGCGAGCCAGAACCCGCGCGCCGTCAGGTCGAAGCGAACCGCCGAGGCGTCGAACGAGTGCGTCAGCTCGTAGGTCGTGAACACGACGAGCGAGAGCAGCTCGATCACGAACATCGCGAGCAGCGCCGGTGGCAGGTTGCGCCAGGTCTTCATCAGTAGCCCTCGGTCTTGGCAATGACTTCGTTCATGATCTCGCGCGTTCCGCCGCCGATCGGATAGAGGCGCGCGTCGCGATAGAGCCGCTCGACGAGCGTCTCGCGCATGTAGCCGTAGCCGCCGTGGATCTGGACCGCCTGGTCGCACACGAACGAGCACGTATCGGTCGCGACGTTCTTCGCCATCGCGGCGAGCCCCGCGACCTGCGGATCGTTCTTCACCGCCCGCGTGACGAGCTCACCCGTCAGCGCGCGCGCCGCCGCGATCCGCGACGCCATGTCGGCGAGCTTGTGCCGCGTGACCTGGAACCCGGTCAGCGGCTTGCCGAACGCCTGGCGCTCGCGCGCGTAGGCGATCGATTCGCGATACGCGAGCTCGGCGATCGCGACGCACTGCGCGGCGAGCATCAGCCGCTCGCTCGCGAAGTTCATCATGATCATCGGGAACGCGCTGTTCTCGGGGCCGATGCGATTCGCGACCGGAACGCGGCAGCCGTCGAAGTGGAGCTCCGCCGTATCGCTCGCCCACCAGCCGGTCTTCTTGAGCTTCTTCGACACGGAAAAGCCCGGCGTGCCGCGCTCGATCACGAGCAGCGAGATGCCCCCGTGCCCTTCGCCGCCGGTGCGCACGGCGCACGTCACGAAGTCCGCACGCGTGCCGCTCGTGATGAACGTCTTCGCGCCGGTGACGACGTAGTGATCGCCGTCGCGCACCGCGCGCGTGTGCAACGACGCGACATCGCTCCCGCCGCCGGGCTCGGTGATGCCGAGCGCGCTGATCCGGCCGTCGACCAGGCACGGCCGCACGAACCGCGCCTGCTGCTCCGGCGTGCCGAAGCGAACGATCGGCGGCAGTGCGATGCCATGCGTGCCGAGGCCGACCATCGTGCCGACGGAGCGACCGGCGAGCACCATCTCGTCACACGCGACGAGCACGTGCGAGAGGTCGCCGCCCTGCCCGCCCATCGCCTCGGGATATCCGATGCCCGTGAGGCCGGCCTTCGCGGCCAGCGCGTAGAGCTCGACCGGAAACTCCTCGTCCTCTTCCCACTGCGCGCCGTGGGGAGCGATGTGGGCCTGCGCGAACTTGCGCGCGGTCTGCCGGATCGCGGCGTGCTCCTCGGTCTCGAACAGGTAGCCCATGGCCGCGCGAGCATACGCCAGTGATGGTACGAAGGGGCATGCAATCTCCGGCGCTGCCGCAGCGTCTTCGCCGCTCGAATCATCTGTCGTGGTTCACGCACATGGGTGCGGTGTACCTGTTCCACGATCTGTACGGCTACCTCATGGAGATGAGCCCCGACATCGCCGATCTGATCGAGGCGTTCGACGGCGGCGCCGACACGCACGAGACGATCGAGTACTTCAAGCCGCGCTTCACCGAAGCCGATCCGCGCCAGTTCGTCGAGATCCTCGCGCAGCACGCCGTGCTCGTCGAGGAGAAGGAAGACGAGATCGAGGCGATGTGGGCGTTCGTGCCGATCAAGGCGAAGTGGAACGTGTGGCGGCGCCGCGAGGATCGGATGACGCTGTGGACGGCGTGGGGCGAGCGTCCGGTGCAGCAAGTCTTCCTCGATCCCGACGAGACCAAGATCTGGGACGCGCTCGACGGCAACAAGCGCCTGATCGAGCTGCGTCACCACCACGACAACGACAAGATCATCAACCTCGTGCGCCGCCTCGTGCACAGCGACGTGCAGGCGCTGAAGATGTCGATGATGCCGTGGGCGCTCTACGCGAAGCGGCCGGGCATGGCGCCGCCGTACCTGTCGTCGACGATGCCGTATGCGTCGTGGAAGCCCGGCGCCCCCGTCGCGCCGGCGCCCGATCTCACCGACTACTACAAGCACTCGGTGACGAAGGCCGACGAGCAGTTCGATCACCAGGAGACGACGCTCTCCCACCTGCTCCGCATCCCGCATCCCGCGCTCGGCGGCCGCACGTACGGCCAGGCGATGATCGATGCGCTCGCGCAGAAGGGCATCATTCGCGACGGCAAGATCCGCGTGCTCGAGATCGGCGCGGGCCTCGGCTACGTCGCGCAGGCCGCGATCGAGCACCTGCGCAGCACCGGCCGCGAGGTCGACTACACGATCCTCGAGCTCGCGCCCGCGCTCGCCGACGCCCAGAAGGCGCGCCTCGGCGACTCCGCGACGTGGATCCTTGGCGACGCGCTCACGGCGCAGGTCCCCGAAGGCGCGTTCGATCTGATCATCTGCAACGAGATGGTCGGCGATCTCCCGGCCGAGACGCCGGCTGCCGAGGATGTCGTCGCGGTCGCGGGCAAGTACGGTGTCAACGGAGACGACGCGCCGACGCCTTGCTACGTCCAGACCGGCGCGTTCCAGCTGATCGCGCGGATCGCATCGTGGCTCGCGCCCGGTGGCACGGCGTTCGTCACCGAGTTCGGCGACGTGACGCGCTGGCCGGTGATGTCGTCGCAGCTCGATCATCCGGAGCTATCGACGCACTTCGGTCATCTGATCCAGACGTCGAAGCACGTCGGCCTGCAGCCGTCGGTCGAGTTCGTGATCGATCTGCTCGAGCTCGACCGCACGCTGCAGGGCCTCGCGACGACGCGAAGTCACTTCCGCGCATTGCGTGCGCTCGCGGCGGACCTCGGCGTCGATCTTCCCAAGATCGGCTATACGCCCGAGCTTCTCGCGCACACGGTGGCAGGCAAGCTCGACCTTTCCACCATCGGTGAGCTGCGCTGGGATCGGATCGAGGACCGATTGATGGGCCTCGTTCCGCACGAGTTCAAGGCGCTGCTCGCGACGAAGCCGCGCTAGGGCGCACACCGCGCGCTGGAGCGCATGGTCCGGGGATTGCTCGGTTCTCCTAGCAACCGTTAGGAGAAAAATCCCATGTTGCTTCGCTCTGCTTCTCTCGCCCTTGCCGCGTCGCTGGCGCTCGCGCCGGCCGCGGCGTTCGCTGACCCGGTCAAGCCCGTCGCGGCGGAGACCATGACTGTCCAGGCGCCGGCGCCGGCCGCGCAGAAAGACTCGACGAGCTACGCGGCGCGCGAGCAACAGGACAAGCAGGCTGCCAACTACGAAGGCGGCAGCGTTGTCGTGATCGGGATCTCGGGCGGCGCGCTGATCGTGCTGCTTCTCCTGCTCCTCATCCTCGTCTAAGCAACGCCGATGAAGAGCACGATCGTCGCGGCGGTCATCGTCGCGCTGGTCAGCCTGACTGGATGCCAGCTTCCCTACACGGGTGGCGCGCGGCCGGTCACGCCCGCCCAGCTCGATTCGTCCTGGCTCCGCGCCGCTCCGACACCCGTGGTCCGGCAAAAGCAGGAGTCCGATTGCGGTCTCGCTGCACTTGCGATGGTCGCCGGCGCCTGGGGGCGCCACTGGTCTGTCGACGACCTCGCGCACCGGATTCCACCGTCGGAGAAAGGCGTGAAGCTCGGAGCGCTGCGCGATCTGGCGCGTGATCGAGGGCTCGATGCCTTCGCCTTGCGCGCCTCGACACAGGACCTGCAGCACGAGCTTGCCTCCGGGCGGCCCGTGCTGCTGGGCCTGATGCTCCCTTTTGATCGTGGACACAATCGCTCGCACTACGAAGTCGCGGTCGCGATGAATCCACACGACGGAACGGTCGTCACGATCGATCCGGCGAGCGGTGAATGGATGCGCCGCTCGCGTGACGTGCTCGACCTCGAGTGGAAGGCGGCCGGTTATCCGGCGCTCGTCGTCACCGGCGACCACTCGACGATCTCCAAGGAATAGTCATGCGCACGTTACTCGCCGCTCTCGCCGCCGTGGCGTGCAGCAAGCCGGCTGCTCCGCAGACTGCCTCGGCCGATGCTCGACGCGAGCTGCGCGTGCGCTCGCTCGAAGCGGAGCTCCAGGTGATCGCGACCCAGCCGGTGATCATCAACACGATGGCGCGCGTGTTCCCGCTGACCGAGGCCGCCCGCGCGCGCGTCACCGAGAAGCTGACGCTCTTGCAGATGCGCTTCGACGAGGCGAAGAACGCGCTGCGCGATCCCGACGAGGCGAAGGCCACCGAGGCGATGAAGCGCCTCGAGGCCGCACGCAAGGACGCCTGGGACGCCCTCGACAAGGCGCCCCGCACCGACCGCTCGACCTGACCCTCGCCCCCGGCCGGGCGTGTTAGCGTCCCGGCTGATGGCCAAGGTACTCGAGTACAACGCGACCCTCGCGGAGCGCATCGACCTCACCGACGCGCTCTCGATCTTCCGGGTCAAGCCGGATCAGATGCCCGCGGAGCGGCCGTGGTTCGTCCCTGGTCAGTACTGCGTGCTCGGCCTGAACAACGAGGTCAAGCCCGAGCTCGGCAGCGTGCGGCGCTCGATGTCGATCGCGTCGGCACCCGAGGACGACGGCCCGATCGAGTTCTACATCCGCTGGGTCAGCAAGCCGGAGAGCGACAACCCGTTCACGCACCTGCTGTGGAAGATCAAGGCCGGCGATCGCATGTACATGCGCCCGGTGGCGGCCGGCGTGTTCACGGTGAAGGACACGGTCGGCGTCGATGACCCGCGCATCCGCGTGATGGTCGCCGCCGGCACCGGCTCGGCGCCGTTCGTGTCGATGGTGCGCAGCGAGCTGCGGCGCAACCCGAATGCCGATCTCTCGAAGTGGGTGCTGCTCCACGGCGCGTCGTATCCGGCGGACCTCGGCTATCGAGACGAGCTCGCGCGCCTGGTCGCGGAGAACAAGCTCAAGTACTACGGCACGGTCTCGCGCCCGAAGGAGGCGCCGGACTGGAAGGGCGACACCGGCCGCGTCGAGGCGTTCTTCGAGGGCGCGCGCCTCGCCGACCTCGAGCAGCGGCTCGACCTGCCCGCCGGCGGCTTCACGCCGAAGAACGTCGTCGTGTTCATCTGCGGTCTCACCGGCACGATCACGGGCACGGTCGTCCCGCTGATCGATCGCGGCTTCATCCCCGACTTCAAGCGCATCCGCGAGGCGCTGGGCGTGCCCGCCGAGATGAAGGACAGCGTGTTCTACGAGCAGTACGACACCGAGCCCGTGATCAACATCAAGGACCCGGCCGTCGTCGAGCCGCTCAAGGCGCGCATGCAGGCCGCGCTGGCGAAGCTCTGATGACGGCCTTCGTGCTCGGCGCGACCGGCTTCGTCGGCCGCGAGGTCGTACGCCAGCTGTGCGTGCGCGGCGTCAAGACGTTCGCCCACGTGCGCCCGGACTCGAAGCAGCTCGCCGAGTGGCGGGCGCGCTTTGGCGAGCTCGGCGCCGAAGTCGATACGACCGCGTGGGACGCACCCGCGATGGCGGCGCGCTTCCGCGAGGTGCGGCCGGCGCAGGTCTACGTCCTGATCGGCACGACGCGCAGCAAGGCGAAGGCCGACTCGGTCGAGGGCAACATCTACGAGGCCGTCGACCTCGGCCTGACGAAGATCGCGGTTGAGGCCGCGCGCGCCTCCGAGACGCAGCCGCGGATCGTGTACCTGTCGTCGGTCGGCGCCGATGCGACGGCGCGCTCGGCCTACCTCAAGGCGCGCGGGCAAGCCGAGGACGTCGTCAAGGCGAGCGGCCTGCCATCGGTGATCGCGCGGCCGTCGATCATCACGGGCGAGCGAGAGGACGGGCGGCTCGGCGAGCGCACGGCCGCGGTCGTCGGCGACGGCCTGCTCGCGGTCGCGGGCGTGCTCGGCGGCAAGAAGCTGCGCGCGCGCTACAAGTCGACCACGCCCGACGTGCTCGCGTCCGCGCTGATCCGGCTCGGCGAGCAGCCCGAGCACGACATCATCGTCGACGGCGCCGCGCTCCGCTGATGGAAGCGCTCGTCGGCATCGCGGTCGGTGCGGCCGTCTTCTACGTGTGGATCTGGTCGCGGTTTCGCGGTGTCGGCGCCTGGTGGAAGCGCGCCGAGCAGATGAAACGCTTCGAGCAGGCGTTGCGCGACGCCCGCGAGGCTGCCGAGGGGCCATCGCCCTATCGCGTCGCCCGCGCCGAGACCGACGGCGAGCTCCTCGCGCTGTTGCGGATCGCCGACAGCCATCGCGAGGCGCTCGAATCGTCGGGATTCCGGTCGCTCGGCGATCTGGTCGTCGAGCGGCGCGGCGAGGCGCTGATGGTCTCTCGCATGCTTGTTTCCCACGACGGCGTCACGCTCGCCGCGATCAGCGTGACGAGGAAGAACCCGACGCGCGTGTTCGTCGCACTCTCGAGCTACACCGGCGAACGCCAGCACGCGACGACGCGCGGTGAGGTGCCGAGCCTCGCGCGGCCGCCGTTCGTGTCGATCACGAACCTGCCGCCGGACACGTCGATCGAGAAGCTCGTTGCCGCGCACGTGGCGCCCGAGGGTGCGCGCGTCACGGCCTCGATCGACGACGTGCTCGCGCGGCTCGCCGAGCTTCGCGAGAGGACCGTCACCTGGCGCGCGTCGCAGTCGCCCGACGAGCTGCTCGACGCCGATCTCCGCGCGCTGCTCGGCAAGGCCTACGACAAGGGCGGCAAGATGTGGGCGGCGAAGCTGCGTGGCAAGCTGCCCGAGGCGCGCCTGCAGCGTTAGTCGATCCGCGGAAACGGCGGGACTTCGACGACGACGACCTCGGCATCCTTCGGGATATCGACGCACTTGACCTCGATCCGATCGAGGTGCTCGTCGATGTGCTTCATGGTGGGGTCGCTGCGATCCGGGAGGCCGAGTGCGCACGCGCTGGCCGCGCCATCGGGGACGTCGCGAACCGTCGCGTACATGTCGCCCGCCTTCATCTGCGCGAGCACCGGCTTGGGCGCGGATTCGCCCTCGAGCTGACGCGCCGAGCGGACGTTCGAGGTCTTGAGGAGCTCGACCATCGACAGCAGGCTCGCCGACGCGACGTGGCCCGGCAGCACGAACACCTCCGCGCTCGGAACGCGCGACGCCACCGTGCTGCGCACGATCACGTGGATCACGCGCGCGCCGCCGCCGAGCGAGATCTGGACGCCGCGCACGCTGTCGCCCGTCGCATCGACCTCGGTGCCCGCGAGCAGGAACGTCGCGGCGCTCGCGCGGCCGATCGAGATCGAGATCTTGCCGCGCGGCAGGCCGTCGAGCACGAACGAGCCGTCGGCGAGGATCGGCGCGGTCACCGCGTACGGCACGGTGACGCCCTGCGCGGTCGAATGTGCGGAGAGCCCGACCGTCTCGCCGGGGACGCCGTGCAGATCGACCTTGCCCTCGATGTGCGTGGTCGGCTGGAGCTGGAGCGTCAGGTTGTTCGCGAGCTTCTGCGCGACCGAACGCTTGCCGGCGAGCTCGGCGACGATCGCACCGCGCTCCGGCGCTTCGGGGAGCTCGAACGTGCCGTCGGCCTTCGTCGTCGCGCTGCGTGCGATGTCGGAGGGCATCGCGGCCGAGACCGCATCGCCGACGAGGCGCGAGCCGGCGGTGACAAGGGCGCCCGCGACCGGCTGGCCCTGCTCGTCGACGACGCGCCCGGTGATCTTCTGCGCGTGCGGCAGCGGCATCGGCTCGATCAGGTGCTCGAGCTTGGCGTGCGCGCCGCGGACGTCGCCGCGCGAGAAGTCTTCCTGCGCGATCGTCAGGTCGATGTTGCGTACGGCCTCGTCGTGCTCGCCGAGGTGCTTGACCGCGAGCGCGCGGTACTGCGCGAGCAGCGCCGGCACGGCGGCGAGGTCCTCGGGATGGCCGCGCAGCTCCTGGAACGCGATCAGGCGCAGCCCGGCCGCGATCTGGGCGCGCACACGTCCGCGCGTCTCGTAGCCGGCGATCGCGGCCGTCTCGCGGGCGATCGCCTCGCCGTCGTCATCGGCGCGACTCGCCATCGTCGCGCGCACCTCGTCGAGATCGGACTGCAGGTCGCGCTGTGCCACGACGTCGGTGAGCGCCTGCGCGCGCTTGAGCTTGCCGGTCTGCTCGTTCGTCAGCGAGTCGGTCTCGCTCATCACCTCGACGGCCTCGCCGATCGCGACATCGGCGATCAGCCGGTCATCGCCGCAGCGCTGCGCGAGCCGGTCCGCCTCGTCCAGCTCGTGATCGCGATCGAGGCCGTTCTCGCGCGCCGACACCGCGAGCAGGTGCGCGACCGCCGACGAGCACGGCTCCGACGTCTTCGCGATCAGTGCATCCGCGGCCGCGCCGTCGAACAGATCGCGCGTCAGGCCGCTCTCGAGCACGTGCGTCGCGAGGCCGACCATCTCCGGCGACGTCGCCGGCATCAGGCGTGGCGGCCGCGGCGTCTCGCACACGGCCGGATCGACGAGGATCTGCGCCGTCTCGACGCGTGGCACCTTCGTCGCCAGCGTCGCCTGGGTCGCGAGCGACAGCCGCGCGAGCACGCCGTCGAGGCAGCCGAGCCGAGCCTCGCGGTCCGCGACGTTCGCGCTGCACGCCCTCGCGCGCGCGCCCTTCCAGCGGTCGAAGTCGGCCTGGATCGCAGCCGCCGCAGGCCCCTGATCGGCACGCGCCAGCTCGGCGGCGCGATTCGCCGACCAGAACCCCGGATCGATCACGGGCGCGCGGCAGTCGGGACCGGTCGAGCGATTCGAGAGCGCGAGGTACAACGTCGCCGCCGCGACGATCGCGCCCGAGCCGATCACGACCGCGACGCCCGGCCGCCGCTCGGCGCGGGTCAGCGCCGCGAGCAACGCATCCATGCTCGGATAGCGCTTCGCGGGATCCGGATCGAGCCCGCGGCGCAGCGGCTTGCGCAGCCGGCGCGGCAGCTTCGACACGTCGAGCTCGTCGGGGCCGCGCTGGATCTCGTGCTTGAGGTCCTCGAACGTGTCGCCCTTGAACGGACGCTCGCCGGCGAGCGCTTCCCACAGCGCGACGCAGAACCCGAACTGATCCGCGGCCGGCCCCACGGGCCCGTGATCCCACTGCTCGGGAGCCATGTACGCGGGCGTGCCGAGCAGCGAGCCCGTCTTCGTCAGCTCGTCGGCCGCGGTCCCCGGCGGCAGCGTCGTGTCGAACGAGATGTCCTGCCCGTCCTTCTCGACGCCGCGCGCGAGCCCGAAATCGGTGACGACGATGCGGCCGTGCTGATCGCGCAGCACGTTGTGCGGCTTGAAGTCGCGATGCACGAGGCCCGCGGCATGCGCCGCCGCGAGACCGCGCCCCGCCGAGATGAACGCGGCGATGATGTCGGCCGTCGATCGCGGCTGCGCCTTGAGCCACGCATCGAGCGAGTCGCCGTCGATCAGCTCCATCGCGACATAGTCGCGGCCGTCGGCGGTGCCGACCTCGTGGACATTGACGACGTTCGGATGCGTGATCTTCGCGAGCGCGCGGGCCTCGCGCAGCAGCCGCAGCCGCGCCTCGTCGCTGCGATCGACCTTGCGCAGGACCTTGAGCGCGACGCGCCGCTCGAGATCCGGATCGAACGCGCAGTGCACGACGCCCATCCCGCCGATCCCGAGCGGTCGCTCGAGCTTGTAGCGGCCGAGCTTGTCGCCGAGCGGCGGCAGCGCCTCCTTCGGCGACGCCTGCGTATCGGGCGCCGTTGCCGTGCGCGCGAATTCGTCGTCGTCCGGATCGGCGGCCATCGACTGCTACGAGCTTAGCAGTCGTTCGGGCATGTCGCGTGGGTCTCGCCCGAGTCGCAGTTGAAGTCGCCACAGGTGCCGGTACACGAACCGCAGTCGGCCGGGCAGATCCGGCAATCCTCGGTCGCGCTGCACGTGCCGTCGCCGCACTTCGGCGCGGTACCGGCGCAGGTCGTGCCAGGCGGACACAGCGGCTTGCACACGGCCCAGCACTCGTCGTCGGCGCAGCCCGCGAGGCCGTCGTTGTCGTAGTCGACCTGCGCGGACGTGCAGATCTCCGGCGTCGTGTTCGGGCGCGACTTGAACAGGCCGAGGTCCTGCGTCGGCACGAACGTCGCGAGGCTGTTATCGCGGCCGCTGAACGCAACGATCTCGTGGTTGACGGCATCGTACGCGGCCGCCGGCGCATAGCGCGCCGGATAGCTGCCGGACTGCACGCGCTTCGTCCACGTCGTGCCGTTCCACTCCCACACGTCCTCGCCGGTCGACAGGCCGGAGTTGCCGAACAGCGTCACGTGGCTCGTGTCGGGGTTGAAGAACATGCGCGCGTTGCTGCGGTTCGGCGGGCCGACGTTGTTCGCGACGCGCGTCCACGACGCGTTGTTCCACTCCCAGGTGTCGTCGGCCGTCGTGCCGTCGCGCGGGTTGCCCGCGAACAGCACGGTGCGGTTGCGGACCGGGTCGTAGGCCATCTGACTGTTGTCGCGCACGCCCGGTTGCCCCGGTGACGTGTTCTGGTGCCACGTGCCGTCCCAGTACCAGGTCTCGGCGACCGTCGTGCCGAATCCGTTCGTCGAGCTCGACGTCTCGCCGGTCACGCCGCCGAACGTGACGACGCGGTTGGCGGCCGAGTCATTCGCCATCGCCGCGGTGCGCGCCGCGGTGCGCGTGCCGTTGGTGCCGATCTGGGTCCACGTCGCGCCGTTGTACGACCACACGTCGCGGTAGGTGGTCAGCGTCGGCGACGAGCCACCGACCCAGCTGTCGCCGCCGTACAGGCGCAGCACGCGGCCGACGGGATCGAAGTCGAGCCAGGTGCCGGCGCGCACCTGCGGCGAGGCGGTCGGCGTCGCCTGCACCCAGCGGCGTCCGTCCCATTCCCAGGTATCGGCGCTCATGCAGGTCGCGCCGCAACCGAAGCGGCGCTGCGCGCTGTTCTGCCCGCCGAACAGCACGACACGCTTGCGCATCGGATCGTAGCCGGCGGACGCGCGCATGCGAGCGCTCGGCAGCGTCAGCGCGCCCGGCTGGCTCCACGTCGAGGTCGCGCGCAGCCACGTCTCGGCGAGCGGCGTCGCGCCGTTGAGGCCGCCGAACACGACGAGCTGCTTCCGGATCGCGTCGTACGTCATCGCCTGCGCCGTGCGCGAGGTCGTCGGAGCGCCCGCGACCGTCGCCCACGCCGCGCCCGACCACTCGTACGTGCTCGCGCTCGAGTCGGTGATCACGGGCTTGCCGATGTTCGCGTCGAACGCCATCGCCGTGACGTCGCTGCCGGTCGCCGGGCCCGCGGTCGAGCCGCGATCGCTCCACGTCGAGCCGTTGAACGTGTACGTGTGCGTGTCGGCGGTGTTGCCACCGAACATGACGACGTAGTTGTGGCCCGCTGCGGAGTCGAACGTCATCTTCGCGCCGAACCGCGCGCTCGGCGTCCCCGACGTGACGAGCGTCCACGTCGTGCCGTCGTACGCCCACGTCTCGCTCGAGCTCGCGCTGCCGTCCGGCGTGCCGCCGAACATCACGATGCGACCATTGATCGCGTCGTACGCGATCGCGGCGTCCGAACGGCCGCTCGGCACCGTCGACGGCGACCGCAACGTCCAGTCGACGCCGTCGTACTCCCACGTATCGTTGCCGCCGGGGTTCGACGTCGTGCCGCCAAACAGCACGACACGGTGGCGCTTCGCATCGTAGGCCATCGCGGCCGCGTACCGCGGCGACGGCGCGTGGACGGTCGGGATCTTCGTCCAGCTCGCCCCGTCCCACTCCCACGTGTCGCCGAGGTTGCCGCTCGCGCCCTTGCCGCCAAACAGCACGGCGCGCTGGCGCGCCGCATCGTACGCGACCGCCTCGCCCGAGCGCGCCGCCGGCGTCTGGTTCGGCGACAGCACGACGAGGGTCTCGGGCTGACATGCGCTGCAGCCGTCGTACGAGCGCGTGTTGCCGTCGTCGCAGCTCTCGCCGCGAACGTAGTCGACGACGCCGTTGCCGCACGTCTCGTTCGACTTGCAGTCCGACGAGCAGCCGTCGCCGTTCGTGTTGTTGCTGTCGTCGCACACCTCGCCGGCGAGGTTATCGACGACGCCGTCGCCGCACTTCGGCAGCAGGCACGTCGTGCGGCACGCCGCGTTCGGCGCGTTCGAGTTGTTGATGCCGGCGTCGCACTGCTCGCCGCGCGTGGTGTCGACGATGCCGTCGCCGCACGTCGGCAGCTTGCAGTTCGTGCGGCACGGCGCGTTCGGCGCGTTCGAGTTCGCGGCGCCCGCGTCGCACTGCTCGCCCTTCGCCGTATCGACGACGCCGTTGCCGCACGTCTCCGTCGACGTGCAATCCGCCGAGCAGCCGTCGCCGCTCGTGTTGTTGCCGTCGTCGCAGACCTCGCCCGTGTCGAGGATGCTGTCGCCACAGCGCTTCGGCGTGCAGTTGAGGCGGCAGGCGGCGTTCGGCGCATTCGAGTTCGCCGCGCCGGCGTCGCACACCTCACCGAACGCGTTGTCGACGATCGCGTCGCCGCACTGCTGGCGCTTGCACGTCGTGCGGCACGTCGCGTTCGGCGCGTTCGAGTTCGTCCCGCCGTTGTCGCACTGCTCGCCCTTCGCGACGTCGATGATGCCGTTGCCGCACGTCTCGTTGGACTTGCAGTCGGCCGAGCAGCCATCGCCCGACACGACGTTGCCGTCGTCGCAGATCTCGCCCTTCGTGTTGTCGGTGATCGTGTCGCCGCAGCGCTGCGGCAGACAGTTCGTGCGGCATGTCGCGTTCGCCGCGTTCGAGTTCGCCGCGCCGAGGTCGCAGAGCTCGCCGCGCGTGTCGTCGACGACGTTGTCGCCGCACGTCGGCAGCTTGCAGTTCGTGCGGCACGCCGCGTTCGGCGCGTTCGAGTTCGCGCCGCCGAGGTCGCACTGCTCGCCCTTGGCGACGTCGACGATCGAGTTGCCGCACGTCTCGAGCGACTTGCAGTCCGCCGAGCAGCCATCGCCAGAGACCGTGTTGCCGTCGTCGCACACCTCGCCGGTCGCGGGGTCGACGATGCCGTCGCCGCAGCGCTGCGGCTGACACGTCGTGCGGCACGCCGCGTTCGGCGCGTTCGAGTTGAGAGCGCCGTTGTCGCAGGCCTCGCCGAGCGACAGGTTGTCGACGATGCCGTCGCCGCACTTCGGCAACAGGCAGCTCGTGCGGCACGGCGCGTTCGGCGAGTTCGCGTTCGCGCCCGCCGCGTCGCACTGCTCGCCCTTGACCGTGTCGACGATGCCGTTGCCGCACACCTCGAGCGAGTTGCAGGCGCTCGAGCAGCCGTCGCCGCTCGTCGTGTTGCCGTCGTCGCAGACCTCGCCGCGCAGCGGATCGGTCACGCCGTCGCCGCAGCGCGCCGGCAGGCAGTTCGTGCGGCAGCTCGCATTCGCGAGGTCGCTGTTGTTCGCGCCGAGGTCGCAGACCTCGCCGAACGTGTTGTCGACGATCGAGTCGCCGCACTGGCGGCGCAGACAGGTCGTGCGGCACGCCGCGTTCGGCGCGTTCGAGTTGGCCGCGCCGTTGTCGCACTGCTCGCCCTTCGCGACGTCGACGATCGAGTTACCGCACGTCTCGAGCGAATGGCAGTCCGCGGAGCAGCCGTCGCCCGACGTCGTGTTGCCGTCGTCGCAGGTCTCGCCGGTATCCTTGATGTTGTCGCCGCAGCGCGGGAGCTGGCAGTTCGTGCGGCACTTGTCGGCGGTGTCGGAGTTGAGCGCGCCGTTGTCGCACGCCTCGCCGTGCAGCGGGTCGGTGATCGCGTCGCCGCACACCGGCAGCTTGCAGTTCGTGCGGCACGCGCTGTCGGGCGCGTTCGAGTTTGCGCTGCCGAGGTCGCACAGCTCGGCGACGTCGACGATCGCGTTGCCGCACACCTCGCGCGACTTGCAGTCGCTCGAGCAGCCGTCGCCACTGACGGTGTTGCCGTCGTCGCACACCTCGCCGCGCACCGTGTCGAGCACGCCGTTGCCGCAGATCTCGAGCGATCGGCAGTCGCCCGAGCAGCCGTCGCCGGAGACCGTGTTGCCGTCGTCGCACACCTCGCCGGCGAGCGCGTCGACGATGTGGTTGCCACAGGTCTCGTTGGACTTGCAGTCGCCCGAGCAGCCGTCGGCACTCTGGTTGTTGCCGTCGTCGCACACCTCGCCGTGCGCCGTATCGACGACGCTGTCACCACACCGCGGCAGCTGGCAGTTCGGGCG
Source organism: Deltaproteobacteria bacterium (assembly GCA_019237945.1). Lineage (GTDB taxonomy): Bacteria > Myxococcota_A > Polyangia > Haliangiales > Haliangiaceae > JABFXX01. The sequence goes on along the minus strand of JAFAOG010000614.1, from coordinate 9,463 downwards.
GCACGGCGCGTCGGGCTCGCTCGAGTTGCCGGGGCCCGAGTCGCACTCCTCGCCAATGATCACGTCGGTGACGCCGTCGCCGCAGCGCGCCTGCTTGCAATCGTGCTGGCAGCCGTCGCCGTCCTGCGTGTTGCCGTCGTCGCACTGCTCGCCGGCCGCGCTGTCGACGGTGCCGTTGCCGCACGTCTCGTTCGACTGGCAGTCGGCCGAGCAGCCGTCGCCCGACACGTTGTTGCCATCGTCGCAGACTTCATCCGGCGTCACGACGCCGTTGCCGCAGCCGAGCGGCAAGCACACGCCCTGCATCGTGCACTCGCCCGCGACCGTGCTCCCCGTCGCGCTCTGGTAGGTGCAGGGATCGCCGCTCGACACGCCGGTGCACGCATCGACCTGCCCCTGCAGCGCGCACCCGCCCTGGCCGTCGCACACGCGGCCCTGCGGGCAGTCGACATCGGGGCAATGCGTGAACGTCGGCGAGTAACACGCCGCGAACATGCAGAGGAGGAGGAGGTAGAAGGTGCGCATCAGCAATCGTTCGGGCACGTGGCGTGGGTCTCGCCGCCGTCGCAGTGGAAGTCGCCGCACTTGCCGCCGGGGCACGCGCCGCAGTCGGCCGGGCAGATGTTGCAGTCCTCGAAGCCGCTGCACGTACCGTCGCCGCACTTCGGCGCGGTGCCGGGGCACGTGATGCCAGGCGGGCACAGCGGCGTGCACACGCTCCAGCAGTCATCGTCGGCGCAGCCCGCGAGGCCGTCGCCGTCGTAGTCGAGCGCCGCCGACGTGCACGACTCGACGGTCGTGTTCGACTGGAACTTGATGACGGTCGTCGAGGCGACCGGCGCGAACGACGTCGCATCGCGGCCGGAGAACATGACGATCGCGTGGTTCGCGGCGTCGTACGCAACCGCCGACTGGTAGCGCGGTGCGACGGTGTTCGTGAGCTGGCGCTGCGTCCAGCCGGCGGCGCCCCACTCCCAGATGTCCTCGCTCGCGCCCGGGTTGTTCCCGAAGAACGTCACGCGCTGCGAGTCGGGGTTGTAGAACGCGCGGAGCCCGCGACGTGCCGAGGGCCCACTCGGCGTGAACCGCGACCACTGCGCGCCGTCGAACTCGTAGACGTCGGTCAGGTTCGAGCCGTCGCGCGGGTTGCCGCTGAACAGCACCGAACGCTGGCGAACCGGGTCGTACGCGAGCGCGGTGTCGTCGCGGCCGGCCGGGGGCGACGTCGGCGTCAGCTTGACCCAGCCGCCGCTCGCCGACCATGTCCACGTCTCGTTGCTCGCGGTGCCGCTCGGGATCGCATAGCCGCCGAACGTGACGAGCTTGTTGCCGCTCGCGTCGTACGCCATCGCCGACTGCCGCACGCTCGCGCGCCCCGCGGAGGCCTGCGCGGTCCACGCCGCGCCGTTGTAGCTGTAGACGTCGGTGTACGTCGTGTCGGTCGGTCCCGTCGACGAGTACGAGTCGCCGCCGTACAGACGCATCACGCGCGCGCTCGTGTCGTAGTCGAGCTGATCGCCCGCGCGCACGGCGGGAGGCGTCGTCGCCGCGACGCTCGCCCACTTCGCGCCGTCCCATTCCCACGTGTCGTTGAGCATGCAGCCGCTCGCGCCGCAGCCGAACTTGCGCCGCGCGGTCGTCTGGCCGCCGAACATGACGATGCGGCGACGCAGCGGATCGTAGCCGGCCGCCGCACGCACGCGCGCGCTCGGTTCGGAGAACGCGGGAGCTTGCGCCCACGCCGCGCCGGTGCGCAGCCACGTGTCGCTGTAAAACAGCGGGCCGGGCGGGCTCGGTGCATTGAACGCCGGGATGTAGTCGCCCTGGTCGCCGCCATACAGCACGACCTGCTTGTGCGCGGCGTCGTACGTGAGCTGGATGTAGCCGCGGAACATCGGCGCCGTCGCAGGGACCGTTGGCGCACCGCCCGCGACGGCGGTCCACGCGGCGCCGCTCCACTCCCAGGTCGTGCCGCCGCTCGAGCCGTCCCACGCGACGACCTTGCTGCGGTTCGCGTCGAACGTCATGCCGGTCGTGTCGTAGTCGGAGAACGGGCCCGCGGCGGCGCCGGCGTCCGTCCAGTTCGCCCCGTTCCACTTCCACATGTGGTTCGCGGCGCCGTTCTTGGTGTCGCGACCGCCGAACATCAAGACGATCTTGCCGACCGAATCGAACACCATGCGCATGCCGGCGCGCGCCGACGGCTTCGTCGTCGGGCTCATCAAGGTCCAGTTCGTGCCGTCGTACGTCCACGTGTCCTGGAGCGGGCTCGACGGCGAGTTGTCGGTGTTGAAGCCGGTGCAGCCGCCGAACATCACGAGCTTGCCGGCATTCGCGTCGAACGCCATGGCGGCACCGCCGCGGTCGGGCGGCAATGTCGCCGTGCTCTTCTGCGTCCAGTCGACGCCGTCGTACTCCCAGGTGTCCTGGAGCGCTCCGCCGTAGTTCGCGCTGAAGCCGCCGAACAGGACGACGCGATGGCGAACCGCATCGTACGCGGCCGCCGAATCGAACCGCGGGAACGGCGAGTGCGCCGGGAACATCTGCGTCCAGCTCGTGCCGTCCCACTCCCACGTGTCGCCGATCGGACCGCCAACGGTGTAGCCGCCGAACATCACGACGCGCTGGCGTCCGGCGTCGTAGACGAGGATCCCGCTGTGGCGCCCACCCGGCGAGCCGCCCGGCTTCACCGCGATCGCACTCTCGATCTTGCACGCGCTGCAGCCGTCGCGCCCGCGGCGGTTGCCGTCGTCGCACTGCTCGCCCTTGATCAGATCGACGATGCCGTTGCCGCACGTCTCGTTCGACGTGCAGTCCGCCGAGCAGCCGTCGCCGGCCGTGTTGTTGCCGTCGTCGCAGACCTCGGGGCGCGTCGTGTCGACGATGCCGTCACCGCAGCGCGCCGGCGTGCAGTTCGTGCGGCACGCCGCGTTCGGCGCGTTCGAGTTCGCCGCGCCCGCGTCGCACTGCTCGTTGAAGTCGACCACGCCGTCGCCGCAGCGCGGCAGCGTGCAGTTGTTGTGGCACGCATCATTGTTGATCGCGTTTCCGTCGTCGCACTGCTCGCCCTTGGCGACGTCGACGATGCCGTTGCCGCACGTCTCGAGCGACTTGCAGTCACCGGAGCAGCCGTCGCCGCTGGTGTTGTTGCTGTCGTCGCACACCTCGCCGGCGGCCGGATCGACGATGCCGTCGCCGCAGCGCGCGACCGTGCAGTTCGAGCGGCACGTCGCGTTCGGTGCGTTCGAGTTGGCGGCGCCGAGGTCGCACGTCTCGCCGAACGCGGTGTCGACGATCGAATCGCCGCACGCCTGGCGCTTGCAGGTGGTACGGCACGTCGCGTTCGGTGCGTTCGAGTTGAGGCCGCCGTTGTCGCACTGCTCGTTCTTGACGATGTCGATGATGCCGTTGCCGCACGTCTCGTTCGACTTGCAGTCCGCCGAGCAGCCGTCGCCCGCGGTGACGTTGCCGTCGTCGCAGACTTCGCCCTTCGTGTTGTCGACGATCGTGTCGCCGCAGCGCTGCGGCTGGCAGTTCGTGCGGCACGTCGCGTTCGGGTTGTTCGAGTTGCTCGCGCCCAGATCGCACGCCTCGCCGAGCACGGTGTCGGTGATCGCGTCGCCGCACGTCGGCAGCTTGCACGTCGGACGGCACGGCGCGTTCGGATTGTTCGAGTTGCTCGCGCCCGCGTCGCACTGCTCGCCCTTGATCGCGTCCACGATCGAGTTGCCGCACGTCTCGTTCGACTTGCAGTCCGGCGAGCAGCCGTCGCCGCCGACGTTGTTACCGTCGTCGCAGACCTCGCCCTTCGTGTTGTCCGTGATCGTGTCACCGCAGCGCTGCGGCTGGCAGTTCGTGCGGCACGTCGCGTTCGGGTTGTTCGAGTTGGCCGCGCCCTGATCGCACAGCTCGCCGAGCGACGTATCGGTGACCGAGTCGCCGCACGCGGGGAGCTTGCAGTTCGTGCGGCACGGCGCATTCGGCGCATTGGAGTTCGCGCCGCCCGCATCGCACTGCTCGCCCTTCGCGAGGTCGATGATGCCGTTGCCGCAGGTCTCGAGCGACTTGCAGTCCGCGGAGCAGCCGTCGCCGGACACGACGTTGCCGTCGTCGCAGACCTCGCCGGTATCTTTGATCCCGTCGCCGCAGCGCTTCGGCGTGCAGTTGACGCGGCACGCGGCGTTGGGCGCGTTCGAGTTCGCGGCGCCGTTGTCGCACAGCTCGCCGAACACGTTGTCGACGATCGAGTCACCGCACTTCTGGCGCGTGCAGTCGCCGCGGCAGGTCGCGTTCGGCTGGTTGGAGTTCGACGCGCCGTTGTCGCACTGCTCGCCCTTCGACGTGTCGATGATGCCGTTGCCGCAGACCTCGAGCGAGTGGCAGTCCGACGAGCAGCCGTCGCCGTTGTTCGTGTTCCCGTCGTCGCAGACCTCGGTCGAATCCTGGATGCCGTCGCCACAGCGCGGCAGCTCGCAGTTCGGGCGGCACGCATCAGGCAGCGTGCTGTTCGCCGCGCCGTTGTCGCAGTGCTCGCCGTGGCCGGGATCTACGATGCCGTCGCCACACGCCTGCAGCTTGCACGTCGAGCGACACGGATGATCGGGCAGGTCGCTGTTGGCGCCGCCGAGGTCGCACTGCTCGTCGATCGTGTCGACGATGCCGTTGCCGCACACCTCGCGCGACCGGCAATCGCTCGAGCAGCCGTCGCCCGACACCGTGTTGCCGTCGTCGCAGACCTCGCCGAGGCCGACGTCGACGACGCCGTTGCCGCACACCTCGATCGAGCGGCAGTCGGCCGAGCAGCCGTCGCCGGACGTCGTGTTGCCGTCGTCGCAGACCTCGCCGGCGAGCGCGTCGACGATGCCGTTACCGCACGTCTCGTTCGATTTGCAGTCGCCGGAGCAACCGTCAGCGCTCGCGTTGTTGCCGTCGTCGCAGACCTCGCCGTTCGTGGTGTCGACGATGTGGTCGCCGCAGCGCGGCAGCTGGCAGTTCGTGCGGCAGGGCGCGTTCGGCGTGTCGCTGTTGGAGCCGCCCGCGTCGCACTGCTCGTCGAGCTGCGTATCGGTCACGCCGTCGCCGCACCGAGGCAGCTTGCAGTCGTGCTGGCAGCCGTCGGCGTCGGTCGTGTTGCCGTCGTCGCACTGCTCGCCCTTTGCGCTGTCGGTGATGCCGTTGCCGCACGTCTCGAGCGACTTGCAATCGGCGGAGCAGCCGTCGCCCGACAGGTTGTTGCCGTCGTCGCAGACCTCGTCGCTCGTCAGGATGCCGTCGCCGCACGCGAGTGGGACGCAGAGCCCGGCCTGACATGCGCCGGTGACATCCTTGCCGGTCTGGTCGGTGTAGGCGCACGACGTGCCGTCGACCTGGCCCATGCACGGCGCGAGCTGCTGTGGAAACGCGCAGCCGCCGTGGTTGTCGCAGACCTCGTTGCTCGGGCAGTCAACGTCGGGACAATGGGTGAGCTGCGGCGAGTAACAGCCGCAGATCAACAGCACGAGCCACGCTAGCGTGGCGCGAATCCCCATCTAGGTCACATGTTACCGGAACGCCTGTTCCGGCGTAACACTCCTGTCATGCCCACCTCGCGATCTGGCCACGATCTTTCACCCCTCAGCGAAGCTCGGATCGCCGAGCTCGCCGCCGCGTTCACGCCCGAGGAGCGCCACGTCATCCTACATCAGGGCACGGAGCGCCCGTTCTGCGGCCTTCTGCTCGACAACAAGAAGCCGGGAAATTACGTGTGCCGGCTGTGCGGACTGCCGCTGTTCTCGTCGCAGTCGAAGTTCCACTCGGGAACCGGCTGGCCGAGCTTCTTCCAGCCGTACGATCCCGAACACGTCCGCGAGCTGACCGATGACAGCCACGGCATGCGCCGCGTCGAGATTCGCTGTGCCCGCTGCGACGCCCACCTCGGCCACGTGTTCGACGACGGCCCACCCCCGACCGGCCTCCGCTACTGCTTGAATTCCGTATCGATGGAGTTCGTCGAGGGAGAGCCGGGGAAGCTTCCCCCGAAGTGAGACGTAGGTGCCCCGGCTCTGGGGCACGGCGCCCCTGACATCTTGCGCGATTAGCGCAGGCACGTGCGGTGCACTCTTGCGGCGCCAATGCGATGGACGGTCCTCATCGCTCTCGGTGCGTGCACGACGACGTTCGCGGTGCCGAGCGAAACGAACGTGATGCCGCCGACGATCCCCGCGGACGTGTTCGCGACGCTCAAGGACGCGACCGGTGCCCACGCGGAGCTGTGCGACCACGATCCCGCCGACACGACGTTCCCCGCGAACGCCGATCGCATCACGAACCGGTTCTGTCAGCCGACGCTGCCGACGCCGCACGGCTTTCGCGACCTGCTCGCGACGCTGAACATGGACTTCGGCGCCGGCCACGATCCGGCGTTCGCGTTGCTCGCGCACTCGTCGGCGCTGACCGCGCGCAAGGTCAGCTCGATCACGCCGACCGCGTTCGTGTTCACGCCGCTCGGTGCCGACGGCAAACCGCCGCGCGACTACACGTTCGTCGCGTTCGATCCGGGCGAGCCGTTCGTCGAGGTCGCGTCGTTCTCGCCGGCCGACATGGCGGTCAACTTCTACATCGTGCTGTTCGACAAGGACTGCACCGCGACGGGCTGCGGCCCGAATGATCTGCTGACCGAAAATCAGCTCGTCGGCTGGAGCAACATCCGCATCTACGAGTCGACGACCGCGCTCGGTAACACGATCGCCGATTGCCGGCAGTGTCACATCGGCACCGGCAAGGACGATCCGATGACGGGCGATCCGCTGATCCTGCGCATGCAGGAGATCGAGGCGCCGCACACGCACTGGATGAGCGCGCAGACCGCGGGCGGCAAGGCGCTGCTCGCCGACTTCCAAGCTGCGCACGGCACGCACGAGGACTACGGCGGCATCCCGGCGGCGCTGCTCGATCACAGCGACCCCGATCAGATGGCCGCGTTCATCCAGGCCGCGGGCTTCGGCAACCAGCCGAACGCGTTTCCGTCGGCGCAGATCGAGAGCGACATCGTCAAGATGGCGCCCGCGCAGCCGGCGAACAACGTGCCGATCGGCTGGAGCGCGGCGTGGCAGACGATCTACGACGCGGCCGAGGCCGGCCGGTTCATCCCCGCGCCGTACCACGACGTCAAGGTCACCGACCCCGACAAGCTCGAAGCGATGACTGCGAAGTACCAGGCGCACCTCGCCGGCGCCGCACTCGACACCGACATCCGCGACGTGTTCCTCGACACGCGCCTCGTCGACATGGGCTTCGCATCGCCGGCGAACGCCGACGGCCACACGCTGCTCGTCCAGCAGTGCCAGCAGTGCCACCACAGCCGGCTCGATCCGACGATCACGCGAGACAAGTTCCTCGTCGACAAGCTCGATCAGATGACGCGCGAGGAGAAGGACCTCGCGATCGCGCGGATCCAGATGCCGACGACGACGCGGCTGACGATGCCGCCGCCGCTGTTTCGCTCGGTCACCGACGAGCAGCGTCAGCGGATGATCGCCGAGCTGCAGAAGTGACGAGCAGGACGTTCTGATCGAGCGTCATCGTCAGGTGCTCGAGCCTGGCGATCGTGCATGCGACCTGCTCCCAGTGCACGCGCTTGAGCTGCAGCGTGACCCGGCCGCGGACCTCGTCGGAGATGACGAGGTTGACCTTCGCGACGTCGGTGATCAGGCGCAGCACGTCCTGCACGTCGGCATCTTTCACATCGAGATCGACCGTCGGGCCGCGCGCGGGACGCCGGCACAGATCCTCGGCGTGCGCGGTCGCCGCGAGCATGACGATCAGGAGGACAGCGCGCACGCGATCAGTGTAGCGTGCCCGCGTGAAGCTCGCCCTGCCGTTCCAGCCGCCCGTCGATCCGATGCTGGCGAAGCTCTCGGCGGGCATTCCGGAGGGCGACACGTGGCTGTTCGAGCCGAAATGGGACGGCTTTCGCGCGCTCGTGTTCAAGAGCGGCAGCGAGGTCTACATCCAGAGCCGCGACCTCAAACCGCTCGGCCGCTACTTCCCCGAGCTCGAGGTCTCGCTGCGCGAGGCGCTCCCGGATCGCTGCGTGCTCGACGGCGAGGTCGTGATCGCGCACGACGGCAAGCTCGACTTCGAGGCGATGCTGCTGCGCATCCATCCCGCCGCGTCGCGCGTCAAGCTGCTCGCGCAGGAGCACCCGAGCTCCTACGTCGCGTGGGACCTGCTCGCGCTCGGCGACGAAGATCTGCGCGACAAGCCGCAGCTCGAGCGCCGCAACCGACTCGAGCAGGCCCTCGCGGGCGTCAAGCCGCCGGTTCACATCACGCCGATGACGCGCGACCGCGCGGTCGCCCAGGACTGGTTCGAGCGGTTCGAAGGCGCCGGCCTCGACGGCGTGATGGCCAAGCCGGAGTCGCTCGCGTACACGCCCGGCAAGCGCGCGATGCTCAAGATCAAGCACGCACGCACCGCCGACTGCGTCGTCGCCGGCTTCCGCTGGTACAAGAACGGCAAGGACAGGCTCGTCGGCTCGCTGCTGCTCGGCCTCTACGACGATCAGGGCACGCTGCATCACGTCGGCATCACGAGCGCGTTCAAGCAAGAGGTTCGCGCGCAGCTCGCCGAGCAGCTCAAGCCGATGCGCGAGGGCGCGCTCGACAACCATCCGTGGCGCGACTGGGCCGACTTTCAGGACGTCGAGACCGAGCAGCGCCTCCCGGGCGCGACGAGCCGGTGGAACCGCAAGAAGGACCTGAGCTGGGAGCCGATCCGCCTCGAGCTCGTCGCCGAGGTCGGCTACGACCACCTCCAAGGCACGCGCTTCCGCCACGCGACGCACTTCAAGCGCTGGCGCCCCGACAAGCCACCGGCGGAGTGCCGCTACGATCAGCTCGAGGTCACGCCGGCGTTCGAGATCGCGCAGATCTTCGCGCCGTAGTGGGTCGCTGCCGCGGGCCGGATTGGCACGAAAACGCGAAAACGCGAAGTTCCGGATCGGAAAAGGCAACAAGCCCAGAGGGCGGCTCGGAGTACTCGCGAAGCGCGAGTCCTCCTCGCCCACTGGCTCCGCGTCCGCGCCGCGCGCACTCCTTCCTTCTTGTCTTGCGCGCCTCCGCGCGCCGCGCGTGCGCGCTCCCTCTTTCTTCTTGTCTCGCGCGCCTCCGCGCGCCGCGCCAGAGCCTCGCGCGTGGGCGCGCGCGAAGCGCGCAAAAAAAACTCCGGCTCTTCTCCGCCTCTTCTTATTCCGACTTCGTGCCTTCGCGTCCTTCGCGTTAATCCGACTCTGGGTCTGGATCAGAAGCACCGTGCCCCCACTCGGTGCGCACGTCGTAGTCGGGGTCCGGCGTCTCCTGCGGCGGGCGTTCGTCGGGCGGCACGTTCTTGAGGTTGATCCGCACCTGGTACCAGATCGTCGCGCGGCCGCGGTTCTTGTCGATCAGGATGTCCTCGGGCGCGAGCTTGGCGACGACGTTCGGGA
>JAFAOG010000297.1 GCA_019237945.1 Deltaproteobacteria bacterium | reverse complement strand
TCGACCGACGCGTCGCCGCCGCTCTTGTCCTCGGCGTTCGCAGCCGCGGACTTGATCGCCTTGCTGATGATCGCGGCGGCCTTCTTCGGCGTCAGATCGAGCAGGCCGACGGCCTCCTCGACGTTCTTGTTCCGGACGAGGTTCGCGACGACGCGCATCTTGCGAGGCGACATCGAGATGTTCCGAACTTGTGCGCGTGCCTGCATGACTACGCCTTCTTCCTCTCGCCGGTGTGACCGTGATAGGTGCGCGTGTGAGAGAACTCGCCGAGCTTGTGGCCGACCATCTGCTCGGTGATGAACACCGGGACGAACTTGCGGCCGTTGTGGACCGCGAACGTCAGGTTGATCATGTCGGGCGTGATCATCGAGCGGCGCGAATACGTGGTGACGACCCGCTTGTTCGGGTTCGTCTCCTTACCGGCGGCGGTGATCTTCTTCGCCAGGTACTTGTCGACGAAGGGACCTTTTTTGAGGCTACGAGGCATGGCGGGTTCTCACTTGCGACGGCGGATGATGAACTGCTCGGTCCGCTTGTTGTGACGGGTCTTGAGGCCCTTGGTCTTGATGCCCCACGGGGTGCACGGATGGCGGCCACCGGAGCTGCGGCCTTCGCCGCCGCCCATCGGGTGATCGACGGGGTTCATCGACACGCCGCGGTTGTGCGGGCGGATGCCGAGCCAGCGCTTGCGGCCAGCCTTGCCCCACTGGATGTTGCCGTGCTCGGAGTTACCGATCGCGCCGACGGTCGCGCGGCAGTCGATGTGGACGCGGCGCATCTCGCCCGAGGGCATGCGCAGCGTGGCCCAATCGCCTTCCTTCGCCATCAGCGTGACCTTCGTGCCGGCCGAGCGGCCGATCTGCGCGCCACGACCGACCTTGAGCTCGACGCAGTGCACGTCGGTGCCGATCGGGATGTAGCGGAGCGGCAGCGAGTTGCCCGGCTTGATATCGGCGGTGTTCGCCGACATGACCTGGTCGCCAACGCCGAGGCGCTGCGGCGCCAGGATGTAGGCCTTCTCGCCGTCCGCGTACTGGATCAGCGCGAGACGCGCCGAGCGGTTCGGGTCGTACTCGATGCCGAGCACCGTGGCGGGCACGCCCGTCTTGGTGCGCTTGAAGTCGACCTTGCGGTAGCGCTTCTTGTGACCGGCCGAGCGGAAGCGCGAGGTGATGCGACCGTAGTTGTTACGGCCGACCTTGTTCACCTTGTGCTCGAGCAGGCTCTTCTCCGGCTCGGACTTCGTGATCTCGCCGAAGTCCTGCGTGGACATGCCACGGCGGCCGGGCGAGGTGGGCTTGTAGAAACGAATCGCCATGGCTTAGACGCCCTCGAAGAACTCGATGTTGTCGCCGGGCTTCAGCGTCACAAACGCCTTCTTCCACGACGGACGCTGACCGGAGAACCGGCCGACGCGCTTGACCTTGCCGCGCACGACGAGCGTGCGGACGTTGGTGACCGTGACCTTGAACAGCGACTCGACGGCCTGGCGGACCTCGATCTTGTTCGCGTCGCGAGCGACCTCGAACACGACCTTCTGCGAGTAGCTGTCGCCCTCGGCTGCCGCCGACGCGCCACCACCGGTCTCGCGGAGGCGAGCCGACTTCTCGGTGAGCAGCGGGCGCTTGATGATCGACTGTGCGCTACGCATTGGAGACCTTCGCCTTCGGCTTGAGAGCCTCGGTCACGGCCTGCGCGGCGTCCTTGGTGAGGACGAGCGTGTCGTGGCGGAGGATGTCGTAGACGTTGAGACCTTCGGGGGCGAGCCACTGGCTCTTCGCCAGGTTCTTCGCGCCGCGGACGAGGTTCTCGTTCGTCTTCGCGTCGACGATCAGGACCTTGGCCGAGCCAATCGTCTTGAGCGCCGCGGCGACCGACTTGGTCTTGCCGTCGGTCGTGAAGTTGTCGAGGACGACGATCTTCTGCTCGCTCGCACGCAGCGAGAGCGCAGCGCGGAGCGCCGCCTTCTTCGCCTTGCGCGGCATGTCGTACTCGTAGTCGCGCGGCTTGGGTCCGAAGACCGAGCCACCGCCGACGAAGATCGGGGCCTGGCGGCTGCCGTGGCGAGCCTGACCGGTGCCCTTCTGCTTCCAGATCTTCTTCGCGGTGCCGCGGACCTCGCCCATGCGCTTCGTCGACGCCGTACCGGCGCGACGCTTCGCGAGCTGCCACTTGACCGCTTCCCAGAGCAGGTGCTCGTGGACTTCGGCGCCGAAGACCTCGTCGTCGAGGTCGACCGACCCGACGCCCTTGCCTTGGATGTTCTTGATCTCGATCTTCATGACAGCCTCAGGTCTTGATCTCGACGTCGACGCCGGCCGAGAGGTCCAGCTTCATCAGTGCGTCGAGCGTCTGCTGCGTCGGCTCGAGGATGTCGAGGAGCCGCTTGTGAGTGCGGATCTCGAACTGCTCGCGCGACTTCTTGTCGGTGTGCGGGGAGCGCAGCACCGTGTACTTGTTGATCTTGGTGGGCAGCGGGATCGGGCCCGCGATCTTGGCGCCCGTGCGCTTGGCCGTCTCCACGATCTCGCCAGCGCTCTGATCGAGCAGCTTGTGATCGTAGGCCTTCAGACGAATGCGGATGCGTGGAGTCGTCATGGGTGTCCTCGTTACTTCTTCGCCGGAGCAGCAGCCGCCGCGGCCTTGTCGTCCTTCTTCGCGGCAACCTCGGCGAGGATCTTCGTCACGACGCCGGCGCCGACCGTCTTGCCGCCCTCGCGGATCGCGAAGCGCAGACCTTCTTCGCAGGCGATCGGCGAGACGAGCTCGACGTCGACCTTGATGTTGTCGCCCGGCATCACCATCTCGGTGCCGGCCGGCAGCGTCACCGTGCCGGTCACGTCCGTCGTGCGGAAGTAGAACTGCGGGCGGTAGCCGTTGAAGAACGGC
>JAFAOG010000116.1 GCA_019237945.1 Deltaproteobacteria bacterium | reverse complement strand
CGTCGTCCTCGCGGAGCAAGTCCTGCGCGTGGTTCAGCTGATCGCGGTACTCGTCGAGGACGAGCTCGCCGGCCAGATCGCCGATCCGCCGCTCGAGCCGCGACCACAGGGACATGCCCCGAGTCTAGCGCGTTGTTGGTGTCAGCGCGTCCCGGCGAACGTCGCCGGCGTGTGGCGCAAGCCCAGGCCGAGATTCAGCTGCGCATCCCACGTGCCGTCGACGATGCGGTCTGCCACGCCGTCTCCGTCATCGTCGACGAGGCGCGCGGCGCCCGAGTTGTAGTGCAGCGCCTCGAGGTTCAGCTGTGCGAAGCGGTCGTGCATCACGTTGACGATCGCGTCGAGGCCGCCTTCGCACATGTCGTCGACCAGCTGCTCGTGCCCGACGCACACGCCCAGCACGCACTTGTTCGCGATCGTGTGCGCGATGCCGGCACAGTTGACGGCGTGGCCGAGGGTCGTGCGGATGTCGCCGCCGAATTGTGCCGTGCACGCCGCGTTGACCGCGTTCCACGCGTACTCGCCGAACAACAGGCCGAAGCCCTGGTCGCCGACGCCGAGCGCGCCGCCTTCCGCCACGGAGATCGTCGGGTGCTGCGTGAGGATGTCGCTCGCCAAGCCGGTGATCGGGATCTTGACGTTCAGCACGCCCGTCGGCGTGAAGTCGAGCATCGTCAGCGTGTGCGTGGAGGTTGCGGCGCTGCCATCGATCGCGAGCGTGCTGTCGACGGTGAACTGCGAGAACGCGGTGTCGGCGACACCCGCGAAGTCGCCGGCCCACGTCGTCAGCGGCACGCCGTTGACCTTGACCTTCGAGATCTCGCCGTTGATCCAGCCTTCGAGCTTGTCGGTCAGCTGGCTAGGCAACGCGTCGTAGAGCGTCGCGACCGCCGGCACGCCTTCCTGGCCCGCCAGATCGATCAGCGTGTGCGCCGGATTCTGGGAGAAGTCACGCAGCGTCTGGACGACCAGCTCCGCCTGCGGCGGCAGCACCGCCTCGACGGTCAGGTCGACGCTCGTCTGCACCTGGTACGGACCCTTGTCCGCGCCCTGCGGCACCGGGTTCTCCGGCGTCCCGAGCCCGCTCCCGTCGGCGCCACCGGGGCTCGAGGTTCCACACGCAGCGAGCACACAGAGGGCGACGAGCTTCATGTCGCGGCTACATCAGCAAGGCGCCTGCCATGCGTAAGGGCCCGGAAATCGGCCACCAAGTGCGTCGATGGATCTGGTCCGCGCTCTCCACGTGCCCACCGACGATCGCGGCTACTCGAGTCGCCAGACGAAGAGGGTTAGCCCCAAAGAACCCAAAGCGCCCAAAGGCCAGAGCAGAACGATCTGCTCTCGATCTTCCCTTTGGGTTCTTTGGGTTCTTTGGGGCCAGATCGGTCTGGCCGTGGCCCGAAGGTCAGTTGCCGGTCGTGTCGTCGGGCGGCTCTTCGTCGGCCGTCCAGATGCCTTCGCGCAGCTGGCGGAGGGCGGCGGCGGCGGCCTTGATCTGGCCGATCTGGGCGGTCGTCGCGGAGCGCAGCTCGTCGACCTCGCCGGCGCGTTCGCGGCGCTCGCGCATCGTGCGGTCGAGGATCTCACTGATGCCCTTGTAGAGCGTATTGCCGGCGTTCGAGACGAACTCCGAGAGGCGCTTCGCGAAGTCCTCGATGACCTTGTCGAAGTGCGGCTTCATCGCCTCGGCGGCGTTGAGGACGGCGGCGGGGACCTTTTCCTTGGCCTGGATGCGGATGTCGCCCGCGATCTTCGACTTGAGGACGATCGCGAGGATCGGCGCGGCGAGCGTGAGCAGACCGCCTGCGAGCGCGTTGACGAAGAGCATCACCGTGGTGCCGAGCGCGCCAACCGCGTAGATGCCGACGTCGTACTTGAACGAGTCGACGGTGATATCGACCTGCGTGTCGTTGGGACCGAGGCGTTCGGCGAGCGTGGCCGCGGCGGCCGCGACGTTCTCGTTCGTGATCTGGATGACCTCTTCGGCGAGGTGCTCGAGCATCGCCGCGAGCTTCATGCCCTCGACCTCGGCCCACTCCTTGAACTTGTCCTCGATGAACGCTGGCAGGTAGGTCTTGACGTCGTCGGCGTCGACGGCGTCGATCTGAATCGGCAGCGCCTGGACGAACGCCTTGGCGAACTGTTCGAGGTCGAGGCCGATCTGGTTCTTGATCGAGCCGGCCTCGGCGTCGATGCGGCCGTGGAGCTCGTCGAGCTTGCGCTTGCTGGCGTCGAGCTGCTCCCGGACGGCGGTGATGCGCGTCTCGAGCTCGTCGATCGACATGTCGTACGCGCGCATGCGAACGCCGAGGTTGTTCTCGAGGTAGCTCGCGGTGCGCGCGGCGTCGGCGGCGGCGTTGTCGAGGATGACCTGGGCGCGGTCGCGCGCGAGGAAGCGCTCGAAGTACCCCATCAGCTCGGGCATGCCGCTCTTCGGATCCTTGGACTTCGCCCAGTCCTTCGCAGAGAGCGGGAACACGACCGGATCGGGCGTGATCTGCGCGAGGCCGTTCTTGACGTAGTCGACGACCGCGCTGCGCTCGTCCGCGGACAGCATGTCCATCGTGCCGAGCACGAAGATCAGCCGGTCGCGCGCGGACTCGAGGACGCGCGAGCGCAGGAACTCGCGTTCGCTGTCCTTGAGGGCCTGGCCCGCGTCGAGCAGGAACACGACCGCATCGGCGCGCGGGACGTAGCCGTAGGTGACCTCGGCGCGCTGCTCGTTGAGATCGTTGACGCCCGGCGTGTCGACGAGCACGACGTTGTTCTGGAGCAGATCGCTCGGATAGCCGAGCTCGACGTACGCGACCTCGGACGCGTGGCCGCCCGCGACGGTGACCCACTCCTTGAGCTGCGACGGCTCGAGGTACTTCGACTCGCCGCTGGTGAGCACGACGCGCGCCGTCGGGTTCTGCGACCACACGACGTGGTTGATCGCGGCGGTCGTCGGCGTGATGCCGGTCGGCAGGACGTCCTGGCCGAGCAGCGCGTTCACGAACGTCGACTTGCCGTGGTTGAACTCGCCGAGCACGACGAGGTGGAAGCGTTCGGCTTCGAGCTTCGGGATGCGGGTCGTGCGGATGTCGCGCGCGAGCGTGACCATGCCGACGGCATCGGCGACCTCGGCGAGCTGCGTGAACCGCGCGACGATCTCGCGCTTCGCTTGCTTGTGATGTTCGAGGAGGATCGTCATTTAGAACACGCTGATCAGGTCGCTGACCTGCTTGTCGACTTCGTTGAGCGAAGGTTTGCCGATCGGGTCACCACCGGTGACCTGGGCGTACAGCGCGGACCCCGCGAACAGACGCAGTGCCTGCACGCGCTTGGGCACGTACGGGTGGCTGCGGAACATCTCGGCGAAGCGGCCGAGGCCCTTCTTCACGTCGGGCATCGCGCGCAGGTATTCCTCGGCGTTGAAGGCGGAGCCTTTGTCGAGGCCCAGCTCGAGGCGCACGAGGGCGGCGAGCGTCTTGTCGACATCGCGAACGGCGAGCAGCGACGCGCGATCGCACGTGACCTCGGCGCGGCGCGACCACGCCTGCAGTGTCATGATCGCGGGCTGGACGATCCAGCGCACGAAGAACGCGGCGCCGTTCGTCAGGTAGTGCAGCGCGGTCGTGTAGAGGATGTGCCCGTTCTGGACGTGGCCGAGCTCGTGCGCGATCGCGGCGAGCAGCTCCGTATCGTCGAGCTTCTCGGCGAGCTCGAGGTTGACGATCAGGTGCGGTGCGTCCTGCGTGCCGAGCACCTTGACCTTGATCGACGAGGACGGCGCCGCGAACACCGCCGGCACGCGAACGCGCAGCGCGGCTCCCGCGGCCTTCGCCGCCTCCCACACGCGCGGGTACTGCTGGTCCGTGACCTTCACGGCCGTGCCGAGCAGCTCCGTGCGCGCGACGTCACGCCACAAGCGCGTGGTCGCCTCGAGCGCCATCGTCACCGGCCGCGCGATCATCAGCGTGCGGCGAAACTTGTGCTCGCCGGAGAACGCATACATCGCGCCCTCACGTGCTTGCTGCTCCATCGCCCCGCGGCGCGCGGCGATCCACCTCGGGAAGTCGAAGTCGACGCCTACCGACATTCCCCGGTTTATAGCACTCGCTTCCGGATGCGGCGTCTGGCCAGCGTGAGGAACCCGATTCCGATGACGACCGCGAACCACAGGGTCGCTACACGGGTGAGCAGGGTCGCCGCGACCGCCGTCGCACGGTCGAGCTTCCAGCGGACGAGCGCAAGCGTCATGACGCCCTCGGTGACGCCGAGGCCACCCGGCAGGAAGGACAGGGCGCCCGCGATCGTCGTGCCGGCATAGATGATCATCGCGAGGCCGACGCCGACGTGGGCGCCCGGGAACGCGTTGCAGACGATCGCGAACCCGACGCACTCGCAGCCCCACGCCGGGATCGCGATCAGCGTCGCGAGCACCAGCGGGCCGGGCCGGCACAGCGATGCGAGGTGGCCGAGCGTCTCGTGCAGCGGCTCGCGCAGCCGGCGCAGCTTCGCGGGGCGGGTCACGAGGTCGATCAACGCGCGAGTCGGCCGCGGCCAGGCGAGCAGCACGAGGCCGATCGCGATCAGCGCTCCGGCGGCGATCACGAGCGTCGGATCGACGCCATAGGCGGCCACGCCGAACACCGCGAGGCACAAGAGCGCGATCAGATCGGTGACGCGCTCGGCGACGACGATCGGGGCGGTGCGCGGCGCGGGCACGTCGTGCATCTCGCGAAGCAGGTACGACTTGACGAGCTCGCCGAGCTTCGCGGGCGTGATCGACAGCGACAGCCCGGCGCCGAACACGACCGCGCTCGACGCGAGCGGCACCTGCACCTGCTGCATCCGCAGGTACATCTGCCAGCGCACGAAGCGCATGCAGTAGTTGGCGAGCGCGAGGCCGATCGCCGCCACGAACGCGGGCCACCAGAAGCCGTGCAGGCGATCGCCGAGATGCCGCACATCTCCGACGAGGGAGAAGGCGGCAAGGCCGATCACGATCGCGATCGCGAAGAACAGCCAGCGGCGCACGTCGCTTCCTATCATGCCAGGACTCGCGGTAGCCTTTTGGCATGACGAAGAGCATCCTGGTGGTGGACGACGATCCCGAGATCGTGACGATGCTCAACACGCGCCTGACCAAGCGCGGGTACAAGGTCACGACGGCGAGCGACGGCAACCGCGCCCTCGAGCTCGCGAAGCGCGACAGGCCGGACATGGTCCTGCTCGACGTGATGATGCCGGGCAAGTCGGGCTGGGAAGTCGCTCGCGCGCTCAAGCAAGATCCGGTGACGCAGGACGTGAAGATCGTCATGGTGTCCGCGATCGGCGAGAAGACGAACGAGATCACCGCGCCGATCTACGGAGCGGATGCGCACGTCGACAAGCCGTTCGAGTTCGAGAAGCTCGAGAAGGTGATCGCGAGCCTGCTCGCCTAGAGCGTCGCCTTGAGCCGCGCGGCCTTCTGATACCAGGGACTCTTCGAGTCGGCGAAGTTCAGGATGCGCTGACACTTGTCCTTCGCGGACGCCGCGTCGCTGCTCGCTTCCTTCGCCGCCTGGTTGTACATGTCGGCCGCGGCGCGCTCGAGCGCCTGCTTGAAGATCGTCGTGTTCGCGCCCTGCTTGTCGGCCTCGATCACGGCGAGCCGCGCCTGCTCGTAGTTCTTGTCGGCGAGAAAGGCGCTGGCCGCTTTCGGCGCAACCTTCTTGAGCGCGGCGTCGATGTCGCTCGTGAACGCGCCGCCGGCCGCGCGATCGAAGTTCTCGGTCTGGCGCAGCGTCGGGAATGCTTCCGTCGGAGGCGCCGCGGGCGCGGTTCCCGACGACAGACCGCGGCCGACCTTCACGTAGAGATCCGCGATGTGACGCAGCTCCTTCGCCTCGGAGTCGTCGGCGGTCTTCGCGGCGGACGCGAGCGTCGCGGCGGCTTCGCTGAACCGCTTCGCGCGATAGAGCCCATCGGCCTTCGTGCGCGCCTCACCGGTATCGACGGTCGCGACGCGCTTGGGCGCCGGATCCTTCTTCGGCGGATCTTGCTTCGGCGTCTCCTGCCGCGGCGGCGGGTCCTTCTTGACGACGACGGGCGGATCTTTCTTCGGCGGCGGGTCCTTCTTGACGACCGGCGGCGGGTCCTTCTTCGCGACGACCGGCGGCTCTTTCTTCGGCGGCGGCTCCTGCTTCGGAGGCGGCGGCACGACCACGACCTGCTTGGGCGGCTCGACCTTCGGCGGGTCGACCTTCGGCGGCTCGACCTTCGGTGGGTCCTGCTTGGGCTGCTCGATCGGCGTCGCGGTGATCTTCGACGGCTCGGGCTTCGGGGCCTCGGGCTTCGGCGCGGCGATGGGAGCCGCGGAGCCGGTGCCGGCCGGTTGCGCCGGCTTCTTGCTGCTGCCACCGGAGACGATCGCGATCGTCGTGATCCCCGCGAGCAGCGCGAGGCCGACACCGCCGAGGATCATCTTCGTGCGCTTGCTCAGCTGCGCGCCGGGCATCGCCGAAGGGCGCGCGGCGGAGAGCGGCCCCGACAGCATGCCGTTCATGCTGTTCATGGCGTACGGCGTCGGCGCGACGTGCGCGGTCGACGGATCGAGGCGCTGGCCGTTCTGCGGCACGACGAGCGGACCGAGGCCCTGGCCGGGCGGCATCTCGGAGTACTGCGGGTAGTCGTTGAACATCTGGCCGCGCTGCTGCGGGATCGAGTACGGCTGCGACGGCTGCTGCATCATCGCCTGCATCGGCTGCGACGTGACGAGCGGCTCGGCCGCGAGCAGCGTCGGCGACTGCGGCTGCGCCATCGGAGCGCGTCCCGCCATCTGCGGCAGCGGCAACGTCGATGCGGGCGTCGGCGCGAGGCCGGGCGGCATCGGCTGCGCCGGGAACGTCGACGGGCTGCGCGGACGGATCGGCGTCGGCGGCGGCAGCGTCTTGGGGCGGGACTGGATGGGCGCGGCCGGCGGATCGTGCTCGAGGTCGTGGCGCACGACCTTGCCGGCGACGGTCGACATCTCCTCGTCTTCCTCGGAGTAGCTCGCGAACGGGCGCGGCGCCCCGTTGGCCTGCTCGAAGCGGAAGACGGTGTTGCCGATCTCGATCGCGTCGCCGCTCGCGAGCATGAACGGGTTGTCCTCGACGTTGCCGTTGACGACGGTGCCGTTGCCGGAGCCGCGATCGACGATCACCCACGCCGCGTCCTGGAAGCGCAGATCGAAGTGCTTGCGCGACACCGCGATGTCGGTGAGCACGACGTCGTTATCGATCGCGCGGCCGATCGTGTAGCTCTTGCCCGGCCGGATCTCGAATTCCTGACCGACGTCGTTGCCTTGCGTGATCACGAGGCGCGCGACATTCGCCGCGATGTTGTTCGCGATCTCGGCGACGTGCTGATCGTCGACGGTCGGCTCGTCGAGCTGATTGGCGCCCGTCGATGTGATGCCGGTCGCTTGCTGCGCACGCGGTGGCGTGACCGGCTGCTGCTCGCTGCCGAGCGCGCGAATCTTATCGGCGACTTCGCCTTGCTCGACCGTCGTGCTGGCTTCGTCTTCCCAGCCCGACTCGATCGTCGTCTTCTCCTCCTCGTCCTCCTCCGG
The DNA here is from genome assembly GCA_019237945.1 of Deltaproteobacteria bacterium. Classification (GTDB taxonomy): domain Bacteria; phylum Myxococcota_A; class Polyangia; order Haliangiales; family Haliangiaceae; genus JABFXX01. The sequence goes on along the minus strand of JAFAOG010000116.1, from coordinate 7,166 downwards.
GAAAGGCTTCGCCTTCGGCACAACATGCGCGGACACACGTTGTGGCCCTCCAGGAATTGGAGCCCGGCCCATCGAGTGAAATTGTACGGTCGGTAACGGTATCGATCAATGACACCACTCCACAGGTGTCCTACCTTTCCCCCCATGCTGATCCCCGTCGAGCGCAGCGGTTCCGTCGAGACGTTCGACCTCGTTCCCAGCAAGATCATCGGCATCGGCCAGAACTACCGAGCGCACGCGATCGAGATGGGTAAGGGTCTCCCCGAGGAGCCCCTCATGTTTTTGAAGCCTCGATCAGCGCTGATCGCCGACGGCGCGGCCATTGCGCGCCCCGCTGGCTTCGAGCGGGTCGACTACGAGGGCGAGCTGGGCGTCGTGATCGGCACCCGGGCCTCGCGGGTCAGCAAGGACGACGCGCTGAAGATCGTGCTCGGCTACACCTGCGTCAACGACGTCACCGTGCGCGATCTGCAGAAGAAGGACGGCCAGTGGGCGCGCGCGAAGGGCTTCGACACGTTCTGCCCGCTCGGCCCGCGCATCGTCCCCGGCCTCGATCCGCGCAACCTGCGGATCACGACGCGCGTCAACGGCGCCGTGAAGCAGGACAGCTCGACGAGCGATCTGATCTTCGACGTCGCGACGCTGATCAGCTTCTGCAGCCAGTACATGACGCTCGAGCCGGGCGACGTGATCTCGACGGGCACTCCGGCGGGCGTCGGTAACCTGTCGCCGGGCGACGTCTGCGAGATCGAGATCGAAGGCATTGGCGTGCTGAGCAATCCGGTGATCGCGCGCCCGTGAACGACGTCGTCGTCGGGCTCGGCGGCAACGTCGGCGACGTGCTCGGCGCGTTTCGCCGGGCTCGCGAAGCGTTCGCGGAGATCGGGCACGTGACGAGCGCGCCGGTCTATCGCACGGCCGCGATCGGCCCGGCGCAGCCGCCGTATCTCAACAGCGCGCTGCGCGTGCGCTGGCCCGATGTCACGGCCGGCGAGCTGATCGCGACCGTGCTCGAGATCGAGCACCTGCTCGGCCGCGACCGCCGCGGCGAGGCCCGGTGGGGACCGCGCACGATCGATCTCGACGTGCTCGTGTGGGGGCCGCGCGTCGTTCGCGAGCCCGGTCTCGAGGTGCCGCATCCGCGCCTCGCCGAGCGGCGGTTCGCGATCGTCCCGCTGATCGCGCTCGTCGGGAGCGACTTCGTGGTGCCGGGCACGCACGACATGCTCGGCGCGCTCGAACAGCGCGTGCACGCGCAGCAGCTCGACGAGATCAATTCGTCCTGGTGACGAGCTCGTGGAGATTTTCGCGGTGCGTGTAGACGAGCAGGCCGAGCGTCATCACCGCCAGCCGCGTGATACCGGGGTCGCCGCGATGCAGCGCGAGCGCCGCGACCGTCGTCATGGCGGCGAGCGAGCCGATCGTCGGCACGCGCGTGATCGCGAGGACGGCCCCGAACACGACGAGCGCCACTGCCGCCATCAGCGGCGCGACCATCAGGAACACGCCGAACGCCGTCGCCACGCCCTTGCCGCCGCGCCCGCCGAGCCACGGCGAGAAGCAGTGCCCGAGGATCGCGGCCCAGCCGACCATCGTCGGGACGCCGCCGTGATGCCGCGCGAACCACACCGGCAGCGCGCCCTTCGCGATGTCGAGCACCGCGACGATCACGCCGGCCTTGTAGCCGAGCACGCGCGTGACGTTCGACGCGCCAATGTTGCCGCTGCCCTTCTCGCGCACGTCGAGGCCGCGCAGCTTGCCGAGCAGGAAGCCGAACGGGATCGAGCCGCACAGAAAGCCGAACAGCACGATCAGCACGACCACCACCGCTTCACTTGCTCGAGCGCGCTCGTGCGCGGCAGGCCGGCGGGCAGCGTGTCGAGGAACGTGCGCCCGTACGTCTTCGTGACGACGCGTCCGTCGAGGATCGCGACGATTCCGCGATCATCGCGGCGCCGGATCAACCGCCCGAAGCCTTGCTTGAGCGCGAGCGCGGCCGCCGGCAGCTGCAGCGTCTGGAACGGATCCTCGTTCGCCTCGGCGCGGACGCGCATGCGCGCGGCGACCAGCGGATCGGTGTGCGGCGCGAACGGCAGCTTGTCGATCACGACGAGCGAGAGCGCATCGCCGGGGACGTCGACGCCTTCCCAGAACGAGCCGGTGCCGAGCAGCACGGCATTCGGCGTCGCGCGGAACCGATCGACGAGCGTCGCGCGCGGGGCATCGCCCTGGACGAGCGTCGGATACGGCAGGTTCTTCAGACGGGCCGCGGCCTCGCGCAGCGCGCGGTGCGACGTGAACAAGAGAAATGCGCGGCCCTGCGTGATCGCGAGCAGCTCGAGCGTGCGGGCGGCGGCCGCCGCCGCGTAGCCATCCTCGGCGGGCAGCGGCAGATCGCGCGGGACGTAGAGCATCGCCTGGCGCGCGTAGTCGAACGGCGACGGCACGAGCAGCTCCTCGGCATCGTCGAGCCCGAGGCGCGTGCGCTGGTAGCTGAAGTCGCCGGCGGCCGCGAGCGTCGCGCTCGTGAAGATCGGCACCGGGCCGCTCGTCGTGATGTGACGGCGGACGAGCTCCGCGACCTCGATCGGCGCCGCCGTCAGCGCGGTGTGCCCGGGCTTCGCCTCGCCCCAGTAGACGTGGCTCTTGTGGCGCTGCTCGGCGATCGTCGCGAGGTCGTCGCGTAGCTCGCGGGCCCGCCGCGCCAGGCTCGTCAACGACGCGCGCGCCCCGGCATCGTCGCTCGGTTCCTCGTCGGGCGGCGGCTCGCTCTCGGCCTCGGCCGCGCGCGCCAGCTCCTCGAGCGCCGTGTCGAGCTTGAACCACGCGGTCTGCCGGTCGGGATGATCGAACAGGCCCTCGGGCAGCGGCACGCGGTCATCGCCGTTCGGGCCGACCAGTGCCCCGCGCACGTGCGAGAACAGTGCGAGGCCGGCGCGCTCGACGGCGTGGATCGTGTCGTCGGCCGCGCGGCCCGTCCACAGCGGCATCCGCGACAGCGCGAGATGCGCATCTCGCACCAGCACGCCGAGCTTGTGCGTGCTGATCCGCGCGCCGAAGTGCTCGGTCGCGACGTCCTCGAGCTGGTGGGCTTCGTCGAAGATCACCGCGTCGTGCTCGGGCAGCACGCGTGCGCCGGGATACGCGGCCCGCAGCGCGCGATCCGCGAAGTACAGGTGGTGGTTGACGAGGATCAGCTCCGCCTTGTCGGCCGCGCGTCGCGCCTGCGTGATGAAGCAGCGCTCGAAGTACGGGCAGCGCGGGCCGATGCGCGCGTCGGGCGTCGTCGTGACATCGGTCCAGACCGGCGCGCCCTCGGCGAGCCACTCGACCTCCGCGCGATCGCCGGTCTCGGTGTGCTCGCTCCAGTCGACGAGCGCGCTGACATCGATGCCACGGGTCGCGGCCTCGGCGAGCTTGCGCCGGCACACGTAGTTGCCGACGCCCTTGAGCACGACCGCCGCGAACGGCCGCTGGAGGATCGTCCGCAGCAGCGGCAGATCGTGGCGCGCGATCTGATCCTGCAGCGCGCGCGTCCCCGTCGACACGACGACGCGCTTGCCCGACTGCAGTGCCGGAATCAGATACGCGAGCGTCTTGCCGGTGCCGGTGCCGGCCTCGACGATCAGCGGCCGCCCGTCCTCGAGCGCCCGCGCGACCGCCGCGGACATCGCGCGCTGCTCGGCGCGATCCTCGTAGTACGGAATCGCGCGATCGAGCGCGCCACCGGGCGACAGCAGATCGATCATTTCGGCGGCCGGCTCGCCTTCTCGACGTGCCCGCTCGTCCCGAACCGCCGCGCCAGCTCGTCCAGCACGCGCTCGACCGGGATCCGCCGCGCCGTCAGCCCGACCATCACGTGAAACAGCAGATCGGCGGTCTCGTGGATCACCTTCTCGTCGGGGCCACCCGGCAGCTCGGCCGCGAGCTCGCCGCTCTCCTCGGCGATCTTCTCGAGGATCTTCGGCATGCCCTTGTCGAGCAGCGACTTCGTGTAGCTCTTCTCCGAGCTGCCTGCGTCGCGCCGCGCCTCGATCACGCGCGCGAGCTGATCGACGATCGATGCCGGCACGTCATCGCCCCAGCACGTGCGCGTCCCGGTGTGACACGTCGGACCCGCGGGATGCGCGCGAACGAGCAGCGCATCGCGGTCGCAGTCGAGGCGCACATCGACGAGCGCGAGCGTGTTGCCGCTCGTCTCGCCCTTCTTCCACAGCTCCTGCCGCGATCGCGACCAGAAGTGCACGATGCCGGTCTCGCGCGTCAGCCGGAGCGCCTCGGCGTTCATCCACGCCAGCATCAGGACGGCGCCAGTGGTCGCATCCTGTACGATCGCTGGTACGAGTCCCCGCTCGTCGAACTGCGGATCCACGCAGACACCTTACACGCGTCGGTGATACCGGTGAAGTATGACGAAGCTCCTCGGGGCTCTCCTGATCCTCCCGGCGATCGCCCACGCCGATCCGAAGCCGTGTCAGGCGCCCGAGCTCGAGCAGCTCGCGTTCTGGGTGGGCGACTGGGACGCGACGTGGCCGGGCGACAAGGGAAAGCCCGAGCAGCACGGTCACAACCGGATCGAGCGCGTACTCGACGGCTGCGCGTTCGAGGAGCACTTCACCGGCCCCGACGGCTTCGCCGGCACCAGCCTCTCGAGCTGGGCACCGCGCACCGGCTGGCGCCAGACCTGGGTCGACAACCAGGCCGCGTTCATGGACTTCACCGGCGGCAAGCAGGGCGATGGCTTCGTGTTCGGTCGCGACACGACGAAGCCCGACGGCACGAAGCTCAAGCAGCGGATGGTGTTCAAGAACATCACGCACGACGCGTTCGACTGGTCGTGGGAGGCGTCGACCGACGGCGGCAAGACCTGGAAGGTCACCTGGCCGATCCACTACGTGCGGCGGAAGGACTCGACGTCGAGGCCGTAGCGCTTCGCCCAGCGATAGATCTGCTGGCGGTCCTTGCCGAGATGCTCGGCGACGCGCGCGACGTTGCCGTCCATCTGCTCGAGCAGCGCGGTCAGCTCCTCGCGCGTCGGCATCGCGCCGGCCGGGACGAGGATCGGAGCGGTGCGCGGCGCATCGGCGATCGCACGGCCGCTGAGGCGTGCGGCGAGCTCCGTCGGCAGGTGCGCGAGCTCGACACCACTGCGCGCGGCCTGGGCCCGCACGGCGGCGGCGGCGATCGTGCGCTCGAGCTCGCGGACGTTGCCCGGCCAGTCGTGGACGAGCAGCGCCTCGATTGCATCGGTCGACAGCGCGAGGTTGCCGTGCCGGCGCAAGAACAGGCTCGCGATCGCGAAGATGTCGTCGCGACGCTCGCGCAGCGTCGGCACCGTGATCTTCCAGCCCGCGAGCCGGTTCATCAGATCGGCGCGGAACGTATCGGCGCGGACGGCCTCGTCGAGGTCGCGCAGCGTCGCGGCGACGACGCGAACATCGACCGTGCGCGCGTTCGAGGATCCGACGGGCCGGATCTCGCCGGTCGCGAGCGCGCGCAGCAGCTTCGGCTGCAGATCCGGCGGCAGCTCACCGACCTCGTCGAGGAACAGCGTGCCTCCCTCGGCCGCGACGAACAGACCGTCGGACGCGCGCGCGGCGCCGGTGAACGCGCCGGGCACGTGACCGAACAGCTCGCTCTCCGCGAGCTCGCGCGCGATCGCAGCACAGTTGACGGCGACGAATGCACCGGACCGCCGCGACCGGCGATGGATCTCCTGCGCGACGAGCTCCTTGCCGACGCCGGTCTCGCCGAGCACGAGCACCGAGACCGGCTGCGCCGCGACGAGATCGATCTCGCCGTGAAGCCTCAGCGCGGCGATGCTGTCGCCGACGATCTTCGAGCCGAGCGCGGGAAGCGGCATCCGGCCGTCGGGAAGCTGCGCATCGACGAATACGATCAGCGTCTTGCCGGCGCGGATCACGCTGCCGTGTTGCAGCCGCGCCGTCGTGACGCGCGCGCCATCGACGTACGTACCGTTGTGGCTGCCGAGGTCGACGATCTGCCAGCCGCTTTCGACCGGCTCGACGCGCGCGTGCCGCCGCGATGCTTCCGGATCGTCGAGCGCGATCTGCGCCTCGCGCCCGATCTCGACCGGCTCGTCCTCGAGAACGATGTTCGTCGTCCGCGCGCCGATCACGCGCAGCAGCTGGACGCGCACGGGAGTTGAACCGCGCGATGGAGGTGACGTGACGGTCGTCGTACCGACCATGCGTCACGATTCTAGCGTGACACCTCGCGCGATTCGCGTGACAGCGAGGCTAACCGCCCGGAACACCACGCGGCATACCGGCTGCACATCGGCGCCGCATCATGCGACTCACAGCGACTCTCGCGCTGCTCGCCGCCGGCGGCTGCACGACTCTCGAAGAATCCGAATCCACCCAGGAGATCGTCTCGGCCGCAGCGCCGTATCGCTACGACTCTCCGTACTCGATCGTCCCCGACCTCGGCGTCAGCGGCACGGCGACCAGCGCGTCTCCGACCGCGACCGACGCGGCTTCGATCCACGAACCGACGTTCTCCAACGGCGTCCAGTCGAAGGCCGCGGGCGTCACCGATGCCGCCAGCTGGCACACGCTCGCCGCCGGTGGCCCGGGCGGCTCGTGGGCGCAGTTCGAGAGCGCGCCGGCCTTCACCTCGGAGCTCGCCACCGCCGAGGCCGATGCGAACGCGAACATCAGCGCGGACGACTCGCAGCTCGCGTCGATCGAGTCGTTCCTCAGTGCGTTGCCGATCTCGCTGCACGTCTCGCACACGACGTCTCCGTACTTCTTCGGCTGGCCGGCCGTGCAGGCGCGCTGGCTGCGCGCAGCGTACGCGGTCATCAATACGTCGACGGGCCTGATGGCGAACCAGTCGTACGCGGACCCGACGTTCGGAGCGGAGATCCGCGATCGCGGCGCCCGCCTGTTCTGCGCGGCTCGCGCGGCGGCATTCAATCAGGCCGCGACGCATCAGGCATCGATGGGCCGCCAGGCGGCGCTGACCGTCTCGATCTTCGGCCAGGACATCCAGCTCGGTGTCGTCGAGCCGACGTTTCGCTTCGACGTCCCGCAGAAGCACATCGGTGCGGGCGCCGACGGAGCCCAGACGTTCGAGGTGCCGTTTCAGGTCGGCGCGCAGGTCACGCCGATCGGTGGCCTCGGTTTGCCCGGCTTTCCCGA
>JAFAOG010000105.1 GCA_019237945.1 Deltaproteobacteria bacterium | reverse complement strand
CTTCTCGTTGATCGAGGACGAGCAGCTGTTCCTGGTCGCGGACGGCATGGGTGGGCACGCCTCCGGCGAGGTCGCATCGAAGATGGCGGCCGAGACGATCGGCGAGTTCTACCAGCGGACCCGCGAGGACGAGGACGCGACCTGGCCCTACAAGATGGACCGGTCGCTGTCGTACATCGAGAACCGGCTGGTCTGCGGGATCAAGCTCGCGAACCTCCGCATCTTCGAGACGTCGAACCGCGACCTTCGCTACAAGGGCATGGGCACGACGATCGTCAGCTGCCTCGTCAGCGGCGACAAGATCTACGTCGGCCACGTCGGCGACTCGCGCGTCTATCGCGTGCGGGACGGCGCGATCAACCAGCTGACGCGCGACCACTCGCTGCTCGAGGACTACAAGGAAGCGAAGCCGGACATGACGGAAGAGGAGGAGCGCAACTTCCCTCACAAGAACGTCATCACCCGCGCCCTCGGCATGCGCGAGACCGTCCAGGTCGACATTCGCAGCCACCAGATCAAGAGCGGTGACGTCTACATCCTGTGCTCCGACGGCCTGTCGGGCATGGTCAACGACGACAACATCGCGCAGATCGCGTCGAACGCGAAGAGCCTCGAGCGCGCGGTCGCCGAGCTCGTCGATGCCGCGAACCGCAACGGCGGCACCGACAACGTCACGACGCTGCTGCTGCAGTGTCTGGCGGCCTGAGACCCGTGAAGTACGCGGTCTCGTCGGGGAAGCTGACCGTCAAGGCGCGGTCGAGCGTCCACGACACGACGACGACGTGGGACAAGGTGTCAGGCGACGTCGAAGCCGATCCGGATGCGATCGAAGCTGCGAAGGCGACGTTCACCGTCGACATGACGAGCTTCGACGCCGGCGACTGGCTCAAGAATCGAAAGCTCCGCAAGGACTTCGACATGGACGGCAACCCGTCCGCAACGTTTGTCCTCGATCGCGTGTCTGACGTCGTGCGTGACGGCAACAAGTTCACCGCGAAGGCCCACGGCACGCTGCGGTGGCGCGGCAAAGAGGTCGTGCTCGAGCTGGCCGGCCAGGGTACGCTCGATCGTGATCGTCTCGACGCGCGCGCGAGCTTCACGCTCGATATCAAGCGGCTCGGCCTGCAGGCGCCGAAGTTCTTCGTGTTCAAGATGGAGGACGAGGTGACCGTCGAGGTCAGCGTGCGCGGCGGAGTCCAGGCATGAAGCGCGCGTTGCTTCTCGTGGTGGTGCTCGCCGCGTGCGAGACCAAGCACAGCGGCCCGAGCGGCCTCGACCGCTACATCTTCGGCCAGACCGTGCGCGGCAAGGTCCACGATGGCATCTGCCAGCCGACCGATCTCAACGACGGCCGCAAGGCAACCTGGTGCTTCGCGCTACCGCCGTTCAAGGTCGGCCAGCGCACCGCCGAGGTCGATGCGTACTTCCTCGGCACTGCCGACAACGCTCCGTTGATCGAGCTGCAGCTCAAGATCCGCGGCTGCGTCGAGAACGAGGCCGATCAGTGGATGCGCCAGCGGTTCGGCGCGCCGATCGAGACGAAGGGCCCCGCCGAGTTCTGGAAGACGACGACCATGTGGGCCGGCGCGTGGCTCCCGAGCGAGCCTGGCCGTTGCATCATCCATTTCTTGCCGCTTTCCGAGAACTCGGAGATCGAGCGGCTCAAGCTGACGCCGAAGGGCTGACGCCACGCATGACGGCCGCGTGAGCGTGCCGTGAACGACGCGTGAACCCACCACCGGCGCGCGCACGCATCGCGTTTGCTTGGAGGCATGTCGAGATCGCTGCTCTCCCTGACGCTGCTCGCTGTTCTCGTGCCCGTCGTCGCGCAGGCCCAGCCGGGCGAGCCTTCCGCGCCCGAGCCGACGCCCGCCCCTGCTCCGCCGCCTGCGCCCGAGCCGGCCCCGCCACCGGCACAGACGCCCGCCGAGCCCGCGCCGCCGCCGATGTCCCCGCACGATGCGTGCCTCGCGCGCCGTCACGAGATCGAGAACGCGGCGAACCACGCGACCGACATGGACACGCGCACGAAGCTGCTGACGTCGCTGCCCGACTGCTCGAGGAGCGATGTCGTATTGCCGCCGGCGCCTCCGACGTGCGGCGAGGGCCAGCAGCTGGTCGAGGGCCAGTGCGTCGGCGGCCCGGGCGACGAGCACCGCGGCGCGACCGTCGAGGCGAGCACGGGCCTGACGTGGGCGACGCTCGGTGGCAGCAGCGCCGGCTACTCGCTCGTGAACGGCGCCGCGGTGAACTTCGGCGTCGGCGGGTTCGTCACGCACGACGTCGCGATGTCGGTGCGCGCGTCGGGTACGGTGATCGCAGACAACGGGTTCGGCTGGATCGGCGTGCTCGGTCCGAACGTCCAGGGCTGGTTTGGCAAGGGGTTCATCGGCGGCGGGCTCGGGCTCGGCGTCGCCATCGGGTGCAGCAGCGGAACGGATAGCAACTGCAACGTCAACACGACATCCGGCTATGACCTGCGGCTCGGCTATCGAATCGCACCGTCGGTGACGATGTCGTTCGAGATCGAGTCGCTCGGCGGCTTCTTCGGAAGCAGCGGATCGATCACGCTCGCGTCCGCGCTGATCGGCGTGCAGAGCTTCTAGGGCGCGGGCGTCGTCGCGGCCCAGTCGCTGTCGAACTGCGCCTGGATCGGCTGCACGGCGGGCGGCTCGAACACGAGCGCACCGACCTCGCGGTTGTGCTGGAGCGCCGTCGGCGACAGGTTCTCCGAGCCGACGAACGCGACGCCGTCGGCGACGATCAGCTTGGCGTGCAGGTAGAACTGGGTCGTCGCGTACTTCACCGGGATGCCGGCGGCCTTGAACGTCGTGGTCGCGTCGGTGTTCGACGCCTGGTCGCTCGGATCCTCGAGGATCACGCGCACCGTGACGCCGCGATTGGCGGCCGCGACGACCGCGCTGCGCAGCGACGCGTCGGTGATGTAGAGCGACTCGATGTCGAGCGTGTGCTGCGAGCCCTGGATCAGCGAGTAGATCCGCTGCTGCGAGTTGGTCGGCGAGATGATCAGGCGCGTGCACGACAGGTCGGGCGCGGCGGGCGTCTGGCCGTTCGCGAGGCCCCAGTCCTGATCGAACACGAGCTGGAGGTCGGCGACGTCCTCGGGATCCTTGTCGACCATGCCGTAGTTGCGCTCGTTCTGCATCGCGTCGACGTTGAAGTTCATCGACATGATGACCGCGGTCTTGCGATCGATGATCAGGTACTTCGCATGCGAGTACTGGTAGATCGTCGACGCGTTCTTCCAGTTGATGCCCGCGCTCGTGAAGCCCGGCGTGACGTTGGCGTTGCCCGCTTCGTCGGGATCGAGGATCACGCGGATCGCGACGCCGCGAGACTTCGCCGCGACGATCTTGTCGGCGAGCGCGCGCACGGTGAACAGGTACATCTGGACGTCGAGCGACGTCTGCGCGGAATCGATCAGCGCGCTGAGCCGGTCCTGCAAGCCGGTCGGGCCGACGAACGTATCCGGCATCTGCGTGCGCGCGGTCGTCGGCGTGCAGCCGGTGCCGTCGGCGATGTCGGGCGGCGCGTCGACGGCAGGAGTGTCGTGGCTCGAACCGCAAGCGGCGAGCAGCACAGCGACGAACGCGAGGACCTTCATGCGGGCGCGGGACTATGCCCAAAGTGCCCCACACCCGGAAGAAGAAAGTTCACGTGGTTGTGAAGTGCGAAAGCGTCCCCGATTAAGTGCCGTGAATTCCTCGAAAGCGTGGGTTGCGAAATGAGAAAGCGTCCCTACTTCTTCCGTTGCTCGTTCGGGCAGTACCCGTTCGGATCGCCCGCCGACTTCGGGCACAGGCCGTAGAGCTCGTGGCGGTGGCGCAGCACCGTGAAGCTGCCGAGGCGCTCGGCGATGCGGTCCTGGAGGCGCTCGATCTCGTCGTCCTCGAACTCGAGGATCAGGCCGCACTTCACGCAGATGAGGTGGTCGTGGTGATCGCCGACGACCTCGTAGCGCGCCTGCCCGTCGCCGAACTGGCGCTCGACCGCGAGGCCGGAGTCGACGAGCAGCTTGAGCGTGCGATAGACCGTCGCGTAGCCGACCTTGGGATGACGCTTGCGGACCTTCGTCAGCAGCTCGTCGATCGAGACGTGATCGCGGGTGCGAAGGAACTGCTCGACGATCGCCTCGCGCTGCGCGGTCGTGTTGAGCCGGCGATCCTGGATGTACGAACGCCACCGCTCCTTGAGCTCGCCGGTATCGTTCGGCCGAAAGTCGGAGCGCTCCCCCATGCATCGTCAGCTTCCCTGCAAGTGAGCGGTTCGTCAACCGATCTTCGCGGGGTGACTTTTCAGTTTTCACCCGGTATGGTCCCCGCGACGTGGCGACCGACGGCGATCAGGGCTTCGACGCGATCCTCGTGCGGCTGCGCGAGGTCGTCGGCAAGCTCGAGTCCGGCGAGCTGACGCTCGAGCAGGCGCTCGCGGTCTACGAGGAAGGCGTCGCGCTCGCGCGCAAGGGTCAGCAGCTCCTGGCGACCGCCGAGAAGCGCGTCGAGATCCTCGTCAGTGCATCGGGCGGCGTCGAGACGGCGCCGTTCGAGGACAAGTCGTGACCACGCTCGATCCGGCGAGCGCGCCCGCCCGGCTGGTCGGCTTTCTCGACGAGGCACGCCGGATCGTCGACGCGGATCTCGCGCACCGGCTCGCGCCGCCGAAAGATGATCCGGGGCGGCTCGCGGAGGCGATGTGCTACGCGGCGACCGGGCCCGGCAAGCGGCTGCGGCCCGCGATCGTGCTCGCGGCGGCCGAGGCGTGCGGCGGATCGCGCGACCAGGCGCTGCCCGCGGCGAGCGCGATCGAGATGCTGCACGCGTACACGCTCGTCCACGACGACCTGCCGGCGATGGATGATGATGCCCTGCGGCGCGGGCGTCCGACGGTGCATGTCGTGTTCGGCGAGGCGATCGCGATCCTCGCCGGCGATGGCTTGTTGACCCAGGCGTTCGCCACGCTCGCCGAGCTGGGACCGCGAGCGGCCGATGCGGTGCGTATCCTTTCCCAGCGTGCGGGCGTCCAAGAGCTGCTGGCCGGGCAGGCCATCGATCTGACGGCGCGCGGTGCGGCCAACGACCTCGCCGCGATCGAGCGCATGCATGCGGCGAAGACGGGCGCGCTGTTCGCAGCGGCGGCGGAGCTCGGCGCGATTGCGGCCGGTGCACCGCGCGAGACCTGCGCCGCGCTCGGGCGATATGGCATGGCGATTGGCATCGCATTCCAGCACGCCGATGATCGCGATGATGCCGAGCTCGTCGAGCACGCGGCGGCCGCGACCGCGCGGATGAAAGAACTGTGTAATCAGGCACGCCACGAGCTCCGCGGACTTACCGCGCACGTCCTCGACGAGCTTGCCAGCTGGATCGCCTCGCGAGCGTGATATCGTACCGGGGCGGATGTCCGACGAGTGGGATGAGGATACGCACGCGACCGACGTGGAGCAGATCCAGTCGAAGCTCGCGGGTGAACGCAACCGCGCGACGCTGACGGTGATCACGGGCTCGGCGACGGGGCGGATGTTCAAGCTGGACGGCGCGATGACGATCGGCCGCGCACCGGTCTGCGAGATCCGGCTCGACGACGACGGCATCTCGCGCAACCACGCGCGCGTGCGCTGCGACAAGGACACGACCTGGATCGAGGACCTCGCGAGCCGCAACGGCACGTTCGTCAACGGCGAGAAGATCATCGCGGCCACGAAGGTCGGCGACGGCGACAAGATCCAGGTCGGCCGCTCGACCGTGCTGCGCTTCGGATTCGCCGACCACCTCGACGAGTCGTTCCACGAGAACCTCGTGTCGAGCGCGCTGCGCGACGGCCTGACCAAGCTGTTCAACAAGCGCTACTTCATGGAGCGCCTCGACAGCGAGCTGAAGTTCGCGGTGCGCCACGAGACGGCGCTGTCGCTGCTGCTGCTCGACCTCGATCACTTCAAGCAGTGCAACGATACGTTCGGCCACCTCGCGGGCGATGCCGTGCTCGCGACGCTGTCGGGCGTGCTGTCGAAGGCGGTGCGCAACGAGGATGTCGTCGCGCGGTTCGGCGGCGAGGAGCTCGCGGTGATCCTGCGCGCGATCAACATCGACGGCGCGATCCAGACCGCGGAGCGGCTGCGCAAGCTCGTCGAGAACACGGTGATCGAGACCGGCGGCCGGAAGCTGAAGGCGACCGTGTCGATCGGCGTTTCCGGCTACCCGTCGACGCCCGCGAAGGCGATCCAGGAGCTGATCGAGGCCGCCGACAAGGCGCTCTACCGTGCGAAGAACGCCGGCCGCAATCGCGTCAGCCGTTAGCGCACCGGAATACTTGCGCGGGGGATCCGCGTTGCTACCGTCGACGCATGCGCCGCCTTTGGCCCTTCGTCCTCCTCGTCTGTGCATGCTCCGGGGACGACACCCACCGGCACGTCGCGACCACACCCGCGACCGCGAAGGGCTCGGCTGCGCCCGCGCCGCCCGTGCAGGCCGGTGCGCTCGAGGACGGCATGGTCGCGTCGTACTGGAAGACCGGCGACGAGCTCGACGCGGCGACGCAGTTCGGCCTCGAGAAGTGGAAGCCGGCGCACGATGCGTTCGCGCTCGCGCGCCAGGCGACGAAGGATCCCGAGCAGGGCGCACGCATCGACCTGATGCTCGGGCTGTGCGAGGAGCACCTCGGCGATCACGCGAACGCGGCGGCGCACCTCGCGGCGGCATATCGCGGGCTGCCCGACCTCGCCGACTACATCGGCTATCACGCGGCGCGCGAGATGTGGCTCGCGCACATGACGGCGGAGGCGACCGATCTCGCGGGCAAGGTCGCGCGCGACTCGATCGTCGGGCCGGATGCGGAGCTGCTCGCGATCGATCTGCTGCGCGGGCAGTCGAAGTGGGCGGAGGTCGAGCCGGCGCTGCGCGATTATCTGTCGCGGCACGCGAAGGGACCGTTCCTGAGCGAGGTCCGCTACGACCTCGGCGAGGCGCTCGAGCAGCAAAAGAAGGGGCTGCAAGACGGAGAGGCCGCGAAGCTGTACAAGCAGATCGAGGTCGAGGATCCGCTGTCGTCGTGGGCGACGAAGGCGCACGACCGGATGGTCGCGCTCAAGGCCGACGAGACGATGACCGTCGCCGAGCACATCACCAAGGGCATGGTGCTGTTCGACAACATGCGCAACCCCGAGGGCGAGGCCGAGTTCGCGGCCGCGCTCGCCGACAAGTCGATCACGCCCGAGCAGAAGTGCGTCGCCGCTTATCACAAGGCGAAGAGCCGCTCGAAGGCGCGCGACCGCAAGAATTCGGCGCCGATGTTCGACGAGGCGCAGGCGGCGTGCGAGGCGGCGAAGAACAACGACCTCGCGATCAAGGCCGCGTACAACGCCGGCCAGAGCTACTCGTTCATCGGCCAGCACGACGTCGCGATCGAGCGCTACAAGGCGACGCAGACGATCGACCCGAAGCACAGCTACGCCGACGACGGCATGCTGCGCGAGGCCGAGGAGTGGGCCGATCTCAACAACGGCGCGAAGGTCGAAGAGGTGCTGTCGGCGATCCCCGTGAAGTATCCCGACGGAGATCAGAAGGTCGAGGCGATGTGGCGGCTCGGCTGGCGCGCGTGGCGCGAGCAGCGCTACGACGACGCGATCACGTGGTGGAAGAAGCAGATCGAGCTGGTGAAGCCCGCGGCGAGCTACAACGGCGTGTTCGGCGACGACGAGCGCGCGGAGGCCGGCTACTGGCTCGCGCGCGCGTACAACGCGAAGAAGCTGACCGACCAGGCGATCGCGCAGTGGGCCGATACGGCGCGCACGTATCCGAGCGAGTACTACGCGCTGCAGTCCTTGAACCGGCTGCGCGAGAACGCGCCGCAGATGTACGCGCAGGTCGTCGCCGAGATCGCGAAGGACCCGCCGGGCTTCGATCCGAAGGCGCCGGTGTTCTCGTTCAAGGCGCGGCCGGAGTACCAGACGCCGGGCTTTGCGCGCGCGCTCGAGCTGTTGCGGCTCGGCCTTGGCGAGCCCGCGCAGCAGGAGCTCAAGAAGCTCGGGCTGACGGGCGGCAACGACAAGAAGCAGGCGACCGACCCCGACGACCTCGACAAGCTATGGGCGATCGCGTGGCTGTACGACAAGGCCGGCCGCTTCTCGTCGAGTGTGTGGATCACGCGCTGGCACGTGCTCGACTACCGCAAGGGCTGGCCGGTCGGCGCGAACCGCGCGCGCTGGAAGATCGCCTACCCGCTCGGCTACCAGGAGATCCTCGCGCGCCACGCGAAGCTCAACAACGTGCCGTTCGCGATGCAGATCGGCATCGTTCGCGAGGAGAGCGGGTTCGATCCGCTCGACGAGAGCTACGCGAACGCGGTCGGCCTGACGCAGATGATCCCGCCGACGGCGAAGGATTTCTCGAAGGGCACCGGCATCGATCCGACGCGCGAGAACCTGCGCGATCCCGAGAAGAACGTCACGATCGGCTCGCGTTTTCTGGGCTCGCTGTTCAAGGACTGGCACGACTACGTGCTGCTCGTGCCGACGAGCTACAACGCGGGACCGGCCGGCGTGCGCCGCATGCTGCGCGTGCGCGGTACGTGGGACGCCGACGAGTTCGTCGAGGGCATCGTCGACGATCAGGCACGCGACTACACCAAGCGCGTGCTCGGCGCGTTCTTCACGTACAGCTGGCTGTACGAGCAGAAGGTGCCCGAGGTGCCGATCAAGATCCCGGCCGATCTCGTTCCCGCCGCGAAGTGACTACTTCGGCGGCATGCGCAGCGCGCCGTCGAGCCGGATCGTCTCGCCGTTGAGGTAGCCGTTCTCGACGATCGCGGCGACCATCGCGCCGTACTCGGCGGGCGAGCCGAGGCGCTTGGGGAACACGACGTCGGCGGAGAGCGCGGCGCGCTTGTCTTCGGGGAGCGCACCGAGCATCGGCGTGTCGAAGATGCCGGGCGCGATCGTGCACACGCGGATGCCGACCGGTGCGAGGTCGCGCGCGGCAGGCAGCGTCATGCCGACGACGCCGGCCTTCGACGACGCATACGCGATCTGGCCGATCTGGCCGTCGTAGGCGGCGACCGACGCGGTGTTGACGATCACGCCGCGCTCGCCATCGACGGCATCCGTCTTCGACATCGCGCTCGCGGCGAGGCGCAGCACGTTGAACGTGCCGACGAGGTTGACGCCGATCACCTTCTGGAACAGCTCGAGGTCGTGCGGCTTGCCGGTCTTGTCGAGCGTGCGCGCCGCCCACCCGACGCCCGCGCACGACACGCTGATCCGCAGCGCGCCGAGCTTGCCGGCCGCCTCGATCGCGGCCTCGACCTGCGCCGGATCCGTCACGTCGGTCTTCGCGAACGCACCGCCGAGCTCCTTCGCGAGCTCCGCGCCGCGCGCCTCGTCGCGATCGACGATCACGACCTTCGCCCCGCCGCTCGCGAGCCGACGCGCCGTCGCCGCGCCGAGCCCCGACGCACCACCGGTGACCAGTGCAACCGAACCTTGGAGTTTCATGGCGGCGACTATGCCACCACTGGCATCTACTGGTCGTCGCAGACGGTGCCGAGCTGCCCGTAGATGCCGAGCTCCCGGTAGATCAAGTAGCGATTCTCGAGCGGCTCGAGGCGCACGAGCTCGGTCTTCTTGCTGCCCTTGATCCAGGTCGCCTTGTCGCCGGCGGTGACGAGCTTGAGCGTGCCGCCTTTCGTCGCGAACACCTCGCCCGCCGAATCGGAGGCGACGTTCGTCATCGGCAGCTCCTTGAGCGAGCCCTTCGCGCCGACGAACACGCGATAGCCGTTGCCGCCGAGCTCCTCGCGCAGCTCGTCGACGAAATAGTAGATGCCGTCGTCATCGCGCAGCAGCACGTGGCTCTGGCGTCCCCACAGCGGCGGATAGAACGTCGAGCGTGCGAGCACCGTCTTCGCCTCGTCGGCGGTGAGCTGCGTCAGCTTGCGCTTGCCGTCGTCCTTCGCGCGGCACTGAATGAACGAGCCCGCGGGATCGATCTGAAAGCCGGCGGCCTGCAGCCCCTTCGCGCGCGGCGACCACACGTACCACTCGAGGTGGTTCCCGTTCTGGCTGCTCGAGCCGATGATCCGCTGCTGCCAGAACGTCTTGCCCTCGCCATAGAACACCCACGCGCCGGCGTCCTCGTTCGTCATCGTGCCCGGACGCGGCGAGACGTAGTAGTTGCCGACGTCGTCCTTGAACACGTCGAGCTTGTCGGCGGCGGGCTTGATGTCGATCGGCTTGGCCTTCTCGCTCGCGAGCCGCTTCTCCGATGGCGGCGCCGCGACGTGCGGCGGATCCGGCTTCTTCGGCGCGGCGAGCGCGGCGGCGGGCACGAGCAGCAACGCTAGATGTCGTCGCATATCGTGCCCATGAACCCGTAGATGCCGAGGTCCTTGAAGATCACGGGCGAATCGCGGTCGGTGTCGAGCACGATCAGCTCGGTCTTCTTGCCGCCCTTGATCCACACGCCGCTCTTGGGCTGGCTGCCACTCATCACGAGGCGCAAATCGCCGGTCTTCGTCGAGAACACCTCACCCGCCGAGTCGCTCGCGACATCCGACAGCGGCAGCTGCTTCATCGCGCCCTTCTTGCCGACGAACACGCGAAAGCCCTTGCCGCCGTACTGCTCGCGCAGCGCATCGACGTAGTAGTACGTGCCCGTGTCGTCGCGAAAGAACGCGTGCGGTAGGCGCAGCACCGCGGTCGTCAGGAACTGGTCCTTGTCGAGGACGGCCTTCGCCTTGTCGCCGGTGACGAGCGTCAGCCCGGTCTTGTTCTCGCCTCCGCAGAACTTCACGTAGCTGCCGTCCTCGTTGCGCATGATCGTGCCCGGCTGATAGCCCGGCACGCGCGGCGCGAACACGTCGATGCCCCAGCCGTCGCCATTCGCGCTGCGCCCGGTGATCGACTGCTCGTACAGCTGCTTGCCGGTGCCGAAGAACAGCCGCGGATCCTCGCCGGGCTTCGCGACGTACGTGCCGCCGCTGGCATCGACGAGCACGATCAGCTTGTCGCGAATCGCCTTGATGTCGACGGGCGCTGGCTTCGGCTCCGCCGCCGCAACGACCGGCACCGCGAGCATCACGGCCACCCACCAAGTCCGTGCACGCATCGATGTCTCATTATACGCTCGACGAGATGCAAAATTCACCGGCGCGGTCGGGCATCGATGTGGGGACGGTGATCGCCGAGACCTACACGATCGAAGCCCTCGTCGGTCGCGGCGGCATGGGCGCGGTGTTCATGGCATCGCACAAGCGGCTGCCCGGCAAGAAGGTCGCGATCAAGTTCCTGCACGCCGACCTCGCCGGCGAAGAAGTCCTGCGCCGCTTCGAGCGCGAGGCGCAGATCGCATCCAAGCTCGGCCACCCGAACATCGTCGGCGTCACCGACTACAACGTGATGGCGGACGGCACGCCCTACCTCGTGCTCGAGTACCTCGAGGGCGCATCGCTCGCGCAACATCTCAAGGGCGGCCCGCTGCCGCTCGAACGCGTCATGTCGATCATCCGCCAGGTCGGCAGCGCGCTCGCCGCCGCGCATCGCGAAGGCATCGTCCATCGCGACCTCAAGCCGCAGAACATCTTCCTCGTGCCGCAGGAGGTCGAGAACCGCGTCGTCGACGTCGCGAAGGTCCTCGACTTCGGCATCTCGAAGATCCGCGGCTCGCAGACGGTCAAGACGCAGGAAGCGGCGCTGCTCGGCACGCCGCAGTACATGGCGCCCGAGCAGGCGACCGGCCAGCACGACAAGGTCGACGAGCGCACCGACGTCTTCGCGCTCGGCGCGATCGTCTACGAGATGCTCACCGGCCAGCCCGCGTTCTCGGGCGCGAACATCCCCGAGGTCGTGTTCAAGGTCGTGTACGAGCAACCGGTCGACCTCGCGACGCTCGCACCGAGCACGCCGCCCGCCGTGCTCGCCGCGGTCAAGCGCGCGATGGAGAAGAAGGCCGACGATCGCTTCGCGACGGTCGCCGACTTCGTCGAGGCGCTCACCGGCCAGCCGCTTGCGGTCGTGAGGCCGAGCGCGTCGATTCCACCGCCCGATGGCGGCCCGAGCTCCGGCGGCGCGCGCAGCTCCGGCGTCGGGGGCACCGGCGGTGGTCGCAGCACGGGCAAGGAAGCGTTCGACGCGACCGTCGGCTCGGGCGATCACGCGCAGGCGCTCGCCGCGACGTCCGCATCGGCTCCGCCGCCGGCCGCTGCTCCCGCTCGCGAGAGCGTGCCGGTCGTGCCGGTTCGCGGCAGCGCGCCGACGGTCGACTCGGCCAATGTCGCCGGGGCGGCGGTTGCGAATGCGGCCGCGGCTGCGCCGGCCCGCGGAGCGCGCGGCAAGAAGCCATTCGCGTTCGTGTGGGTCGTCGCAGGCCTCGTCGTCGTCGGGGGCGGCGCGATGTTCGCGCTGTCGCGCGGCGGTGGCGAGAAGGCTGCGACCGTCGCGAAGGCGCCGCCGCCCGAGCGCGAGGCCGTGCCCGTCGAGGTGGCGACGGCCGAGCCGACGAACGCCGCGCCGACGAACACCGGGTCGACGAACGTGGATATGCCGAAGCTCGCCCAGGAGCCGACGACGCCTGTCGGAGCAACGAAGCCGGGCGACGCGAAGAAATCGGACGACATGAAGAAAGCCGCCGACACGAAGAAGGTGGCGGACGCGAAGAAGCTGCCCGCCGACACGAAGGCCGCCGAGACGAAGGCCGGCGACACGAAGCCCGCCGACAGCAAGCCCGTCGACGCCGAGGAGACCGCCAGCGGCGGCGAGGACGCGACGTTCGCCGACAAGCTCCGCGACGCGCAGACCGCGCTCGATGGCCACGACTACGCAAAGGCCGAGCGGCTCGCGAACGCCGTGATCAACGGCGATACGTCCGGCCCGGTCCAGAAGGCAAAGGCGCACGTGATCCACGGCATCGTCGCGTGCGTCGCGCACAACGCGCTCGGCGACGCGAATGCCGATGCGCGCTCGCTCGCGTCGTATCCGAAGCTGCAGTCGCGGCTGACGACGCGCTGTCACACCGCGGGCATCGAGCTGACGCCGTAGCGGCGAGCAAACGGCGACGCGGCTAGTCGGTGTTCGGCGGCGGCGCCTCGATGCGCGCCTCGGGCTTGCCGCTCGTCGCGTCGACCTTGAGGCGATACGTGATCGCGATGCCGTCGCAGTCGAGATCGCCGACCGCGTCGACCTCGGCCGTCTTGCCGTCGGAGTGATACGAGAACGCGAACAGCGCCGGGTCACTCGGGTGGAACTGCAGCACCTGCCATGGCCCGGCCGCCCAGTCCTTCGGCTCGCCGGTGCAGTGGTGCGTCGGCGGCGTGCACATGCAGTTCGCAGCGGGCGTCGGGGCGACGTCGCCGACCGGGAACGTGCCGGTCGCGGCCCACGTCGACTTGAGCGCGGCTTCGAGTCGCTCGAGATCGTCCTCGACGATCGGCTGCTTCGATTTCTTCAGGTAGCGGAGGTACGCGGGGATCGCGACCGCCGAAACCACGCCGACGAGCGACACCGGCAACATCAGGCCGGCGTATCCGGCCGTGACATCGCGCGCGAGCGGCGCGCTGGCCGGCAGGCCGGTGGTGACCGCGGAGCCCTTGCCGGCGAACACCTCCGCGGGATCGAACGCGGTGAGCCGCGCGACGACGTCGTCGGGATTCGACCACGCCGTGCGCACGATGCCGGCGATGTGAACCTTGTCGCCCTCGGCGCGCACGCCGATGCCGAGCTCGTTGATCATCGCGAACGCGCGCATGCCGAGGTGGAACTGCGGATCCTTGGTGGCGTCGGCTGGGATCGGCAGCTGCGGCGCGGCGAACATGCTGCCGCGTCCCCAGAACGCGAAGCTCCAGCTGCCTTCGGCGAGCTCGGCGCCGAACGGCGTGAGCGCCACAGCGGCGGCGGCGGGCGGATGCTGCATGCCGATGTGGAGCACGTTGTCCGCGAGCCACGCGTCGAGCGTGATCGGCAGCTGCGGCACCGTGTAGTGGCAAGCGCCGGCCGATGCGGTCACGCCCGGCACGAGCTCGGTGCAGTGATCGAGCAGCGCCTGCGCGGGCGCGGGATCGGTCAGCGGGATGCGCGCGTCGAACGCGAGCGCGCCGGCGCCCACCGACAGCGTGAGCGGGCCGGCGAACGAGTGCGCGAGCTGGACCGATGAGACGCCGGCGGCAAGCGGGACGTCGGGCCCCGGGTTCGAGAGCATCGCGCCGAGGTTGACGACCCCGAAGCCCGCGGCGTGCTCGCGATCGACGATCGGCTTTATCGGTGCGCCGAGCTGGCCGATCGCCTGCGGCGACACACCCACGAGCGTGCCGCGCACGACCGCCGCGCCGCGCTCGAGCTGCACCACGCCGGCCGCGCTCTTCATCGGCATCCCGGGAATACCCTCGGCGACGACCTCGATGTCACCGCGTGCGTCGAGCTTGTCGCGCAGCTTGCCCTTGCCGAGCTTGCCGAACAGATCGGGATTCGACGCGCACGCGTACACCGCCTGCACCGTCTTGCACGTCGCCTTGTCGATCGTGTCGGCGTCGGCGCCCTTCGTGCCGTGCGCCTTCGCGAGGAACTTGTCGCGATCGGCGAGCGGCACGACGATCACGACCTGCTGCGGGCCGAGCACGAACACCGCCCCGCCCTTCTCCGACGTCAGTCCGTAGTCGGCGAGCTTGAAGTCGGGCATGCCGGTGAGCTGCGCGAGCCCGCCGTCCATCAGCTTCGCGAACGGCGCGAGGTCCGGCGCCTTGTCGACGAACGCGTGCACGTCGGTCCAGCCGTGCTCGAGCATCGCGAGCCCGCGCGGCGTCGCGACGATGCCGAGCTGCGCGCCGTCGGGTGTCAGCGCCCACAGCGCGTCCGCGTCCTTCGGCGAGGCGCTGTGCGTGTCCTTGTGACAGCCCGAGATCACCAACAAGCCGACGAGGAGCCTGCGCATGCTGTCGCTTGTAGCGTAAGGTCGGGGTCGCATGAAGGGGAACGACCAGATCCTCGGGTTGCTCAACGACCTGCTCACCAACGAGCTCACCGCGATCAACCAGTATTTCGTGCACGCGAAGATGTGCGAGAACTGGGGCTACGAGCGACTCGCGCACAAGATCCGCGAGGAGTCGATCGACGAGATGAAGCATGCGGACTGGCTGATCAGCCGCATCCTGTTCCTCGAGGGCGTTCCCAACCTCCAGAAGCTCAACAAGCTGCGCGTCGGCGAGACCGTGCGCGAGCAGCTCGAGAGCGACCTCCAGCTCGAGTACGCCGCGATCAACTTTCTCAACCAGGGCGTCGCGACGTGCCGCGAGGCCGGCGACAACGCATCGCGCGAGCTGTTCGAGCGCATCCTGATCTCCGAGGAAGCCCACACCGACTGGATCGAGACCCAGCTCGAGCTGATGCGGCAGATCGGCGAGCAGAACTACCTGGCGCAGCAGATCAAGAAGTGATGCCAAAACGGCAGCGCGACCGCGCGTAGGCGCCGCTAGATCCGCGACACCACACGCCGCGCCCTGGCCGCCGCGTTGCAATCCCCGCGGGCATGCTCTGGTATCGCTCGATCGTCGTCGGTCTACTCGGTGCCTGCTGCCTGCTCCTCGCGCAACGCCCGCGCGTCGAGCTGCGCGCCCCGCTCGTGATCAAGCCCGGCATCTCGACGTGGGACGGCACGCTTCCCCCGACGATCGTCGACGTCTCGCCGCTCGTCGCGCAGGACCAGCTCGGCGCGCTCGTCCGCCTCCAGCCGGGCGAGCACGTCGTCGCGATGGAGAGCCCGCAGCGCTATGTCGACGTCACGATCGCCGGGCCGTTCGGCCAGCGACGCGTGCTGCTGCTGCAGCACTGATGCGGCCTGGGCCAGCGACTTGCGCGGGCGAAGGTCGACGAGCGACTAGCGCGGGCAAAGCTCGACGAGCGACTAACGCGGGCGAAGCTCGACGAGCGGCGACGTCGTGTCGCGCGTCTCGTCGGCGCCATCGGCATCCCGCGGACAGCCCGCGCAGCCCTTCGCGACGAGCCGGTCGCGCAGCTCCTCCAGGCACGAGCCGCAGCCGGTGCCCGCGCCGCAGCGGCGGCCGATGTCCTCGACCGTGCGCGCGCCGTCGTCGATGATCGCGTCGACATCGCGCTCCGACGTCGGGTGA
This sequence comes from Deltaproteobacteria bacterium, assembly GCA_019237945.1. Classification (GTDB taxonomy): domain Bacteria; phylum Myxococcota_A; class Polyangia; order Haliangiales; family Haliangiaceae; genus JABFXX01. Next base: position 33,073 of record JAFAOG010000105.1, on the reverse strand, counting down.
CAGAAACACACGATCATGACTGCTATTTGATAATGACTTTCAAAACCGCTTTCGTCAAGGCCCCGCCGCCGGCATGACGAAAACTGGCCCAACCATGCGTAACCGCTAGACTCCGGAGCATGAAGGCCGTTTCGCTCGCACTCCTCGCGCTGGTCGCGTGCAAGGCGAACGCGCCGAAGAAGAGCGAAGGACCCACCGACGTCGTCGTCGTCAAGCCCGGCGCGGCGCCGCTGCGCCAGGTCCGCTACGCGGTCGCCAAGGGCGCGCACACGACGGTCGGCCTCGCGACCGACTGGAAGGCGACCGCGGGCGAGATCTCGAACGTGCTGCCGACGATCGTCACGACGTTCGACATCACCTGCGAGGACGTCGGCCCCGATGGCGCGATGCACTTGCGCGCGCGCGTCACCGATGCGACCGCGCACGAGAAGCCCGAGAGCGCGATCGCGCCGGCATCCCTCGCGCCGCTGCTCGATCCGCTGAAGGGCTACACGATCCACGTCACGCTGCAGCCGGATGGTCGCGTGTCTGCGCCGACGTTCGAGGCCCCGCCGCCGGCGGTCGGTTCGGCCGCGGCGGTCGGGTCGGGTGCGTCGGTCGGTTCGGGCGCGTCGGGTGGTTCGAGCGCGTCGGCTGGTTCGAGCGCGTCGGCTGGTTCGGGCGCGTCGAACGGATCGGCGGCGGGTTCTGGATCGGCGGTCGGCTCGGCAAGTTCCGCGGTGCTGCGCACCCCGATGGGCGGCCGCGGTCTTGTCGGCCGCACGAGCACGCCCGTGGGCTCCGCGGCGGGCTCGGGATCAGGCGCGGTGGGATCGGGCGCGGCCACCGGTTCCGGATCGGGCGCGGCGTCGGGTTCCGCGACCGGCTCGTCGTCGGTCGCCGAGAGCACGCCGCCTGCCGGCACTGGCTCGGCCGCGCTCACCGAGCAGCTGACCTCGCTCGCCGCGAGCTTCGAGCAGCTGGCGATTCCGCTGCCGACGGCGCCGATCGGCGTCGGGGCGCAGTGGAAGACGACGCGCACGATCACGCAGGGCGGGCTGGCGCTGACGAGCACGACGACGCTCGAGGTGACGAGCCTCGATGCATCGACGATCGGTTTCACGCTGACCAGCGAGATCAAGGGCGCCGATCAGACCGTCACGCAGTCGGGGATCGCGGTCGATCTGAAAGATGTCGGCGGCAGCGCGACCGGCAAGGGCACGATCGATCTGGCGAAGGGCGTGACGACCGGCGAGCTGCACTTCGATCTGCACTCGCAGATGACGGCGGCCGGCAGCTCGACGCCGATGCGCGCGCAGACCGACATCACGATCCACTAGCGCGTCACGGGCATCAGGGCGCGCAGAGGGCGCCGTAGTGCGCGCACGCGCCACCGGTGACCTGGTCGCAGTGATGGTGCAGGCCGTCGGTCGGATCGAACATGCAGGCGGTCTGCGGGGCGCACGCGGCGCCCCACTGCGTGCACTGGCCCTCGACCGGCTTCGCGCACGACTTGTACGTGCGGTCGGCGGGGTCGTACATGCAGCCGTCCGTCGGGGCGCACGGGCCGCCGAAGTGGAAGCACGCGCCCGCGCCCCCGGCGAGGCAGGTGAAGTACGCGGCGGCGCCTGCGTGAAACGCGCAGGTCGGCTGGAGGCAGCCGACGTCGGCGACCGGTGGGAGCGGCGCGGCCGAGCCGGTGTGCGTGCCCGAGCCGGTGGCGATGATACGGGTCTGCGTGCCCCCGCCTGTGGGCTGCTTCACATCGGCGGGGTGGCCGCATGCGACGGCGAGCACGAGGACCCAGAGGCGTGACACGCCTGGACGATAGCGCGGCGCATTCCTGGCTGCCACCGCGCCCGGGATTGGGTTAGCGTCGGCTCGTGAGGCTCGCTTGCCTTCTCGTCCTCGTCGCTGCGTGCAGCGGCGATACCGCGTTGCCGATGAAGGCGAGCTGCAATCCGCTCGGCTTCGAGAACTGCATGGTGCCGTGGCCGTCGGGTGTGTTCGAGGTCGACGATGCGTCGACGGCGACCGGCAAGCGCTTGCAGATCCCGCAAGGCACGCTGCCGACGAACATCGACTCGATCTCGATCGATCCGACGGGGTGGAACCAGGCGGACGGGTTTTCGCCCGCGGCGCCGATGGTGATGGCGTTCCCCGGCGGCGTGTCGGCGCAGGGGCTGCCGCCCGCCGACAACATGACACTGTCGACGCAGGCCGATAGCCCGACGTTCATCCTCGACATGACGACCGGCCAGCCGGTCGCGCACTTCGCCGAGATCGACATGCAGGCCGACTCGACGCCCGACTCGCAGGCGCTGCTGCTGCGGCCGGCGGCGCGGCTCGTCAGCGGGCATCGCTACGCGGTCGCGATCACGAATCGCGTCAAGGCGCGCGACGGCGGTGACCTGCCCGTCCCGCCCGGTTTCAAGGCGCTCGTCGGCAACCACCACACGGATCACGCGTTGCTCGAGGCGAATCGCGAGCGCCTCAAGGAAGCGCTCGACGCGCTCGATCAGGCGGGAATCCCCGAGGGCGATCTCGTCGTCGCGTGGGACTTCACCGTCGCGAGCGACGACTACATCCATCGCGACATGATCGCCGCCCGCGATCGCGCGCTCGCCGCGCTGCAGAACCATCCGCAGGCGTTCACGATCACGACCGACGCGCCGATCAACGACGGCAGCATCATCAAGCGCCGGATCACCGGCACGTTCGAGACGCCGCTGATCCTGACGAACGGCGGCGGCACCCAGCCGGGCACCACCGTCGCGCGCGATGCGGAAGGCTTGCCCGCCGTGCAGGGGATCTACAGCGTCGGGTTCACCGCGATCGTCCCGACGTGCGCGTACGCGTCCGCGCAGCCCGTCGGCATGATCATCTACGGCCATGGCCTGATGGGCAGCTCGAACGAGGCCGCGGGTGGCGTGCAGCAGGCGACGGCGAACGAGCTGTGCATGGTGATCGTCGGCACGAACATGCGCGGCATGAGCGAGGACGATGTCCCGGCGGTCGCGCGCGCGCTCAACGAGGGCTCGCACGCCGATGAAGTGATGGAGGTCCTCGAGCAGGGCCTCGTCAACTACATCTCGCTCGTCCACGCGATGCGCACGACGCTCGCGCAGCAGCTGTTCGTCGACGCCGCGAACGGCAACAAGGTCCTCGTCGATCCGAGCCGCGTCTACTACTACGGCCTCTCGCAGGGCGCGATCTTCGGCACGCCGTTCATGGCGTACGAGCCGACGGTGACGCGCGCCGTCCTCGGCGTCGGCGCCGCGAACTACTCGATGCTGCTCGATCGCTCCGCCGACTGGCCGCAGTACCGCGTCATCTTGAACGGCGCGTATCCCGACGCGCTCGACGATACGCTCGTCATCAGCCTGATGCAGATGCGCTGGGACAAGACCGAAGGCTCGGGCATCGCGAACAGCGTGCTGGCCGGGACGCCGACCGGCACGCCGCCCAAGCAGATCCTCGCGCAGATCGCGCTCTCCGACGAGCAGGTGCCGAACATCGGCAGCTACTGGGAAGCGCGCACGATGAACATCCCCGTGCTCGGCCCGACGCCGACGACGCCGTGGGGCCTCACCGTCCAGCAGAGCCCGCTCGCCAGCGGGAGTGCACTCCTCATCATGGACGGTGGAGCTCCACCGGCCCCGACGACGAACATCCCGGCCCCCAAGGTCGAGCCGAGCATGCACGACCTGACGCGCATCCAGCCCGCGACCCGCGCCCAGATGAAGCAGTTCTACAGCACCGGCCAGATCGTGAACGAGTGCGCCGGCGCATGTGTGTGTACGCCGCAGAACAGCACCTGCAACTGAGGAGAGCGAAGCGGGGTGTTGGGGTTGGGTGGGCTTGCCTGACGGGCCGAGCGTAGCGAGGACCCGGCAGGACGTAGCGATACCCGACACGTTGCCGGGTTTCACCACGCGTTTGGCGGGTATGTGGTTTGCTGAAGGGAGAGGTCCATGCGCCAGACCCTCCTCGGCCTTGCCCTGCTGACGGCCTGCGGTACCGACATCCAGGCCCTGCCGCCCGATGCCACGGCGACCGCGAAGCTGACCTGGTTCCAGGACGTCGCGCCGGTCGTCTCGAAGCACTGCATGTCCTGCCACCAGGACGGCGGGATCGCGCCGTTCGCGCTGACCGCCTACGAGGACGCGCGCGACAACGCGCAGCGCATGCTCGTCCAGATCGACAAGGGCGCGATGCCGCCGTACGGCGCGCTCGAGGAGCCCGACTGCACGCCGCGCTTTGGCTGGGTCGATGATCCGCGGCTGTCGGCGACCGAGAAGAAGCTGCTGCACGACTGGGTCGATCAGGGCGCGGCGAAGGGCATCGAAGCGCCGGTGCCGCAGCCGCCGTCGACCGCGCTGTCGGGCATCACGAAGACGGTGACGCCGACGACCGGCTTCGCCGCGAAGGGCGATCGCGACGAGTTCGTCTGCTACGTGCTCGACCCGCAGGCCGCGAACGGCGCGTGGATCACCGGCCTGCAGGTGCGGCCCGGCATTCCCGACGTCGTCCATCACGTCGTGCTGACCGAGATCTTCGCGGGCACGACGCAGGATCAGCTCGTCGCCGCGCATCCGGTTGGACAGCCGTTCGACTGCAGCACGATCCAGCAGCCCGGCGATCTCGTCGTCAACATCTGGACGCCCGGCAACCAGCCGATGGAGACGCCGAACGACCTCGCGGTGCCGCTGCTCGCGAACGCCAAGCTCGTGATGCAGATCCACTATCACCCGGCCGGCATCGCGCACGCGCCCGACGTGACGAGCGTCGATCTGCGCACGTCGCTCGCATGGCCGAAGAAGATGTACTTCGTCGGCGCGTTCGGAAACGCGATCGCGGCGCCGCAGCTGCTGCCCGACCCCGACGACCGCACGTCGACGCCGGAGTTCCGCATCCCCGCGAACAAGGCCGATCACACCGAGCACATGCGCTTCACGGTCGGTGACCTCGGCAACCTGACGAACGTCCGCCTGTACTCGGCGAACCCGCACATGCACCTGATCGGCACGCACATCTCCGGCTCGATCGAGCGGCCGGCGCCGCGCGGCGGCGACCCGCAGAAGGAGTGCCTCGCGAACGGCAACTGGAACTTCGACTGGCAGCGCACGTACATCTACAACGCGCCGCTCGATCAGCTTCCGAGCGTCCAGCAGGGCGACATCATCGACATCCAGTGCAAGTGGGACAACACGCTCGAGAACCCGTTCGTGCAGCGCGCGCTCGCCGACCAGGGCCTCAACGCGCCGATCGACATCGCGCTCGGTGAAGGCGGCTCGACCGACGAGATGTGCCTCGAGATCTTCGGCATCGCCGTCGACGCGCCGCCGCCGCCGGCCGCGATGCGCGTCGACCAGAGCCTGATCCCGAGCAAGCTGGTCGAAGCGATCCGCTAGCCGCGCCGCCCGGTTCGTGCGAAGACATGCTCGTGCAGGGCGTGAGCGTTCGCGACATGAGCTTCCGGGACCGCGCGATCGCGCTGCTCGTCCTGGGTCCCATCATCCTGTTCTTCGCGCGCGAGCGCATCTACAACGCGGTCGCCGGCCCGTTCGACGTCGAGGCGCGCGCGCTCGTCGCGATGCAGGAGCCGCCGGCGCACCGATTCGTCCGCGTCGTGCGCGACGGTCGCCCGCTCCACTTCAACGAGCTTCGCGGAACGGGACTTCAAGAGGTGACCGTGCAGGCGACAGGCGCGAGCCACGACAGCGCGAGCTTTCTCTGGCTCGACGAGGCGGGCCGCCGCATGGTCGTTCGCAACGAGGACATCAAGGACACCGGCGAGGCCGAGGTCGCCGGCCTCGTCAGCACGATCGAGGTCGGGCCGGTGCGCGATGTCGCCGGCGCCGACGGGCTGTTCCTCGACTGCAACAAGACCGGATACAAGATCGGCGGCCTGCTGTTCCTCGCCGCGGGCCTCGTGATGATCGGCCTCGGGCTCGACCAGGCGCGCCGCTGGCGCAAAGCTTCGTCGAAAGCCTCGCGCACATAGCAGAGGAAGATTGGCGATCCGGGACCTAGCTCATCGCGAACAAGACGCGCACCATCGTGACCATCTCCTTCGCCAGGAGGCGGAGCGGCGGGCGGTGCGCGCCGGTGTGACCGTACATGCCGGTGATGTGCGTGCGGACGTCGGCGTTCGGCAGCAACTGCGCGAGCGCGTGCGACTGCGTGTAAGGAATCACGTCGTCGTCGGCGCCGTGCACGAGGTCGACGCGGCACGTGACGCGCTCGGTGTGCGGGCGCGGATCGAGCGTGCTCGCATCGAAGCGGGCGAGCGCGGGCTCCGCGAGGTCCCACGCGCCCGGCGCCGCGCCGACGCCGATGCGGAACAGCTCGCGGATCGGCTCGGGGACCTGCGCGGCGAGCTCCTCGGCGATCGGCACGAAGCGGTCGCGTGCCTTGAGCTCGGGGCGCCCCCATGTGCGCTCGCAGAACGCACGCCAGTACGGGCTGACATCCTCGGGCGACGCGAGCAGCGGCAGCAGGTTCATCAGCACGACCGACTGGTTGAGCGGGTCGCGGCCCTCGCCGGTGAGGCAGTAGCGCATCGTCGCGTGGAAGTCGGCGTAGCCGCCGAAGATGACGAGCCGGCGCACGGCGTCGGGGCGCGCGGCGGCGAGCGCGAATGCGAGCAGCGAGCCGAACGAGATCGAGAACACGACCGGTGGCTCGGCGAAGTCGATCGCGTCGAAGACGTCGATGAAGTCGCGGATCGCGCGCGCGTCGGGCGTCAGCGCGAGGTAGCTCGGGATGAACGGCGCGGCGACGTGGTGGCCGGCGGCGGCGAGGATGCGACAGAAGCGGTCCATGCGCGGATCGTCGGGGCCCGCGTAGTGGAGGCCCGGCGCGATGTAGTACGGCGTGCCGCTCGTGCCGTAGACGCGGACGCGCACGCCGGCGACCGTGCGATCGGCGATCGCGACATCGGGCGCGCGCGTCGCATCGGCCCAGGGGCCGAGCCAGCGTGCGAGCGTGAGCCCACCGGCGGGGAGCGCGTGACCGACCGACACGCGCCGGTTATAGCGCGCGCACGATCGATTCGAGCTTGGTGACGTCGACCGGCTTGACGAGGTGGTGATCGAAGCCAGCGGCCATCGCGCGCTTGCGGTCGGACTCCTGCCCGTAGCCGGTGACCGCGACGAGGTGGACGCTCTCGTGCTCGCGCAGGCGGCGCGCAAGCTCGTAGCCGTCCATCACCGGCAGCCCGATGTCGAGCAGCGCGATCTCGGGATGGAACGTACGGGCCTTGTCGAGCGCCGAGGGTCCGTCGATCGCCGTCTCGACGCTGCAGCCGAGCTCCTCGAGCACGAGCCTCAGCATCGCGAGCGCGTCCGCGTTGTCGTCGACGATCAGCACGCGCTTGGCGGACGTCTGGATCGCGCGTCGCACGCCGGGTTGCATCGAGTCCGCGCTCGGCAGCTCGATCAGGAACTCACTGCCGTGACCGACGCCGTCGCTGTACGCGGTGATCGTGCCGCCGTGCAGCTCGACGAGGCTGCGCGCGATCGCGAGCCCGAGGCCGAGGCCGCCCTGCGAGCGCGCGAGCGTCTGGCGCTGCTGCACGAACAGGCCGAACACGCTGTCGAGCATCTCCGGCGCGATCCCCACGCCCTGATCCTTCACGGTGAGGCGCACCGTATCGGCGCCGCGCGTCGCGATCACGGTGATCCGCGTCCTGGGGTCACTGTACTTCGCGGCGTTCGTGAGCAGATTGCCGACGACCTGCGCGAGGCGGTCGGGATCTCCCTCGATCGCGAGGCCGTGGCGTGCGACGTCGACGACGACGTGGTTCTGGCGCTGCTCGAACAGCGGCGATGCGACCTCGAGCCCACGCGCGACGACGTCGTACAGCTCGAGGCGGCGGCGCCGCAGGTCGATGCGGCCCTTCGTGATCCGCGAGACGTCGAGCAGATCATCGACGAGCCGCGACAGATGCCCGACCTGGCGGCTCAGGACCTGCTCCTCGCGCGTCGACTCCGCACCGCGCATGCGCATCAGCTCGAGCGCGGTGACCATCGGCGCGAGCGGGTTGCGCAGCTCGTGGCCGAGCATCGCGAGGAACTCGTCCTTCGCGCGGTTCGCGGCCTTCGCGTCGTTCGCGAGGTTCTCGAGCTCGTTGCGCGCGCGCACCTGGTCGGTGACGTCCATGCAGATCACGACGACGCCGTCGCCGAGCTCGTCGCGAATCGGCGCGTAGACGAACGTGAAGTAGACATCGCGCAGCTTGCCGTCGCGCTCGAGCTTGACCAGCGTCTCGCGACCGACGTGCGGCTTGCCGCTGCTCATCACGCCGAGCAGCAGCTCGTCGAAGCCCTGCCCTTCGAGCTCGGGCAGCGCCTCGCGGAACGGCTTGCCGAGCACGTCGCGCCGCACGATATCGCGATAGGCATCGTTCGCGAGCTCGTACACGAGCTGGTCGCCGCGCATGATCGCGATCGGCAGCGGCGTGTGCTCGAACAGCGTCGCGAGCGCGGCGCGCTGGGTGGCGAGCCGCTCCTTCAGGCTTCGCAACGCGAGCTGGTTGCGGACGCGCGCGAGCAGCTCGCGGGTGGAGAACGGCTTGACGAGGTAATCGTCGGCGCCGGCCTCGATGCCGTCGGCGCGCGCCTCCTCGCCGGCCCGGGCCGACAGCATGATCAGCGGCGTGCCGCGCAGCCGGTCATCGCGACGCAGCTCGCGCAGCAGACCGAACCCGTCGAGCCGCGGCATCATCACATCCGCGATCACGAGGTCGACGCGCCGCTCGCGTGCGAGGTCGAGCGCCTCGACACCATCGCCCGCCTGCACGACATCGCAGTGATCGCCGAGGATGCGCGCGAGGTACTCGCGCATGTCCGCGTTGTCGTCGCAGACGAGCACGCAGCTGCGCCCGGTCGCGGGCGCCTGATCGATCACGGGCGTCCATCGCATCGCCTCGGCGACATACGCCGCCGCCGCCGATGGTGCCGTCTCGCGGGTGCCGAGCTGCTCGGCGGGCACGTGCGCCGACCCGAACGGCAGCCGGATCGCGAACGTCGTGCCGTGGCCGAGCTCGCTCGTCACCGACAGCTCGCCGCCGTGCAGCTTGACCAGCTCCTGGACGAGCGACAGGCCGATGCCGCTGCCCTCGTGGTTGCGCGCGCGCGCACCCTCGACGCGGTGGAACCGCTCGAACACTCGCGGCAGCTGATCGGCGGCGATGCCGGTGCCGGTGTCGGTGACCTCGACGACCGCCCGCGCGCCCTCGCGCCGCACGCGCACTCCGATCGCGCCGCCGAACGTGAACTTGAACGCGTTCGACAGCAGATTCAGGACGACCTTCTCCCACAGCGACCGGTCGACGAACACCGCCTCGCCGAGCGGGTCGCACTCGACATCGAAGCGCAGCCCCGCCGTCTCGACGGCCGAACGGAATCCGCTCGCGATCTCGGCCGTCGTCGCCGCGAGGTCGACCGGCTCGAAGCGCGCCTGCGCCCGTCCCGCCTCGGCTCGCGAGAAGTCGAGCAGCGTGTTGACGAGCTTGAGCAGCCGCTGCGCGTTGCGATGCGCCGTCGCGAGATCTTCGCCGGCGAGCGGCTGGTGCCTCGCGAGCGCATCCTCGATCGGGCCGAGCATCAGCGTCAGCGGCGTGCGGAACTCGTGGCTGACGTTGCTGAAGAACTGCGTCTTCGCGCGATCGATCGCGGCGAGTGCCTCGGCGCGCTCTCGCGCCTCCTGCAGCATGCGCACGCGCTCGACCGCCGCCGCGATCTGACCGGCGATCAGCGACAGGAAGCCGCGGTACTCGTCGTCGAGGACGAGCCGCGGGCTCGGCGTGACACACAGCGTGATGCCGCCCGCGACGAATGCGAGGTCGCCGCCGCGTGCCTCGGCGCTGCCGAGCTGGATCCGCACGGTCGGCAGGTCGTTCGGATTCTCGGCGAGCACGGTGGCTGCGACCGCGAGCACCTCGTCGATCGTCGCCGCGTTCGCAGCGCGGCTCGCGAGGTCGCGCAGCGTGCGGAGCCGGCGATCGCCGATCACCTGGCGCGTCGTCTCGGTGACAGCGCAGTACACGCCGTCGATCGCGCCTTGCTCGCCGCGGATCGGCGAGTACGAGAACGTGAAGTACGTCTCCTCGACAAACCCGTGCCGCGACATCGGCAGGTACTGGTTCTCCGACCACGTCGCCTCGCCGCGCTCGAGGACGCCCGCGAGCATCGGCCCGATGATGTCCCAGATCTCCGGCCACACATCGCGACCGCGCGCACCGAGCGAGCTCGGGTGCTTGTTGCCGAGGATCGGGCGGTAGGCATCGTTGTAGAGCTTGACGAGATCGCGGCCCCACCACACGAGGATCGGGAACCGCGAGTTGAGGCACGTCGACACCGTCGTGCGGAGCGACTGCGGCCACGCCTCCGGCGGACCGAGCGGTGTGCTCGACCAGTCGAGACTGCGCATCAGCGCGCCCATCTCGCCGCCCCCCGCTAGGAAGTCGTGCGCAGCCACGACGCACCCTGCCGCGGTGCCCACAGGTGCACAAGGAGATTCGTGAAACTTTCTCCGGAGTGTGGCGCCACCGCACGGCAACGCCACGCCCGCACGATCACGGGAAGATGCCGCGCTCCTTGTAGCAGTGCTGCAGGCGCTCGAGACCGATCGCGTAGCTGGCCGTACGCCAGTCCGTCTTGTTCGCGATCGCGTACTGGCGAACGTTCGCGTACGTCTGCTTCATGCGCTTCTCGAGGCGCCCGAGCACGTCCGCCGCGTCCCACTGCTCGGCGCGCTTGTTCTGCAGCCACTCGTAGTAGCTGACGATCACGCCGCCCGAGTTGCAGAGAATGTCGGGGATGACGTCGCAGCCCTTGTCGAGGAGGATGTCCTCGGCCTCGGGATACGTCGGGCCGTTCGCGCCCTCGACCATCATCTTGACCTTGAGCGCCTTCGCCTCGGCGACGCCGACCTCGAGCTCGAGAGCAGCGGGCACGAACACGTGCGCGTCGAGCGAGAAGAACTCCTCGCGGGTGATCTTCGACGCGCCCTTGTAGCCGGTGACCGAGCCCGTCTTGTGGACGTGCTCGCCGAGCTTGTGCGGGTTGATGCCCTCGGTGTTCGCGATGTAGCCGCCGACATCGCCGACGCCGATCACGACGGCGCCCTTCTGCGACAGCAGGCGCGCCGCGTAGCTACCGACGTTGCCGAAGCCCTGGATGATGACGTGCGCACCGTCGAGGTTGAAGTTCTTGTCCTTCGCCCATTCGGTGATGCAGTGGACGACGCCCTGACCGGTCGCTTCCGCGCGGCCGTGCGAGCCGCCCGACGACACGCTCTTGCCGGTGACGACGCCGCGGACCGTGTTGCGGTCGCTCGCGCCGACGATGTTCATGTACGTGTCCATCATCCAGACCATCGTCTGGCTGTTGGTGTTCACGTCGGGCGCCGGGATGTCGAAGTCCGGGCCGATGTTGCTGCCGAGCGCGGCCGTGAACCGGCGCGTGATGCGCTCGAGCTCGGCCTTGCTGTACTGCCGCGGATCGAACTTGATGCCGCCCTTGCCGCCGCCGAACGGAATCTCGTGGAGCGCGCTCTTGTACGTCATCCACGACGCCAGCGCCTTCATCTCGTCGAGGTTCGCCTCGTGGTGATAGCGAATGCCGCCCTTGTACGGACCGAGGATGTTGTTGTGCTGAACGCGGTAGCCCTTGAACATCTCGATCTTCCCGTTGTCACGACGGACCGGGAAGTTGACGATCAGCTCGTTCTTGGGCTGCGCGAGGATCTGGGCGACGTCCTGATCGAGGTTGATCAGCTTCATCGCCTTGTCGATCTGCTTGGTCGCGACCTCGAAGAGGTTGCCGCGATCTTTCAGGCTCACTTCGGCTTGCTTGCCCGCAGCGGCGGGGGCTGTCGGCGGGGCGGCGGTGGTGGTCATTTGAGAAGGATGCGTACCGCCCCCCATGGGTAGCTCGCAATCAAATGTGCTCACCATTTCCGGCGATTACGCGGCGCGTCGTCAGGGGAAGTCGACGGTTACGGGCACGAGCGACCGCGTCTGCGGGCCGCTGCCGATCTGCCCGTCATCATTGTCGCCCCAGCACCGGACGTCGCCCGTGATCGACACCGCGCAGGCGAATCGCGCGCCGACCGCGACCATGTTGCCGGACGCCTGCGCCGTGACGGGGGTCGCGCGGCCGATCACCGTGCCGTCGCCGAGCTGGCGGAGGTCGTTGCGCCCCCAGCAGGTGACGGTGCTCGAGTCCGCCGCGCAGGTCGTCTCGCCGCCGGCACCGAGCGACGACACGCCGGAGACGCCCGCGATCAGGGTCGGCGTCGGCTCGATCGGCAGCGGATCGCCCGCGATCTGATTCACGTCGTTCGCGCCCCAGCAGGCGACGTTCAGGCTTGGCGTTGCGATCGCACACGCGTGACGTGATCCGGCGGCGACCTTGAAATACTGCGACGTGTTCGCGATCAGCGTCAGCGGATGCACCGTGAAGTCCTGCGTGCCGAGGCCGAGCTGACCGCGGTCGTTGTAGCCCCAGCACGCGAGCGCGCCGCTGCCGATCGCGCAGCCGAACAGCTGACCGCACGCCGGCTGGGTCGCCGTTCCGGTGAAGCGGGGCGTCACCGTCGACATGCCGCCGCCGTCGCCGAGCTGGCCGTAGTCGTCGGCGCCCCAGCACGCGAGTCCCGACGTGTTGTACGTGCACGCGAAGCGTTGACCCGCGCAGCCGGCTCCGTTCGAGCTCGGCAGTCCCGTCACCATCGTGGGCGCGTGCGCGTACTCGACCGGCGGCGAGCCGGCCTGACCGAATTCGTTGCGCCCCCAGCACCAGAAGTCGCTGCCGACCAGCGCGCACGTCTGACCATCGCCCGCGGTCACGAAGCCGGCGCTCTGGATCGGCACCTGGACCGGCGTGACGCTCGAATACTGCGGATCGAGATCGTTGCGCACGCCGAGCTCGCCGGCGTCGTTGCTGCCCCAGCACAGCGTCACGCCGTTGACGAGCGCGCACGCGTGTTGATAGCCGGCCGCGATGAAATTCGCGGGACCGGGCAGCGGAACCAGACGCGGCTGGAGGGCCGCGAGCCGCCCGTCGCCGAGCTCGCCATACGAGCCGTAGCCCCAGCAGTCGATCTGGCCGCTCGTGCGCAGCGCGCAGCCGTGGGCGTCGCCGAGCGCGATCGCGGCCGCATCGGTGTCGTCGAGGACCGGCGCGTTGTGATCGTAGCGAGTGCCGTCGCCTTGCTCGCCGTCGTTGCCGTTGCCCCAGCAGTAACGCTGGCCCGCGCCGTCGATCGCGCACGTCGTGAACATGCCGGCGAAGATCGCGACGAGCCCGCCGAGCTGCGACGGCGGTTGCACGCCGGTCGACGTGTTGTCGCCGGTGCCGAAGTCGCCCTCGTCGTTGTCGCCGAAGCACTGGTAACGGCCGCCCTCGACGAGCGCGCACGCGTGACGATAGCCGGTCGCGAGCGCGAGCGCGGTGACGCCAGGGACCTGCGCCGGCTGCACGATGTGGTCGCCCCAGCACCACACGCTGCCGTCGGCACGCTGCGCGCAGGCCCGCGTGAGCTGGATGCCGACATCGACGGCCGGCCCGACGCGCGCCGGCGCCGTGACGTACGTGGCCGTGGTCGGATCGACGCCGCACTCCGCATCACCGTTGTAGCCCCAGCAATACGCGTCACCGGCGGCAACGGCGCATGCGTGCCCGGCGCGGATCGACACGGCGGTCACCGGTGCGGGTAGCGCGATCGCGACGGCCGTCTCGCGCGGCTGCTGATCGCCGGTGGCGAGCTGTCCCGACGAGTTGTCGCCCCAGCACCACAAGCCGCCCGCCTCGTCGATCGCGCACGCATTCGCGCCGCCGGCCGCGAGCTTCGTCGTCCGCGCGGGGAGCGTGACGGTTACGGGCCGGGGCTGGAGCGTGCCGTCGGCGCGCGCGAGCTGGTGGGCATCGTCGCGGCCCCAGCACCACACGGCACCGTCGCGGAGCGCACACGAGAAGCCGTCGCCGGCCGCGATCGAGGCGCGGGCCTCGGTCGAACCGACGGTCGGGGCGGTGCCGTCGAAGTCGATCCGCCCGCATGCGGCGAGCAGCACGACAACCGACAGCCGCATCCGATCATGGTAACAGGGGCCGTGCCCGACCTCGACCGGCTCGCCGATCGAAAGCTCGCGACGACCGTCGCCGACGGCGGACGCCTGCGCGCGTTGCTGCTCGAGCTATGGCAGCGCACGCGGATGGACTGGGGCTTCGTCACCGATCGCCTCGCGCAGACGTTCCGCAAGGAGACGTGGATCGGCGCTCACGAGCGGCGGTTCGTCAGCGAGACGCTGTACGGGCTCGTGCGTCATCTGCGGCGCGTCGATCTCGCGCTCGAGCGCGGCCGTCGCGTCAAGAAGCCGCCGCGTGATCTCGAGCGCCTGCTCGCGCTGCTCGTGCTCGAGAAGCTGATCGATGCACCGCGCGCCGCGAAGGTCGTCGACGAGCTGGACTGGAATGCGGTCGCGGGCGTCGACGAGGTGATCGCGGGCGAGCGCCGCGCCGACAAGCGGATCGCGCTCGCGCATTCGCTGCCCGACTGGCTCGCGACGCGACTCGTTGCCGACTGGGGCGACGAGGCGGAGCCGCTCGCGGCGGCCCTCAACGCGCGCGCGCCGATGACGGTGCGTGCGAACACGCTCGTGACGTCGCGCGACGCGCTGCACGGCGAGCTGGCGAAGGAAGGCCTGACGAGCGAGCCCGGCCGGTGGAGCGACACCGCGCTGATCGTCACGAGCCGCACCAACGTGTTTGCATCGGCGGCGTTCAAGCGCGGCGCGATCGAGGCGCAGGACGAAGGTTCGCAGCTGCTCGGCGAGCTCGCGACGCCGGGCAAGCTGATCGTCGATTACTGCGCGGGCGCCGGCGGCAAGACGCTCGCGATCGCGGCGCGCCTCGGCAATCGCGGGCGGATCATCGCGACCGATGTCGATACCGGCAAGCTCGAGGAGCTGCGCCGCCGCGCACGCCGGGCCGGCGTGTCGAACGTGCAGGCGATGAGCGTCGACGATCGCCAGCTCGATGCGGTGCGCGGCAAGGCCGATGTCGTGTTCGTCGATGCGCCGTGCTCCGGCATCGGGGCACTCCGCCGCAATCCCGAGGCGCGCTGGCGACTGCGCGAGCAGGACATCGCCGGCTTCGCCGCGAAGCAGAAGGAGATCATGCGGGCGGCGCTCGAGCTCGCGGCTCCCGGGGCACGCGTCGTCTACGCGACGTGCAGCCTGCTGTCGGAGGAGAACGAGCGCGTCGCCGAGTCGCTGCCGTGCGATCCGCTGCCGCTCGCGGACGTGCTCGGCGCGCGCGCAACCGGCCTATCGCGCGGCGATGCATTCACGGTCGCGCCGCATACGCACGGCACCGACGGATTTTTCGCACGCACGCTCCGCGCACGTTGATGCGCAATCATGAGCGAACCCTCGCTGAACAGCGGTCTTGCGGCCCGGCAGGCATCTGCCATGCATTCCAGGTCGTATGGAGCGATTCGAGGGCAGCGAGGCGACGACATCCGCAACAGCGGGCGTTGCCAACGGCAACACGTCCGCCCGTGATACGTTCGACCGGCGGATGGCGATCGATGTTTCCGTGGTCCGCGACCTCGACGCGCTTCGTGCCCTCGAAGCCGAATGGAGAGCGCTTGCCGGCACGACGCCGGGCGCGCTGTTCCGCGGCCCCGACTGGCTGATTCCGTGGTGGCTCGCCTACCACAACACGCTCAATGCCGAGCTCCACGTGCTCGTCGGCCGCGCCGCGCAAGACGAGACGAACGGCCTGCGCGCCGGCGACATCGTCTGCATGGCGCCGCTCTATCGCCGCACCGTCAAGGTCGCGATCGTCGATACGCGCGAGCTGCGGATGATGGGCGATGCCGGCCCGCGCCCGCCCGGCTTCGACTTCCTCGCGCGTCCCGGCTGGGAAGATCGCGCCGGCGCCGCGTTCGCGAAGGCGCTGATCGACGAGCAGGCAAGCTGGGATCTCGTCGACCTCGAGCCGCTCGCCGATCCGTCGCGCGTCCGCGCGAACCTCGTGCAGCGCCTCGCGCCCGGTGGCTACGCGATCGAGAGTGCGCCGTCGGCCGGTGGCGCCACGCGCGTCGCGCTCGCGTTCGCGCCCGCGGAGTCGACCGATGCCTCGGGCGTCGTCACGACGTTCGGCGAGGATCTCGGCGCGCTGCGCAAGGGCATGAGCGCGCTGCGCCGGCTGTCGCGTCTCGAGTGGGCGGAGCGCGATGAACCGTCGCCGCTCGCCGACAACGAATCGTCCGCGCTGCTCGAGGAGGTCGCGCTCGAGCTCGGCAAGCAGGGCAAGGTCCGGCTCGCGCGCCTCGACGACGCGGCGGGCGAGGCGATCGCCGCCGCATTCGTCGTCGACGATGGCGATCGCGCGGTCGTGCTCGCGATGGCCGTCGATCCGCAGGCTGGCAAGCGCGCCGGCCGCCTGCTCCACGCCGAAGCGCTCGCAGCTCGCGCTCGCGGCTGCATCGCGCTCGACGTCGTGCTCGGGGCCTCCGAGGAGTACCCGATGCCGACGCTGCCGACGTCGAAGCAGACCGCGCTCGCCGTGCGCATCTGGGGTCACAGCGCCGCCGCGCAGGTCGGCCGCACGTACAACTCCGTCGCCAAGCGCGCGCGCCGCGCCCGCGAGACGCCATCGGTCGCCGCCGCGCAGGCCCGCGCCGCGTGGACGAAGATCCGCACCGCTGCCGCGAGCATGGCGCAGTACGACCGCTACGTGCTGTACCGCGGCCAGCTGTGGACGCGCGGCATCACGCCGCCGCCCGGCCTCGAGATCGGTCCGTTCACGGAGGCCGACTACGAGAAGCTCGACGAGACGGCCCGCGCCGAGCTGATCGAGCAGCTCGCGCTCGACGAGATCACCGCGCGCAAGTTCTGGCGCCGCGGCGACCGCGCCGTGCTCGCGCGCCTCGGCATCCGCTCCGCCGGCATCGCGTGGACCGCGCGCGGCCCGGTCGAGGTCCCCGAGCTCGGCCGCCAGCTCAACATGATGAAGTACGACGCCTACATCCACAGCGTGTTCGTGTCGCCGGCCGCGCGCGGCCGCGCCGTCGCGCCGTCGATGCTCGAGCACCTGGCCAAGACGCTCCGCGAGGGCGACGTCTACCGCAGCTGGGCGATCATCGAGGCGCACAACCAGGCGTCGATCCGCGCGTTCCAGAAGGCCTCGTTCACGCCGGTATGTGACGTGATCCACGCGAAAATGGCGACGGTCGACCGCGTCGTGTGCCGCCCGCCCGACCCCGAAGCTCAAGAGCTACTGGGACTGGATAAGTAGTACCCTCTGATCATGGGCGTTCGTGCGCTCGTGCTCGTCCTCGTCGCCGCGTGCGGAAGCCCGTCGGTCGACGTGATCGATGCGTCCGGCAGCAACGGCAGCGGCGGCAGCGGCGCCGATCCGAACGAGGGCGCGCGCTCGGGCACGCGACTCAAGCTGACGTGGTTCAACTTCACCGACGGCACGCGCCAGTGGAACAGCTTCTACGACGCCGAGCGCAAGGAGAGCTGTTACCCGTATCCGCCGTGGCTCGACGGCAAGACGTACTGCACGCCCGATAGCAACGCGAACGTCGTGTTCAGCGATGCCGCCTGCTCGCAGAAGGTCGGCCAGGTCTACAAGGATCCGAGCTGCGTGCAGCCGCCACCGACCTACCTGCTCGAGTATCACTACGCCGCCTGCAACTCCGGCCCCGCGCACCTCTACCTGCGCGGCGCGAAGACGGCAACGCCGGCCTCCTACTACTCGCGCAACTACGACGGCTCGTGCGGCGGCCCGTACACCTCCGGCACCTCGTACGACTTCTACGCGCTCGGCGGCGAGATCACGCCGCAGATGCTCGTCCAGATCACGACCACTCAGGGCAGCGAGTCCGGCCGGCTCGCGACGACGTTCTACGCGAGCGCCGACGGCATGCGCCTCCCCACCCGCCTCCACGACACCGAGCTGCAGACCGACTGCTATCCCGAGACGTTCGCCGACGGCGCGACGACGGGCGCCTGCATCCCGACGAGCGCGTGGTACGCGAGCGACTTCCACGATGCCGCCTGCACGCAACCGACCGTCGGCCTCACGAGCTCGTGCGCCGCGCCCGCCTACATCGAGTACGCACCGAAGAACGCGTGTCCCGGCGATCTGCCGCACCTCGCGACGTCGACGGGCGCGATCGCGAGCGCGCCGCTCTTCTACATGAACGGCCCGACCTGCACCGCGGAGACCGCGTCGACCGGCGTCACGTACTACGGCGCCGGCGCCGACGTCGCCAGCGCGATGATCACGCGCACGGTCGACGCGCTCGTGAGCCATCGCATCCAGCTCGTCCACTACACGACACCCGACGGCCTGCGCTATCGCGACTACTCGGTCTACGACTCGCAGAAGGGCACCGACTGCTATCCGACCGACCTTCCCGACGGCACCACCGTCTGCATCCCGTTCGGTGGCTTCGTCCAGACGTTCTATCGCGACGCCGCGTGCACGCAGCAGGTCGATCTGATCGAGGTCACGCTCGGCCCCGCCGGGTGCGGCGCGCCGCCGGTCCCGAAGTACGCGCGCAAGTACATCACGCCGCAGGCGGGCAGCTGTCAGTACAACATCGAGCTCCATCAGGTGTCGACGCCGTACGCGGGCACCGTCTACACGAACTACGGCACGTGCACGCCGTACACGCCGACGACGACGAAGCTCTACAGCATCGGACCGGCGAGCTCGCTGAACGAATTCGTCAGCGCGACCAGGTCGATCGATCCCTAGCGGATCTTGAACTCGCGGTCCTTGTTCGTGACCGGGAGGTCGTCGACCGTCACCTTGGTGACCTGCGCTGCTGGTGGTCCGTACTCGCACCATCCGAGCAGCGCGTCGACTTTGTCAGGTGGGCCTTCCGCTTCGATCTCGACGCCTCCGTCGGAGCGGTTCGTGACCCATCCGAAGATTCCGAGCCTGCGGGCTTCGGTGGCAGTGGCGGCCCGATAGCCGACTCCCTGCACGCGGCCCGAGATGATCGCGCGAACGCGGCGCATGGCGTAAGACCAATAGCACGTCTAGTGTTACCTTCGAAGCTGCATGGCCCGTGTGATCAGGCTCCCCGACCGAGGGCGGCTGCTCGTCTGCACGGACCTCCAGGGCTGCATGCGCGATTACCAGCGCATGGTCGAGATCTTCGAGCAGGCGCTGATCACCTACGAAGGTGATGCGCACCTGATCATCACGGGCGACCTGATTCACGGGCCGCACATCGAACCGGAAGACTGGCCTGACTTTCTCGGCGAGTACTATCGCGACGCGTCGGGCGAGGTGATGATCGCGTACGCGGGGCTCGCCGCGCAGTATCCGGGGCGCGTGCACGCGCTGCTCGGCAATCACGAGCACGGCCACATCGGCGGCCCGCACACGGCGAAGTTCGCGGCCGACGAGGTCGCGCTGCTCGAGCACATCCTGGGGCCCGCCGCGACCGCTCGCATGCGCGGCATCATTCATACGTTCGCGCTCGCCGCGGTCAGCAAGTGCGGTGCGATCTTCACGCACGGCGCTCCCGCCGCCGTGATCGATTCGATCGCGGATCTCGAGGCGGCGGATCTGTCCGGAGCGGGGCTCTCCTCGCCGCTCGACGTGCTCGATACGCCGGTCGTCGGCAAGGTGCTGTGGGCGCGGTCGGCGAGCGATGCGGAAGCCCGGCGCTTCCTGCGGGCGCTCGGCGGGACGATGAGCATCTACGGCCACGACGTCATCCCCGAGGGCTACGAGATGATCGGAGACGAGCAGATCATCGTGTCGACGAGCTTTGGCCTGTTCGATCAGAACAAGGTGTATCTGTCGCTCGATCTCGCGGCCAAGTACCGGAGTGTCCACGACCTTCGCGTCGGTCACGAGATCCTGCCTCTCTATCCGGATAAGGCCCCTGCCCGTCTGGGCGGCCGGGCCAAGGCCTCGTGATCGCAAACGATTAACGGCCCTTGCGATCGGCCTGCATTGTCCTTATATCTACCGGCTCTTATGAAGGACACCGCCGCTCACCCGCACTACAAGCCCGCTCGCATCACCTGCGCGTGTGGAGCGATCCACGAGACGTTCTCGACGCGCGGGGACTTCGGTATCGATATCTGCAGCAACTGCCACCCGTTCTTCACGGGCAAGCAGAAGCTGATGGACACGGCTGGCCGCATCGACCGCTTCAACAAGAAGTACGCGAAGGCGCAGAACAAGGCCTGATTGTCCCGCCGCTGCCTGAAGAGGGCCGGCCATGTTCGATTCACCGAATTTCCGCGAAAAGATGGCGACGCTCGAACGTCGCCACGAAGAAGTCAGCGCGCTGCTCGGCACGCCCGAGGTGATCAACAAGCGCGCGGAGTTCATGAAGCTCTCGCGCGAGCACGCGGAGCTCGATCCGCTCGTCAACGCCTGGAAGGCGTACGGCAAGCTGACGCACGACCTCGCGCAGGCCAAGCAGATGGCCGACGCCGAGGCCGACCCCGAGCTGCGCGAGATGGCACGCGAGGAAGTCCGTCAGCTCGACGAGCAGCGCATCGCCGCCGAGCAGCAGATCAAGATCCTGCTGCTGCCCAAGGATCCGAACGACGGCAAGAACGCGATCCTCGAGATCCGCGCCGGCACGGGCGGCGACGAAGCCGCGCTGTTCGCGGGCGACCTCTACCGCATGTACTCGCGCTACGCCGAGCGCCAGGGCTGGAAGCTCGAGGTCATGTCGATGAGCGAGGGCTCGTCAGGCGGCATGAAGGAAGTCTTCTTGCTCGTCGAGGGCAAGGACGTCTTCTCCAAGCTCAAGTTCGAGTCGGGCGTGCATCGCGTGCAGCGCGTGCCGGCGACCGAGGCCCAGGGCCGCATCCACACGTCCGCCGCGACGGTCGCCGTGCTGCCGGAGGCCGACGAGGTCGACGTCAAGATCAACGAGGCCGACCTGAAGATCGATACGTATCGGTCGAGCGGCGCCGGCGGCCAGCACGTCAACACGACCGACTCCGCCGTGCGCATCACGCACGTGCCGACCGGCGTCGTCGTCGCGTGTCAGGAAGAGCGCTCGCAGATCAAGAACCGCGCGAAGGCGATGAAGATGCTGCGCTCGAAGATCCTCGAGGCCGAGCAACAGAAGCAGGCGCAGGCCGAGGCCGCCGCGCGCAAATCGCAGGTCGGCTCGGGCGATCGCAGCGAGAAGATCCGCACGTACAACTTCCCGCAGGACCGCGTCACCGATCACCGCATCGGCCTGACCAAGCACAACCTCCCCGGCATCATCGACGGCAACATCGACGACATCGTCGACGCCCTCCGCGCCCACGACCAGGCCGAAGCGCTCAAGGCGCAGGCCGGCCTGTGAAGCTGCCGCTCGCGCTGGTGGTGCTCGCCGCGTGCGACCACCACGGCGCCGCCTCGTGTCGCGACGATCTGCAAGGCGTCTACGCGACGCCCGCCGGCCAGCGCTGGCACCTGCTCGACAACGGCGCGACGCTCGAAGCGTTCCCGATGTTCGACGACGCGACCGGCTCCGCCGATCTCGTCACGGCCCCGCGCGCGATCGATCTCACGCGCGCCGGCGATCGCCTCGACGGCACGATCTCGCGCCGCTTCATGCGCCGCGCCGAGTCCTGCACGGGCCGCGCGCCGTTTCACGTCACCGCGTGCACGGCCGCCGGTCTCGAGGTCGTCGCCGGCGATGTCGCCGCGCCGCTCGCGCTCGCCCCGTGCACGCCCGCTCCCCCGCTGCCGTCGCGCGCCGAGCACTGGCGCCGCGACTAGCGCATCACTTCACGAGCTTCGCGAGCTGTTCCTTCATCTTCTTGACCTCGCCGTCGACGTCGCCCTTCTCGAAGCCGCCGCGGACGTAGCGGATCACGCCGTCCGGATCGGCGAGCACGGTCGTCGGCATGTGGTCCGAGCCGTACTTCGCGGCGCTCGCCGAGTCGGGATCGAGGTAGGCGCGCTGCATGTGCGAGATCTTGAGCTTCTTGTGGAACGCCTTGCCGTCGTCGGCGCTCTTGTCGAGATCGACGGCGACGAACGTGACCTTGCCCGTGTAGTCGGGCGCGATCTTGTCCCACGCGGGGAGCTCCTTCGCGCACGGCTTGCACCACGAGGCGCCGAACGTCAGCACGCGCCAGCCCTTGATCGATTTCACCTTGAAGGCGTGGCCGGCGGCGTCGGTCGCGCTGTCGAGCTCCGCGATGCGATCGCCGACCTTGAGGTCGTCGGCGTGAGCGGTGCCCGCGAGAATCAGGAGGGCGACAACAGCGGCGCGCATGTGGTTTGGACGTCTCCGGGGGCTAGCGATTCACTGCGAGCTCTTCTTCGATCCACATCTCCATGTACTTGGGATGCATGGGACCTTCGTACTTGCGGTCGTTGAAGAAGATGGTGGGCGTGCTGTCCACACCGGCGGCGTCGCCGGCCTTCATGTCCGCGTCGACGTGGGGAACCGCGGCGGCGTAGTCGGCTTCGAACTTCGTCATGTCGAGGCCGAGCTGCTTGGCGTACTCGGTGACGTGGGCGTGGTCGTGCTCGGGCGTCTTCTCGAACAGCAGCGCGTGCATCTCCTTGAACTTGCCCTGCGCGTTGGCGGCGAGCGCGGCCTGCGCGGCGGACTTGCTGTCGGGATGCTTCTCGAGCGGGAACATCATGAAGTAGGTGACGACCTTGCCCTGCTCGTCGGCGAGCACCTGGTCCATCATCGGCTTGAACGCGGCGCAGTGCGGGCAGCCGTAGTCGAAGAACTCGACGAAGCGGACCGGCGCGTCGGTGGCGCCCTCGTGCGGGGCCTTGGAGACGTCGAGCTTCACCGCGTCGCCCTTCGCGCTGTACTTGTGCTCGTACTCCTCGCGCGCCTGCGCTTCGGTCGCTTCGTCCTCGAGCAGCGCCATCACGTAACGGACCGCGTACGGCGCGCGCTTGCACGACGTGTCCTTCGTGAACGACACGCGCAGGCTCTCGGGCTTGCCGCACGGCGACTGCAGCGAGCCGACGAGCTTGTAGAACGTGTTCGTCTTGTCGCCGAGCTTGCTCGCGTCGATGCCGGGAAGCGGGCTCGTGTCGAGCGGGCCTTCCTGCACGGCGACGCCGCCGGACCCCGAGCTACCGTGATCCATCGCGTTGATCGCGCCGGTATCGGTCTTCGGATGCTTCTTCTCGCACGCCGCGCCCATCATGAGCGGTGCGCAAATCAGGGCGAGGATTGCCTTTGACACCGCCTGGTTGTAGTTCACGCGGGAGGGCGTTTCAACCGCACGAGGCCGCTTGACACCCTGCGTCACGCAGCGTATCCCTACACTGAATGACGGTTCATTCAGCGGCAGATCGAACCGGCAGCGGCGACAAGCGCGAACGGATCCTGTTTGCCGCCGAGCGCATCTTCGCGCGGCACGGGTTCTTCGCCGCGAAGGTCAGCGATGTCGCCAAGGAAGCGGGCGTCGCCGACGGGACGATCTACCTCTACTTCAAGAGCAAGGATGACCTGCTGATCTCGCTGTTCGAGCGCCGCATGCTCGAGCTGACCGAGGCGCTGCAGACCGCGATCGCCGGCAAGTCGCCGCGCGAGCAGCTGCGCGCGTTCATCCGGACATACCTGCAGAAGTGCGCCGACGAGGCCGCCGCGACCGAGGTCCTGACGATCGAGCTGCGGCAGTCGAGCAAGTTCATGAAGGAGTACGAGAACCCTGCGTTCGCGGACTTCTTGCGCATGCTCGGCGGCATCATCACGGCCGCGCAGGCGTCAGGCGACCTCACGCAGGCGATTCCCGCTCACATCGCGGCCCGCATGATCTTTGGCGTGCTCGACGAGCTCGCCCTCGCGTGGGTGCTCGCGAAACAACCCTTTGGTGGTGGTGCCGCTGGTGCGCGTCCGAAGAAGTTCGATATCGTGCGCGCCGCCGACTGGGTCATCACCCTGATCACGACCGGTCTCGAAGCACATAAGGAGTCGAAATGAAGATCCTGGTTCCCGTGAAGCGGGTCCCTGACCCGACGCAGAAGGCCAAGATCAAGGACGGCCACATCGACCTGACGGGCGCGTCCTGGATCGTCAACACGTTCGACGAGTACGCGGTCGAAACCGCGCTCCGTCTCTCCGAGAACGGCGAAGCCGCCAGCCGCAACGCGGGCAGCGAGATCGTCGTCGTCTCGATCGGACCCGACGACGCCGCGAAGGAGATCCGCACGACGCTCGCGATGGGCGCCGATCGCGCGATCCACGTCGTCGCGAACGACAGCGAGATCGACTCGCTCGTCGTCGTGAAGGTCCTCAGCGCGATCATCGCGGCCGAGAAGCCGGACCTCGTCGTCATGGGCAAGCAGGCCGTCGACGGCGACGCGAACCAGGTCGGTCAGATGCTCGCCGGCAAGCTCGGCTGGCCGCAGGCGACGTTCGCCGCGTCGATCGCGCTCTCCGACAAGACGCTGACGGTCGGCCGCGAGGTCGATGGCGGCGTCGAGTACAAGAAGGTCAACCTGCCGGCTGTCGTCACGGTCGACCTCCGCATCGTGTCGCCGAAGGCCGTGCAGAACGGCGTCACGCCCGCGAGCTTCGGCTACTCGGGCGAAGGCGCTCGCCTGCCGTCGCTCAAGGGCATCATGGCGGCGAAGAAGAAGCCGCTCGAGACGAAGAAGCTCGCCGACTACGGCGCCGAGCCGAAGCCGGTGATCCGCGAGACGACGGTCACGCTGCCGCCGCCGCGCCCGCCGGGCCAGATCGTCGCCGACATCCCCACCCTGGTGAAGAAGCTCGCCGAAGAAGCGAAGGTGCTCTAATGGGTAACGTCCTCGCATACTGCGAATTCTCCGGCTCGACGCTGCGCTCGAGCGCGCTCTCGAACATCGCGTTCGCCCGCGCCTCCGCGCAGGCCCACGGCGGCGAGGTGATCGCGGTCCTCATCGGAGCCGGTGCCGCCGGCGCCGGTGCGAACGCCGCGAAGTACGCGCCGAAGGTCATCACGGTCGAAGACGCCAAGCTCGAGCACTACCTTGCCGAGACCTACGCGCCGATCCTCGCGCGCCTCGCCAAGGACAACAACGCGACGGTCGTCTCGGCCACCGCGACGTCCGCCGGCAAGGACGTGATGCCGCGCGTCGCCGCGCTCCTCGACGCGGGCATGGCCTCCGACATCTCGAAGTCCGAGGGCAAGGACACGTTCGTCCGCCCGATCCTCGCTGGCAACGCGTACTCGACGGTCCAGATCACGACGCCGATCATCTGCGTCACGGTCCGCCAGTCGGAGTTCGAGGCCGCCGGTGAGCTCGGCAGCGCGGGCAGCGTGACGTCGGCCCCCGCCGGCGAGATCAACGCCCTCGGCGCCTCGTTCGACCACATCGACGCGCAGAAGTCCGACCGCCCCGACCTCGGCGACGCGAAGGTCGTCGTCTCGGGCGGCCGCGGCATGAAGAACGGCGAGAACTTCAAGGTCCTCGAGCAGCTCGCCGACCTCCTCGGCGCCGCGATGGGCGCCTCGCGCGCCGCGACCGACGCCGGCATGGTCCCCGCCGACTGGCAGGTCGGCCAGACCGGCAAGATCGTCGCGCCGAACCTCTACTTCGCCGTCGCGATCTCCGGCGCGATCCAGCACCTCGCCGGCATGAAGGGCTCCAAGACGATCGTCGCGATCAACAAGAACAAGGACGAGCCGATCTTCCAGGTGGCCGACTACGGCGTCGTCGCCGACTGGGAGAAGGCGGTCCCCGAGCTGATCGCCGAGATCAAGAAGATCAAGGCGTCTCGCTGACCGACGCCAGGTTCTCGATCTTGAGCTGCGCGAGTGCGCTGATCTCGGTCTTGCCGCGCAGCTCGAAGAACTTGATCTGACGCATCGCCTTGCGGTCCATCGAGATCGAGCTGTCGCTGTAGTCGGGCCTTCCGTAGCGCAGGCTCGTGCCGAACGTGCGCTGGAAGATCACGTTCTGGTCGGCATCGAGCAGATCGATCTCCATGTCGGTGCGGCACATCTCGGCTGCGATCTTCGGCGTGTGGCCGTACGTGAGCTCGAAGTAGCTGCGGCGCGCCCAGAAGTTGATGTCGAGCTTGATCAGCCGGTCCTCGAGCGTGCGCGGATCGGGAGAGAACCACCGGAAGTAGTCGCTGCCGTCGGCTTCGGGCGGCAGCGGCGGCAGCTCGCCCGCCGCGATCTTGCGACGGTGATCGACGCGATGCTGGATGTTGTAGGTCAGCGTCGCGGCGTTTGCGACGATGTCGTTGTCGATCTCGTGGACCCACTGCGCGCGGTTGCCGATCATCGAACGCTCCGCGCTGCGACGGCGCACGATGCGGCCCTGCGCGTCGTGCAGGATCATGTACACGTCGATCTCGTAGCCCGCTTCCGGTACGTGCCGCTGCGCGGGCGCGGTGAACCGGAACACGGCTCGCGAGCCGTCGGCGACTCGCGTTAGGGTCCCTTCTTCGATCGTGAACGCCGCTGACTCGAGCTTCCCCGTCTTCGCCATACGGCCGAGTGTATGCGGGAGTCACTTCTCGATCGAGACCTTCGTCGGCGCGGTCCAGGCCTTGTCCTCGGCCGTGTAGTAGAGATAGGCGCTCGTCGCGGGCGACTCGTACGTGCCGGCCGATTGCGCGAGCAGGTCGAGGTCGATGTCCTTGTGCGACGACGGCGCCATCGCTCCCCAGTAGAGGATCACCTCGCGCGGACGCGTCTCGTAGAAGTCGATGACGTGCTTGTCGCGGAGCTCCTTGAGCTGCCAGGTCTGGAACGTCAGGCCGCCCGGGATGCCGATGCGCGCGAGCGTCATCGGGAGGCCGTCGGCCGTGCGGTTCTCGATGTGCGCGCGCAGCTTGACGCCCTCGCCCATCTTGAGGTGGTCCTTCGCGAGCTGCGTCGAGACGTAGACCTTGCTGTGCTCGCTCGAGGCGGGCTTCGCGCTGCGGTACTCGATCGCGATCGTGTAGGGGAGCGTCGCGCCGCCCGCGAGCTCGAGCTCGACGGTGTTGCGGCCCGGCTTGAGCAGCGATGCGATGTCGTTCCACACGAGCGCGTCCTTGCGGCCCTTGTCGAACGAGACGGCGCCGGCGGGCTGGCCGTTGACGATCAGCGTCGCGGTGCCGGGCGCCTGCATCTGGCGCGAGTGCTCCGCATACGCGGTCAGCGCCTTGAGGCCGAGGATCGTCGCCTGCGTGTTGCCCCACTCGCCGAAGCCGGAGCGGTGGCTGTTGAGGAAGTCGACGGCGGCGCGGATCTGCGGCTCGTACTCGCTGTTCGGCGAGGCCTTGATGAACGCGAGCGTGGCCAGCGCCGTCGTCTCGATCGCGAGCGACTCACCGCCCGACATCGTGATCGATTCCTTGGCGCCCGTGAAGCTGCCGTCCTTGGATTGGAGCGCGGCGAGGCGCTTGACGGCGTCGGTGCCGCTGCCGTTCAGCAGGCCGGTGTTCGTCGCGAGCGCGAGCAGATACGGATCGCTCGACGCTTCGTTCTTGCGCTGCATCGCGAGCTCGGCGTCCATGCCCTTGCTGCGGTGCGCTTCGGAGAGCGCCCACATGATGTAGGCGTTCGTCGTGGTCTCGCTCGCGCGGCCGAACGAATCGATCGCTTCGGCGCTGCGCAGGAAGCCGCCCTTGCCGTCGCGGCGCGAGTTGAGCCAGCTCGCCGTGCGCTCGACCATCGAGTGATCGACCTCGTAGACCTTGCCCATGTCGGCGAACTCCATGAGGCCGTACGCGGTGAGCGCCTCGTGGCCCGGCGAGTGACCGAACCACTCGTAGCCCTTCTCCGGCGTCTCGTAGCCGGTGAGCAGCTTGTAGCCGTGGTCGAGCTTCTCGTTCGCGGACTGCACGAGCTGCGGATCGGCCGCGTCGTTCGACGCGAGGTACGACAGCACCATCACGTTCGGGTAGTTCGTCGACGACGTCTGCTCGAAGCAGCCGCCCGGCTCGCGGATCATGCCCTCCATGCCCTTCGTCATCGCGGCGAGCGGCGACGGATACATCGTCACGGTCGCCTTGATGCTGCCGGGGAGCGCCCCGGAGAGATCGATCTCGTGGTGCGCGCGCACGCCGGCCTTCGCGGTGCCCGAGGCCGACGCCTCGAACGGGAAGCCGAGCGGTACGACGTGGATCTTCTTGTCGAGCTTGTCCTCGAGGCCCGCCGTGGCGACCGCGAGATGCACATCGGCATCGCCGTCGGTCGCAACGACCGAGAGCGGCACGAACAGCGACTGCTTCGCGTGCGGCTCGATGTGGAGCTTCGGCGGCAGCTGCGTGCCGACCTTGAACGCGGCACCGAACTGCGCGAGGAGATCGGCATCGACGGCGCGATCGGTCTCGTTCGTCAGCGTGATCGGGAGCTTGATCTCGTCGCCCGACGTGACCTCGACCGGCATGTGGACGTCGAGCGACAGCGGCATCTTCGACTGGATCGTCGTCTCTCCGATGCCGGGCTGGCCGCTCGCCGACACGCCCTCCGCCGTCGCGCGGAACGACGTCACGGCGTCGGAGACGGGGAACGAGACGGTCGCGTCGCCGGAGGCATCGGTCTGCACGGCGGGGTTCCAGTAGATCGTCTCGCGGAAGTCATTGCGCGGGCCTTCGTAGCCGCGCGGGTACTCGGGCACCGGGAACACGCGCACCGGCGAGACGCCGTTGACCCACTGGCCCTCCCCGCCCTCGCCGTCGTCGAGCTCCTTGATGTTGCCGGCGAGGCGCGCGCGGCCGAAGTTCTTCGCGGCGTCCTTGTCGGCCTTCTCGAGCTGGCGCACGGCCACGTGCGGCTGCTCCGCCTCCTGCTTGCCCTTGTCGGCAGCCGGTTGCGCGGGAGGCGGTGGCGGCACCGCCGCACCGGCGTGACCGGCGGGCGCCTTGCGCATCGGACGCGCGGGCATCGCGCGCGGGCCTTCCGCGGCCTTGAGGTCCTCCTCGTCCATCGGCATCGCGGCGCCGGGCTCCATCGCGGTGGTCTCGGTCATCGCCTCGATCGGCGGCGGCGGGTTCATCACCTGCTGCCACTCGAAGCGGCGATAGCCGCGCGTCGCGAGCAGCGCATCCATCGCGGCCTGCGCCTCCGGCTTGCCGCCGAAGTAGAAGTTCGGCTCCTCGATCGGATCCTGCGCGGTCGCGCCGAGCTCGGGCTCGAGGAAGAAGTGCGCGAGGATCTTCGCGCTCTTGTCGTCGGCAAACGACAGCACCGTGTCATCGACGACCGCGACGCCGACGTTCGCCTTCACCGGCTTGCCCGCCGCATCGGTCGTGTGGACATGGAGCTTCACACCATCGCGCGGCGTGTACTGCTTCTTGTCGGCCGCGAGCATGATCTTCAGGTCGCGCCCGCGCCCGTGATAGACGAGCCGCTCGGCGAGCGGATCCTGCTTCGCCGAGAACAGCGTGACGCGCACGGCGCCCTGCGCATCGGCATCGACCGGCAGCTCGACGAGCGTGGGCTTGCCCGCCTCGACCTCGACCGCCGCGTCGGCGAGCCGCTTCTCGCGCAGCACCACCTCGACGAGCACGGTGCGCGAGCTCGAGCAGATCGTCGCGATGCGGAGCTTGTCGGCGCTGCCGCCGTCGACGGAGCGCAGCACGCAGCCGCCTTCCTTCGCCGACGGCACGTCGAACTTCTGCGCGATGCCGACCGGGCGATCGATCTCGACGTGATACGTGCGATCGGCCATCGGCGTCAGCTCGAACTTGCCCATGCCGTCGTGGATCGACTCGAGCTTCGCGACGACGATGCCGCGATCATCGATCACGCGACCGGTGAGGTCGGCGGGCTTGCCGAGCGGCGTCTTCGCCATGAAGTAGACGCGGCCGGGCACGCCGGTGACGAGGTCGCCGCCTTCGGGGAACAGCGACATCGAGATCGACTTCATCACGATCGGGATGCGCTTCTGGATCGACTCGGTGACGCCGCCGTCGTCGGCCATGATCGTCAAGAGGCCGTCGCCGCGCGCGATCGCGCCGGGCAGCTGGAACTTCGCCATCGCCTTGCCGTCGGCGTCGGTCTTGATCGGCAGCCGCGCGACCTCGACATCGTCGACGGTGACGACACCGGTGACGTCGCGATTCGCGAACGCCTCGCCGGTCGCGCGCTTGATCTCGATCGCCGCCGAGACGCTGTCGCCCGCGCCGTACGCCTTCTTCGTCAGCTCGACGGTCTTCTGCAGCCGCGGCGCCTCGTACGTGTTGATGATGATCTTCTTCGAGTCCTGCGTGCCGTCATCGGCCGCGAGCTGGATCGTGTACTCGCCGCCCTCGATGTCGGCCGCGAGCGCGAAGTCGTTCTGCGCGACGCCATCGGTGACCATCACGCGCTTCTGCGCGACGACCGCACCGCGCGGCGAGATCAGCGAGAGCGACGCACCGGTCGCCGTGCCCTTGAGCGTGCCGGTCATTCGCACATCGGCGCGCAGCCAGATCGTCTCGCCCGGCTGATACAGCGGCTTGTCCGTCATCAGATACGAGCGCCGCGTCTGCGTGCGCGTGAAGTAGTCGACGATCTTCTTGTCGAGGTCGTCGAGCTTGCCCGCCTTCTCGAGCTTCGCCGGCTTGAGCGCGGCCATCCGCTTGTCCATCTCCGTCTGCGCCGCGGGTGGCGCTTGCGCCGGCTCCTTCGCGGAGGGCTCCGACCCCGCACACGCTGCCGACAACAAGCTCGCACCGAGAAGGAATCGCCCGAACGTCTTCATGCCCGCTACCAACGCGCCGAGAGCGCCTTCGATCTGGTGGTACCGTGTCGTATGGTCGTCCCGGCCCTCGCGATGGCGGCGGCACTCGTCGTCGCGCTGGGATGGCGAAATGCCTGGGCTCCCGCGGCCGGGGCGGCGGCCGGCGTGGCGATCGCGCTCGCAGGTGGGGCGGTCCGGACTCCGGACGTCACGAATGCGGCCAAGGATCTGTGGCGGCCGCTTGTCACGATCCTCGGGCTGATGGCGACGACCGCCTGTGCCGCCGAGCTCGGCATCTTCGACAAGCTCGCATCGCTGATCGAGCCGCGCACGCGTGCGCCGGTGCGCCGCGCGTTTCGCTTCGTCTACATCCTCTCCGCGCTGACGGCCGCGCTGCTGTCGAACGACGCCGCGATCCTGCTCGTCACGCCCGTCGTGCTCGCGCTGCTGCGGACCGTGTATCCGATCCGCAACCCGCGGTTCCTCGTGCCGTTCGCGTTCTGCGCGTTCGTCGCCGCCGGCGTCGCGCCGCTCGCGACCGGCAACCCGATGAACCTCGTCGTCGCCGAGCGCGCCGGCATCGGCTTCAACGCGTACGCGCTGCACATGATTCCCGTCGCGCTCGCCGGCTCGATCGTCGCGTACCTGATGCTCGCCTGGTGCTTTCGCCGCCCGCTTGCCGACGAGGCGCCCGCGCTCGGCGAGTGGCCCGTGCTGCCGCCGCTGCGACCTGCCGCGCGCGTGGTCCTCGCGATCACCGCGTGCTCGATCGCCAGCTATCCCGTGCTCGCCGCGCTCGATCTGCCGCTGTGGATCGTCGCCGCGCCGGCCGCGCTCGCCTGCGTCGCGGTCACGATCGGCGCCGGCGTCCCGCTGCGCGCGGTGAACAAGGGCATCAGCTGGGAGCTCGTGCCGTTCGTGTTCGGCATGCTCGTGCTCGCGACCGCGCTCGCCCGCTCGGGCGTCGCCGAGGCGCTCGCATCCCTCTATGCACGCTCGCCGGCCCCGCTCGCGACGATCGGCGCGGTCGGCGCCGCGGGCTCGGCACTGATCAACAACCACCCGATGGCGCTCGTCCACTCGCTCGCGCTCGCGGGCGCCCCGTCACGCTTCATCTATGCCGCGCTCGTCGGCGGCGACCTCGGCCCGCGCATCCTGCCGATCGGCTCGCTCGCCGGCCTGCTCTGGCTGCACTCGCTGCGCCGCGCGGCCGTGCCGGTGCCGCTCGCGATGTTCGTGCGCGTCGGTCTCCTGGTGACGATCCCATCGCTCGTCGCGTCGCTCGCGGTACTGTACGCCGTCACGTAGATGCGGTTCTCCGGCACCGAACGCGCGACCGTCGAGCTCGACGGCTACTTCCATCCGCGCGCGCTCGTCATCCCGCGCACCGCCGAGCTCGAGCTCGATGACGACGGCCGCGCCCGCGTCAGCCTGTTCGCATTTCACGTCGACAACCTCCAGATCGCCGGCATCCCGCTGATCCGCGCGTCGTACGCCGAGCTGCTCTGGCGCGTCGCCGTGCGCACCGGCGGCCGGCTCGGCTGGTGGGTCGTCGCGTGCGACCTGTCCTCGCGCCGCGCGCGCTACCTCGCCGAGCGCGAGATCCGCTACCCGGTGCGCCGCTCCGAGGTCACGACCAGCATCGATGCGCTCCGCTGCGTCTCCGACCGTGGCGACCTGGTCATCTCGGTAGGTCGACTCTCCGAGCACGCTTCGCCGGAGCGCCGTGGCGTGTTCACCGGCCCGCGCGCCGAGTGGGAAGTCCCCTGGTCCGACGACGGCAGCGCCGGCCGGATCGCCCCCGCCCGCGTCGAAACGGACACGCTGAGCGCCCAAACCGTCGGAATGTCCGTGACGTGGGCTCCGGTTGCCCTTGTACGTACCGGCCGCCTCCACGGATGCGGGACTTCGCGGCCGCGCTGACCGTGCTACAAAAGAAGGCGAAACAAGGGGATTGCCATGGCCTTTGCACAATCTGCTGCTCGTCGTCGCCCGATCGAAGGTGCGGTTGCCACGCTCGGCGTGAGTGACCGACTCGCGTTCCTCAAGCGGACGTACTCGACTCTCGGCGTCGCCCTCGTGCTGTGGGTCGTGATGACGGCCGGCATCATGCGCTACGCGACGGCGTTCAGCCTGTCGTTCTCGCGGTTCGCGCTCGGCGGCGGCTTCAACTGGCTGCTCGTCCTGCTCGGCTTCATGGGCGTGAAGATGTTCGCGCGCCACCTCGCGATGAGCGACTCGTCGAAGAACGCGCAGTACCTCGCGCTGTTCCTGTCGCCGCTCGCCGAGGCGCTGCTGCTGCAGCCGCTGTTGTGGATCCTGTTCCGTCACTTCACCGCGTCGGAGGCGAGCTCGATCCTGCTCGAGTCCGCGCTGATCAGCATCGCGGTGTTCGGCGGCCTGACGCTGACGGTGATGTGGTCGAAGAAGGACTTCACGTTCCTCGGCGGCATCCTCCA
>JAFAOG010000454.1 GCA_019237945.1 Deltaproteobacteria bacterium | reverse complement strand
GCTTGTGCTGGATCATGCCGTTGCGATCGATGAGGCCCGCCTTGTACTCCTCGTCCGCGCGCTTCTGCTCGGTCGAGGCGAACTCGTCATTGGCGCTGCGGATCTCGCTGCGCGTCGACGCCGCGGTGCCCGCGAGCTCGCGGACCTTCTCGAGCGACATCTTGCGGCCTTCGACGTCCGCCGCGATCGCCTTCGCGTACTCGTTCTGGAACGCGCGCTCGGCAAGGATCGCCTTGTCGATGCTCGTCAGGTCGGCCGCGATCTTGTCGCGGTTGTTCTGCTGCGCGGCGAGCTCGCTGCGCATCTGCACGACCTTCTCGTCACTGGTCGAGATCGCGGTCGGCACCATCCAGCTGTGGCTGCCGTAATAGAACAGCGTGGTGGCGATGTAGCTGACGAGCGCGACAACGATGATCGTCAGGATGCCGAAGCCCATCAGACGATACGTGGAGACGATCAGCTTGGACGCCACCTTGTGCACGACCGACGGCGCGGGGCCGGCCTCGTCATGCTTGGCGGGCTCGTGGTCGGGCGGCGGCAGCCCGATATCGTCATAGGTCTGCCACTTGCGACGAGCACGGCGCTTCGCCGGTGAGTCGTCCGTGAGGTCGACGATCACGCTGGGCATCTGCGCGGGCTCGTTCGGCTGCTCCGGCTTGGGCAGCGGAACGATTCCCTGCCGAACAACCTCCAGCCGCGGCTCCCCTTCCGGGTCGCCCTTCGGCTTCTGGGGATCGATACCGAGTCCAATAATCGTAGTCGCCATCGCCAGGCGACTTCTGCAAGACATCTACCACCGTCGTAAATGCGCGATCCGAGTGGGCGAATGACCTTTCTGGTTGTGTCGTCGGAGCGCATGTACGTCGATCGCGCGCCTCACCAGACGCGTAAGCCATCGAACTATTGCGATCGGCTATCAGGCACTTGTCTTGCTGTAGTCCGCCTCCATCGTGCGTGCGTTTCCGATCTACCTGTTCATCTTCATCGTCTTCCTGAACAGGTACGTCTTCGGCCTCTACCTCACGATCGTCAACCGCAAGAAACTTGCGAAGAAGATCGAAGGTTACGAGCCCACCGTCACGATCGTCGTGCCGCTCTTCAATGAGGGCAAGTCGATCTACGACACGATCAAGGCGTTCACGAAGCTCGAGTACCCGTCCGAGAAGCTCAACGTCACGGTCGTCGACGACTGC
This sequence comes from Deltaproteobacteria bacterium, assembly GCA_019237945.1. Lineage (GTDB taxonomy): Bacteria > Myxococcota_A > Polyangia > Haliangiales > Haliangiaceae > JABFXX01. The sequence goes on along the minus strand of JAFAOG010000454.1, from coordinate 15,756 downwards.
TCGACCGACGACTCGTACGAGTGGGCGCTCAAGGCGGCGAAGGAGTTCCCGAACGTCACGGTGCTGCGCAACCCGTACAACATGGGCAAGCGCAAGGGCATCAACCACGCCGTGCGCGAGTCGAAGTCCGAGATCATCGTCTCGGTCGACTCCGACGTGATCATCCACCCGAAGGCAGTGCGCGAGCTCGTCGCTGGCTTCGTCTCGCCGAAGATCGCGGCGGTCGGCGGCCGCGTTCATGTCTCGAACCCGAACGTGAACTGGCTCACGCGCATGCAGACGGTCAAGTACTACTTCGGCCAGGAGCACCTGAAGAACCTCGAGCGCGGCCTCGATTGTTGTCTCTGTCTCTCGGGCTGTCTCACCGCGTACCGCCGCAAGGTGCTCATCGACCTCGAGCCGATCCTCGAGGATCGTTCGATTTTCGGGATCCCGATCAAGTACGGCGAGGACCGCTACCTCACGCACCTGATCGTCAAGCATGGCTACAAGACACGCATGAACATGGACGCGCTGTGCTTCACGAAGGCACAGGAGACGCTGCGTACCTACTTCAACCAGCAGCTGCGCTGGAAGCGCTCGAACATCGTCGACTTCATCATCTTCACGGCCGACGCGTGGCGGCTGCACCCGCTGATGTGCGTGCAGTACCTGTCGATGCTCGCGCTGCTGCTGATCTATCCGTTCCTGATCGTCACGCACCTCGTCAACGGGCAGTTCTTCCAGCTCGTGATGTTCCACTGCGCCGTGATCGCGCTGTTCGGCGGCATCTACTACTTCGCGCCGTCGATCCGGCGGCTGCCGCCGTGGCTGCGCGTGCACCCGCTGTCGTTCCTCCCGATGGCCGTCATGATGCCGGCCGCGTACATCATCCTGACGCCGCTCGGCCTGCTCACGCTCGATAGCTCGAGCTGGGAGACGCGCGGTGCCCCGAAGAAGGTCGGAGCTGCGAAATGATCGTCGCTGCACACCAGCCTCACTTCCTCCCGTGGTTGGGCTATCTCGACAAGATCGCCAAGGCCGACGTGTTCGTCGTCATGGACGATCTGCAGTACGAGGCCCAGAACTACATCAATCGCCAGCGCGTCAAGATCAACTGCGGCGCGACCTGGCTGACGGTCCCGCTGCTACGAGGTGCGCAGAGCGACACCGTCCTCGACAAGCGCATCGACAACAGCGCGACCGGCCGCCATCACTGGCAGCACCGCGCGTGGCGCACGCTCGAGATTCACTACGGCAAGACACCGTTCTTCAAGGACTACGCCGGCGACCTCCACGACGTCTTCACGCGCCGCTGGGACCGCCTGATCGATCTCGATCTGCACATGCTCGATCTCGCGCGCACCTGGCTCGGCATCACGCGCCCGATCACGCGCGCGTCGACGCTCGGCCTCACCGGTCAGAAGACCGACCGCATCATCGACATGTGCAAGAAGGTCGGCGCCAAGCTCTACCTCTCGGGCTCGGGCGGCTCGACCGGCTATCTCGACGAGACCGCGTTCAAGGACGCCGGCATCGGCGTGATGTGGCAGCAGTTCCGCCACCCGCAGTACGCGCAGCGCTACCCACGCGTCGGCTTCGTCTCGCACCTGGGCTTTATCGATCTGCTGTTCAATTGCGGTCCGGAGGCTCGTCAGATCCTCTGGGGCCGCGCCGAGGAGGTCTCCCGATGATCCGGAATTCAGGCGGTCGCGTCATTGCTTTTGGCGCTCACCCAGACGACATGGAAATTGGCGCCGGCGGGATGATCGCGCGACTGGTCAAGGAAGGTGCGAAGGTGACGATGGCCGTCGTCAGCTGTCCATCGAACAGCAACCAGCGCGTCGAGGAGGCCCGCCGCGGCGCCGAAACCCTGGGCGCCGAGTTCCTGCTGATCAACGAGAACCGCGAGTGTCGCGTCGAGGACGTGCCGATGTACGAGCTCGTCCGCCGCTTCGATCACCTGATCGGTGACCTCAAGCCCGACCTCGTGATCACCCACGGCAAGACCGACCTCCACTTCGACCACGGCCTCGTCCACACCGCGACGATCTCCGCGATGCGCCGCGCCCCGTGCGACCTGATCGCCTACCTCTCCTCGCCGGAGATGAACGCCCAGTCGCGCTGCGTCGGCCAGTGCTTCGTGAACATCACGGACACGATGGACACCAAGCTCGCCGCGATCGCCTGCCACCAGTCGCAGCTCCCCAAGCTCGACCTCGAGAGCAGCAAGGACCTCGCGCGCGCGATGGGTCGCCTCAGCGGCTTCCAGTACGCGGAGGCCTACGAAGTGCTGCGGTTCCGCATCTGATACAGCGCATACGCCGCGTCGAGATTTGCCGCTGGTTCGATGACCGCGCGCCGCGGCGGTGCGGTTGCGGCGGCGGCCGCGAGGTCGCGATGGATCCCCGCCGCGACGCTCGCGATCATCGCCGCTCCGATCGCGCACGAGTCGGAGCGCGCCGCGACATGATGCGCAATGCCCAGCGCATCGGCGCGGATCTGCAGCCACAGCGCGCTGTGCGTCCCGCCACCGAGCACGAGCGCCTCGCGATGCGGCAGCCCGAGCTGCGCGAGCCGCTCCGCGACGTCGCGACACGCGAACGCCAGCCCTTCGAGCACCGCGCGCGCGACATGCGGCCGATCGTGCGACGCGGCGAGACCGTGCAGTGCGCCGCGCCGTTGGGGGTCCCACACGGGCGTCATCGCGCCCGCGAGCGCCGGCACGAATGTCACGCCATCCGCACCAGGCGGCGCCTGCGCGGCGAGCGCATCGAGCTCCGCATCGCTCGCGAGCCCGAGCATGCGCGTCGCCCAGCGGACCGCGCCGCCCGACAGCCACCCCGGATTCTCGACGAAGAACGCGCCGGTCGGATACGCGTGCGTCTCGACCATCGGCGACGGCGGCGTCCGATCGAGCACCGCGCTCGCCGCGATCGTGCCGACGACCTCCGCCGTCCCGAGCGTGACGAGCAGCGGCCCGGGGCTCACGGCGCCGGCGCCGAGCGGCGTCGCAAAGTCATCGCCGGTCCCGACGGCGACGGGCGTGCCCGCCGCGATTCCCGCGAGCTCGCGGCGCAGCGTGCCCGCGATGCTGGTCGCGGGTGCGATCGCGGGCAGCTGATCGTCCGCGATGCCGTAGCGCGAGAGCTCCGCGGCACTCCACGCGCCGCCGCGCAGGTCGTACAGCAGCGTCGTCGACGCGTGCGACGGATCGAGCACGTGCGCACCCGTCAGCCGCGACACCAGGTAGCTGACCGGCTGATGGAACCGCGCCGGCTGCCCCGCCCGCGCCGCCGCCGCGGTCGAGTCGAGCGACAGCGCGAGCTGCGGCGCGTTCGCGAGCGCCTTGCGCAGCCACGCGATCTTCGGCGCCATGTGGCTCGCGTCGGCGACCTGCCCCGTCACGTCGAGCGGACTCTCCTGCGTCTCGGCGGTCGCCCGCCGGTCCTGCCAGATCAGCGCGGCGTGCAGCGGCTCGCCCGCCGCGTCGACAGCCACACAGCCGTCGAGCTGCCCCGCGATCGCGATGGCCGCCACGGCGCTCGCATTGAGTCCCCGCAACGCGCCGGCAACCGCGGACTCGAGCGCCGCTTCCCACGCGCGCGGATCCTGCTCGGCCCAGCCCGGCTGCGGAAAGCGCGTCGCCACCGGCACCGCGTGCGCGCCGACGATACCCAACGCCTCGTCGCACACGACGGCCTTGCAGCTCTGCGTGCCGAGGTCGATGCCGACGACGTAGCGCACGCCGCGATGCTACCGCGCCCTCCGGCGATCGATACATCTGCGCTCGCACACATCCACGACGCACACGTCGGATGCCTCCCCCAGGAACTTCATACGAATCGCCATTCGTATCGGCATTCGTGTCGGATCGTCACAGGGGCCCAGGAATCCGTACGAACCCATGTTCGAACCGCGGTTCGTACGAGATCGCCGAGCCCCGATAGCGACAGGGTCCACCGTCGCGTTGCGATCCGGCGACCGTCTGCAGGCGTTCGCTCACCGCACACGCCGCGCTCGCGCGCCAAGAAGAGTCTGCGGCCGAAAGGTGCAGCGGACGTTGTGCCGGCAGACAGCGACGGATGTCTCGCGAATCGGCGCGGGGCGCGACGAGTGCTACAAGCACCGAGTGAACTTCTTCGGGCACGCCGTTGTCGCGAGCTGGCAGTCGCCGGCCCCCGGCGTCGTGCTCGGCGCGATGCTCCCCGACTTCGCGACGATGATCCGCGCGCGGCTCGACGAGCCGACCGATGCCGACGTCGCGGCCGGCATCGATCATCACCATGCGACCGACGCGCGGTTTCACGGGCTACCCGTCGTGCTCGGGCTGATGCGCGAGCTCGGCGAGCGGCTCGAGCGGCTGGGCTGCGCGCGCGGACCGCGGCGGGCAGTTGCGCATATCGGCGTCGAGCTGCTGCTCGATGGCGTGCTCGTCGGGGATGCGTCGAACCGCGCCGTGTATGCAGGTGCGCTCGCGCACGAGGCGAGTGGCGTGCGCTGGCGCGATGATGAGGGTGACGCGCGGTTTGCGGGGTTGCTCGCGCGGCTGCGGGCGTACGGCGCGCCCGCGGATCTGGAGCGCACGCACGCGATCACGCAGCGGCTGCAGCGGATGCTCGCGCACCGGCCGCTGCTCGCGCCGTCCGCGAGTGACCTCGCGGCGATCGATCGCGGGCTCGCGGACTTCAAGGTGCGCGTCGAGGCGGCCGCGGACGGCGTGCTTCGCGCGCTACGCTAGCTGGATTCGCCAGGCGCGGTGGGGTTTGTGGCGGAAGTCGGGCGGGGTCGTCGCGAACGTCTCGTCGACCAGGCCCGGGTGGTCGAGCTCGAGCTTGAAGCGCTTGGCGTTCGTCGAGAACCAGACGACCTTGTTGGTGACGGCGAGGACGTCGGCGAGGAGGGCGGCGTGGTCGCGCTGGATGTCCCAGGTGTATTGCATGCGCTTGCTGTTGGAGAACGTCGGCGGGTCGACGACGGTGAGGTCCCAGCGGAGGTTCTGGCGGCGGGCTTCGGCGAGGAAGCCGCGGACGTCGGCGTGGATGATCTCGCCCGCGAGGCCGTTCAGCTCGAGGTTCTCGCGCGCCCAGTCGAGGTAGGTGTTCGAGAGGTCGACCGAGGTCGTCTTCATGCCGGCGGCGGCGGCGTGGACGGAGAAGGCGCCCGTGTAGCAGTAGAGGTTGAGCATTGTCGCGCAGGGCTCGCCCGCGGCGCGCATGCGTGTGATGCGGTGGTCGAGGAAGAGGCCGGTGTCGATGTAGTCGGAGAGGTTGACGCGGAAGCGCTTGCCCGCTTCCTGGACGGTTCGCCAGGCGCCGCGGTTGGCCTGGCGCTCGTACTGATCGCCTTCGCGGTGGGTGAGGCGCTCGCGGCGCTTGATGAAGACGTCCTCGACGGAGAGCGCGGCGCGCGCGGCGGTGGCGAGGGCGTCGAGCCAGGCGTCGTCGCCGGGGTCGATGCGGTAGTCGTTGAGCACGAGCGCGCCCTCGTAGCTGTCGAGCGTGACGGGGACCTCGGGGATGTCGCGGTCGTAGACGCGCCAGCACGTGACGTTCTCGCGCTTCGCCCACTTGGCGAGGTGGCGTGCGTTCTTGCGCACGCGGTTGGCAAACATCTCGGTGACCACGATTAGACGCCTGCGACGCTCTTCTGCGACTTCACCTTGTACTCGAGTGTGACCGCGCGGCGGCCGAGCGGCGCGAGCTCGACCGACCAGCTGACGAGGCCGCGATCGTCGAACGCGCGCGCGGTGACCTGCGTGATCTCGTCGCCCTCGTCGAGCATGTAGGCGTCGGGGGCGGAGGGGACAACCTCGACCTGCTCGACCTCGGAGATCGGGACGCGCTCGGTGACCGTGACGTCGCGCTTGTGAGCACCGAGGTTCGAGAGGCGCACGGCGACGCGCACCGTCTCGACGTTCCACGAGCCGAGGATGCCGGCGTTGTCGCGATCGCGCGTCTCGGTGCGATGGACGCGCAGCTCGGAGTCGGGACCGAAGCCGAGGTAGGCCTTCTCGCCCGGCGCGACGAAGCCGATCTCGGCGCGGCCGACGTAGCCGGACTGCATGATGAGATCGACCGGGCCGGCGAGCAGCGGCGTGGTGCTCGTGTTGACGAAGCGCGCGCGCACGTGGACCGCGGTCGAGCGCAGCGGGATCGCGACGAGCGAGACCTGCGCGGTCGTCGAGAACGCGGCGACCGGGACGCGATGCGGCGTGCCGTCGGCTTTGACCGAGACGCGCTGCGCGGAGAGGCGGAGGCCGAGGCCGCCGTCGTCGATGCCGGGGACCTCGAGTGCGCCGAGGCCGGTCGTGTGGTGTTCCTGCTCGCGCGCCTCGACGACGACGGTCTCGGGACGGCGGCGCCAGCGCAGCTCGTCGTCGACGAGATCCGGCGGCTCGACACCGAGCGATGGCCGCTCGAGCGAGCAGTGCAGCTCGACGTCGGTCCAGTCCTCGCCGGTCGCCTGCCAGACGCACGCGGTCGTTTGCCAGTCGAGCTTGCCGGCGTCGCGCTGCAGCGTCGCGCGGTGGAACGGACGCCACGCGGCGCCGGGGACGATGTAGCTCGCGGTGAGCGTGGCGTCGATCGTGGCACCTGGCGCGGCGTCGGCGATCACATCGATCACGAGGCGCGCGGCCTGCTCGCCGGCTTCGGTCTCGGCGGTGCGCAGACGGTGGGCGACGCGCTCGGCGACGGCGGCGAGGTCCTCGGCTTCGAGCTCCGCATCGACGCGGCGGGCGCGCGCGGCGGCGTCGCGGGCGTCGAGGTCGGCGAGGTCGGTCTGCGCGGTCGGCGCGCCCTGCCCGCGCGCGGCGGCGGCCGCGAGATCGGCGAGCGCGGCCTCGAGCAGCTGGGCGAGCGCATCGGACTCGGCGCGGGCGACCTGCGCGCGCACGCGAGCCGCGGCGAGCTTCGCCTCGACGGCGGTCAGCTCCTCGCGCAGCGATGTCGCCTGGGCCGGGGCGCCTTCGCGCCACGGCGCGACGTAGCGTTCGCAGCGAACATCGAGCACGCGCGCGCCGCTGCACGTCGCGGTCAGCGTCTTGTCGGCGAGCACCGGCGCGACGCGATCGATCACGAGCCGCTGCTGGCCCGCGGTGAGCTTGAGGGTGCCCCGCCGCGTGATCGCCGCGCGGTCTTCGAGCACGGTGACCTGCGCGATCGCGATCACGGCTCCCTCCGGTTTCCGCCGACGAGCTCGGCCTTCGCCGGGATGCGCACCTCGTAGCCGGCGCGCAGCTGCTTCTTGCCCGCCGGCGGCACGGTGATGCGCCAGCGGTGACCGCCGCGAAGCTTCGGCTCGCCCGGCGACGCGGGCGCGGGTGCCCACGCCTCCCACGCCGGATCGATCTTGCCGAGCGTGACCTCGAGATCGTCGTCGCCTTCGCGCGTCACGGGCACGCGCTCGCGCACCTCGACGTCGACCGCGCGCGGCGACACGTTCTCGATGTCGACGGTCACGACGTGGAACAGGCGCAGCGCGCCGCGCAGCATGCCCGCCGCCTCCTCGCGGAACTCGGCGTTGCGCGCGATCTTGACCTGCGGATCGACGCCAAGGCCGATCGCGACGCGGCCGCCGGGCGGCGTGTAGTCGACCTCGCTCGTGACGAGGAACTGACCGCGATCGTAGACGTCGATCGGTCCGGGCAGCAGCGGGCCGTCGAACGGGTTCTCGACCTCCGCGATGCGGAACACATCCTGTTGCTCGCGCGGCACCGCGACGTGACGCAGCTGCGCGGTGCCGGCGCGCGACGTTAGCGCGACGGAGTGCCAGGCGCCGTCGCTCGCGAGATCGACCGCGCCGTCGCTCGCGAACGCGAAGTCGTACGTGTGATCCCACTCGTCGGCATGGCCGGGCGGCAGCGCGAGCTGCATCACCTTCGCGAGCGACTCGGCAACGCGGGCGGCTCCTCGGGAGAGCGGCGCGGGCGCGGCGATCAGCTTGCCGCGCTCGGGCGAGCTCGGCGGCGCCATCACGAGGTTGCCGTAGTCGAGGCGCGCCTGCGGCGCGGCGGGCACGGGCTCGGCGCGCGCACGGAAATCCGCGGGACCGCCACCGCCGGGCGCCGGCGCCGATGCGCGGCCGGTCGACGGGCGCGCGATGTTCTGCGCGGCCCCGGCGAGCGCACCGCCGATCGCACCGAGCGGCCCACCGCCGCGCTTGCGCATCGCCATCGGCGCGGCGGCGGGCATCGGGGCCGCGGCGACCGGCATCGGCGACTCGGCGGCGGGGTAGCCCCTCGCGTGCGAGCTGTCCTCGTCCCAGACTTGCTGCGCGAACGCTTCCTCCGGTGCGCTCGGTGCGCGGCCCTCGTACGTCGACTCGCGAAGCACGGCCTCGCCGCCGAACGCCACCGCGGGGCGCGGCCACATCCGCTCGTAGTCGGCGTACAGCGCGTCTGCGCCGGTCGGCGCCGCGCGAAAGCCTTTCTTCGCCGGCTCGGGCTGCTTGCGTCCGATCTTCTGCGCCGCGAGCTCGGGCAGCTGCGAGAACCGCGCCGGCTCCGCCGTCGACAGCTTCAGCGCGACGCCGCGCCAGTCCTCGCCGCTGTCCTGCGCGACGACCGCGCGCAGCTCGAACCGCGCCGCTTCTCCGTCGAGCCGCGCGACGTACGACGGCGCCCACCGCGCGGCCGCGACCTGATACTCGACGTGGAGCGTCGCGGCTCCGCTGCCCACCAGCTCGATCTCGACGTGCTTGCGCAGCTCGTGCGCCTTCGCCTCGTGCGCGTTGCCCTGGAGCGCCTCGCGCATCGCGATGACCTCGTGGGCGCGGTGCGCGTCATCGAGCTCGCGCCGCGCCGCCGCGAGCGACGTCCGCAGCGCTGCCTCGCGCGCCGCGCGCATCTCGACGACGCTCTTGCGCGCCGCGACGACCGCGGCCCACGCCGCCGGCTCCTCGCCCTCGTCGTCGACGACGACCGGCGCCCTCGCGAGCCGATCGAGCGCCGTCTCGAGCCGCACGACCTCCGCCGTCGCGATCGCTTCGCGCCGCCGCGCCGCGCGCAGCTCCGCGGACTGCTCCGAAGCGCCTTCGGCAACGGCATCCACCGCGACGCGCACGCTGATCGCGACCGGACCGCCCTCGACCTCGACGCGCACCGTGTCGTCGATCGCAGCAACCGGCAAACCTGCCACGCGCACGATCCCGGGGCCGCTCGCGCTCGCCACGCGCCGCACCGCCGCGCCGCGCGCGTAGACGGTCACCTGCTCGATGCGCGAGTCGACCGACGCCATCTGGCGCAGCGTACCATTGCCGTCCCGCCCGCCCCTACGCTACCGTCGCGGTGGCTTAGGGCCGTCAACGGAGAAGGGAACACATGCTTCGCAAGGCATCACTCGGATTGATCATGGCGCTGGCCGCGTGCGGAAGCGCGCGCCTCATCCAGCAGACCCCGCAGGGCGGCGTCCTCGAGCTGCAAGGCGATCGCGGCAAGGCGATGGAGGACGCGCAGAACCAGATGTCTGCGCAGTGCGGGCCGAACAACTACACGATCGTCCAGCAGGGCGAGGAAGCGATCGGCACCGACACGTACTCGCGCCAGGACAGCTCCGCGGTCGATCAGACCTCGCGCAGCGGCCGCACGACGACGTCGGATCAGACGAGCTCCGGCGTGCAGTCGACGCGCACTGCCACCGCATGGCGCGTCCACTACCAGTGCAACGGCGCGATGCCGGCCGCGGGTCAGATGCCGCCGCCGGGTGGCCAAATGGGTGCGCCGCCGCCTCCGGGTGGTCAGCCGCCGGCCGGCCCGCCCCCGGGTCCCGCGCCGGGCTACTAGCCGACGCGAGGCCGCCACAGGCGCCAGCAACCCAGCCGCCCGCAAGGCGGCTTTTTTTTATGCGAGCAGCTTGGTGTCGTCGAGCGACGCGTCGCCGACGAGGTCGATCGCGCTCTGCGCGAACCGCCGCGCCGCGGCCGCCGTGCGCGGACCATGGCCCTTGAGCCCCGCGGCGGGGAGCGGATGATCGAGGCACCACTGCGCATGGCGCGCGAGCAGCGCGAGCTCGAGCGACCGGCCGAGCGTCAGCGCAAAACGGCGCGCCCCCGCCTCGAGTCGATCCGGTGCGCTCATCGCCTCGGCGACCCACGCCGCCGCGTGACGCACCGCGGACCGCGCGACCTCGACCGGCCTGGCGAGCGACGCATCGGTCGCCGCCGCCGCGCAGGCCTCGACCTCGGCGATCACCGCTTCCATCGCGCCGCCCTTTGCGAGCGCACGCAGCGTATCGAGCGAGAGCACGTTCGTCGTGCCTTCCCAGATCGGCAGCACCTGCGCGTCGGCGAGGATGCGTGGCAGCCCGGTATCCTCGACGTAGCCGGCGCCGCCGCACGCCTCGATCGCCTCCGAGCACACCGCGACGGCCTGCTTGCCCGTCGTCAGCTTCGCGATCGGGATCAGCGCGCGCGCGAGCGGCGATTCGGTCGGCTCGCCGAGCAGCTGCGCGCAGCGGAACGCGAGACAGAACGCGGCCGCGTACTCCGCCTCGAGCGACGCGAGCGTATCGGCGTGCAGCGGCTTGTCGATCAGCAGCGCACCGAACGCCTTGCGGCGGCGGGCGAAGTCCCGCGCGAGCGCGAGGCCGCGGCGCATCGCCGACACGGCGCTGATCGCGTTCCACGTGCGCGTGATCGACAGCATCGGCGTGATCTGGCGAACGCCATCGGACGCCGCGCCGACCATCGTCGCGGGCGTGCCGTCGAGCGTCAGCTCCGCGGTCGGCACCTTGCGCGTGCCGAGCTTGTCCTTGAGGCGGTTGACCTGGATGTTGCGCAGCCGGCCGTTGCCCTCGCGCAGCTCGACGAGGAACAGCGCGAGGCCGCGGCTGCCTTCGGGGTTGCCGTCGGGGCGCGCGAGCGTCAGCGCCATCTGCGACGTCGTCGCGCTCGTGAACCACTTCGTGCCGTAGAGGCGCCACTGATCGCCGTCGAGGCGCGCGACGGTCTCGGACTGCGAGACGTCGGAGCCGCCGGTGCGCTCGGTCATCCACTGGCCGCTCGTCCACATCTGCGCCGGGTCGCGCGACGTCAGCTTCGGCACGTAGCGATCGGCGAGCGCGTGGTTGCCCGACGCCATCAGCGTGCGCGCCGCGCCGTCGGTCATCGCGAGCGGGCAGCTGTAGATGTCGAGCGACGGTCCGAGCACGTGGACGATCGCGAACTGGTGCGTGCGCGCCGCGATGCCGAGCCGCGACTCGTAGCCGGCCGCGACCATGCCGTGACGCGCGGCGAGCACCTGCGCCTCCTGCCACAGCGGCGACACCTCGATCTGATCGATGCGATTTCCCCAGGCGTCCCACTGCGTCAGCCGCGGCTCGTTGAGCCGGTCGGCGAGCTGCTTGGGGTAGAGGTCCGCCGCGAGCGCGCCCAGCTCGTGGAGCTCGGTCGTGACCTCGCCGACATGTGCCTCCGGGATGTGCCGCGCGACCCAGCTCGGGAGCATCGGATCGTCGTCGAACTGGTTGCCGAGGCGGGGCGGCTCCTGGAAGAACGGCATGAACGGACCCTACCGCGGTACGCTGGGCGCGTGAACCTCCTGTTGTTCGAGCCCGCGGAGCTCAGCGGTGGCCGCCTCGTGATCGCCGATCGCCGTGCGCATCATCTGAGGACCGTGCTCGGCGTGCAGGTCGGCGATTCGATTCGCGCCGGCGAGCTCGGCGGCCGCGCCGGCAACGCGCGGATCGTCAACGACGACGGCAGCGCCTACACGCTCGAGGTCACGCTCGAGGGCGCGGCGCCCGGCCCGTGGGATGTCGAGCTCGTTCTCGCCGTGCCGCGGCCGAAGGTCATCACGCGCACGCTCGAGATCGCGGCATCGTTTGCGGTCAAGCGCATCGATCTGACGAACGCATGGCGCGTCGACAAGTCGTATCTGCGCTCGCCGCGCCTCGATCCGGCGGCGATGGCGCTCGCGGCGCGGTTCGGTGCGGAGCAAGGCGCGACGACGCACATCCCGACGATCACGCTCCACGACCGGCTGATGGCGCTGCTCCACGATCGGTTCGCCGCGCCGGCCGGCCTGCGTCTCGTCGCGCATCCCAGCGCGCCGCCGATCGAGAAGGCGATCGCGCGCGTCGAGCCGACCGTGCTCGCGATCGGCCCCGAGGGCGGCTGGATCGACCGCGAGCTGGAGACGCTGGTGGCGCGCGGATTTACGCCCGTGTCGCTGGGCGCGCCGATCCTGCGCGTCGAGGCCGCTGTGGCAAGCGCGCTCGGTCAGTTGTCGCTTCTGCAGCGTTTGCGGGCGTGAATTTCGTGCTTAGGTTCGGGATATGCCCAAGCGCTTCCTGCTGCTCGTGCTGTTCCTGCTCGGTGCCTGTCACAAGTACAACGCACTCGTCGAGAAGAACGCGACGTGCGACGAGAAGTGGGCCGATATCGAAGCGCAGCTGCAACGCCGCTCCGATCTGATCCCGAACCTCGTCGCGACGGTGAAGGGCAGCGCGCAGCACGAGGAGAAGACGCTCGAGGAGGTCACGGCGGCGCGCGCCTCCGCGACGCAGATCAAGCTGTCGGGCGATGACTTCTCCGACCCCGCGAAGATGGCCGCGTTCCAGGCCGCGCAGGATCAGCTCAAGGGCTCGCTCGGCCGCCTGCTCGTCACGCAAGAGGCGTATCCCGACCTCAAGGCGAACGCCCAGTTCCATGACCTCGCCGTCGAGCTCGAGGGCACCGAGAACCGGATCGCCCGCGCGCGCGAGGAGTACAACGCCGCCGTGAAGGACTACAACGCCGAGCTCGCGAAGGTCTCCGGCGCGGTCGTCAACAAGGTCACCGGCAAGCCGTTCAAGCCGCGCGTCTACTTCAGCGCGAGCGCCGACGCGCACGAGGCGCCGAAGGTCCAGTTCTAGCCATGCTGCGCGCGCTCGCCGCGCTGTCGCTGTTCCTGCTGCTGGCGGGCTTCAAGCCGCCGCCGCTGCACGGTCACGTCGTCGACACGACGAACACGCTCTCCGCCAAGGACGCGCACGACCTCGATCTCGAGCTCGACGCGATGGGGAGCTCCGGCGGCTTCGCGCTCGTCGTGCTCGTCACGAACATCGGCGACGAGGCGATCGAGGACGTCGCATACACCGCGTTCAACACGTGGGGTGTCGGCGAGAAGGGCAAGGACAACGGCATCCTTGTCGTCATCGCGCCCGATCACCGGCGCGTGCGCATCGAGACCGGCAAGGGCGTCGAGGGCGCCCTGCCCGACCTCAAGGCGAACGACATCATCCGCAACACGATCGGCCCGCTGCTCGCCAAGGGCGACATGCGCACCGCGATCGAGGACGGCGCGATCCAGATCTCGAACGCCGTGCGCGACGAATTCACCGGCTCGGGCGCGACGTCCTCGCGCGGCCCGCCATCGGCCCACATCAAGCGGTCGTACGAGAGCTACGCGTGGGTCGGCCTGCTCGTGTTCCTCGGGATCCCGATCCTGATCGGCCTGCTGTCGTCGGCATCGTCGCGTCACACGACCGGCTTTGGCGGCGCGGTCGGCGGCGTGTTCCGGATCCTGCTCGACATCCTGTTCTCGTTCGGCGGCCGCGGCGGAGGCGGTGGCTTCGGCGGAGGCGGTTTCGGCGGCGGCGGCTTCGGGGGCGGCGGTGGTGGCTTCGGCGGCGGTGGCGACGGCGGCGGCTCCGGCTACTCCGGCGGCGGCGGCAGCTCGGGCGCCGGCGGCTCGAGCGACAGCTACTAGCGGCTTCCGAGGCGCTGCCGCGACGACGCGCGAGGCGGTGCCGCGGCGACGAGTTGCGCGCTAGGCTGCGCGCGTGCTGGCCCACCACCTCGCCACGATGGCCCATCAGAACGCGTGGGCGAACCACCGCTTGCTCGCCGCGTGCACGCAGCTGACGCAGGACGACTTCGTCGCGCGGCGCACGAGCTTCTTCCCGTCGATCAAGGCGACGCTCAATCACATCGTGACCGTCGACTGGTACTACGTCGACGCGCTCGAGCGCGGCGTGCGCGGCGAGCCGGTCAATCCGCGTGCGCGCGACTACTTCGAGCCCGAGGAGCCGTTCGAGACGTGCCCCGCGCTCTCGCAGGCGCAGCACGCGGTCGATCGGCGGCTGGTCGCGCTGTGCGAGGGCCTGCGCGACGATCAGCTCGCGATCGTGTGCGAGGTGCAGCGCGAGAGACGCGTCGATCGCGAGAACATCGTGCGGCTGCTGTCGCATCTGTTCGAGCACCAGATCCATCATCGCGGGCAGGTTCACGCGATGCTCGCCGGCACGCCGGTCGCGCCACCGCAGCTCGACGAGTTCTTCCTCGAAGCGGAGGAGTCGCTGCGCGCGAAGGAGCTCGCCGAGCTGGGCACGAGCGACGCCGCGATCTGGCGCCGCTAGCGCAGCACGAGACACGAATCGCCGAGCTCGTGCGCGGACAGGCCGTTCGCGGCCGCGAGCTCGATCGCGCGCACCAGCTGCTCGCGCGGCGCGAACGCCGACAGCAGCTCGAAGTGGCTCTCTCCGGGCGCGTGCAGGCCGCTGACGATGCCGTCGACGACGCGCCGCTCGCTCGCCGGCCCGAGCACGAGCGTCGCGATGCCGTGCGCGCCGTTCGTCGAGGCCGCGCCGCTGGACAGCTCGCCCGCGAGCGCGGCTGACTCGAGTGCGCGCACGACGGTCGTGCCGATCGCGATCACGCGACCGCCCTGCGCCTTCGTGCGCGCGACCGCGGCGACCGTGCGCGCCGGGATCTCGTAGCGCTCCGGCCATGGCAGCGCGGCATCGAGGGCGGCGTCGCCCGTCGACGACAGGCCAGCGGCATGCGTGAGCCGCTCGATCGCGATGCCGCGGCGGCGAAGCGCGAGCAGCACGTCCCACGTCAGCGGGCGCCCCGCCGAGGGCATCTCCGCCGCCCACGGGCGCGTGGCGTACGCGGTCTGCACGTCGTAGAGCGCCAGCAACTCGCGGCGATGCGCGTACTGCACCGGCCGCCCCGACGCATAGATCGCCTGCAGCAGCGCATCCGGCGTCGCGCGCACCGCGAGCTCGACGCGCCGGCCATCGCGGGCGACGACGTCGGCGCGCAGCCCCGCGATCGTCACCGCATCGCCGAGCGGCGGCGGTGGCGCGCGATGTTCGGTGCGCGTCGTGTGGTCGCCCGGGCCGAACACCACGCCGGTCAGGCGCGTGCCTTCGAGGGGCGCCGAGAGCCGCAGCTCGAACGGCTCGCCTGCCGCCGTGACTCCGCGCAGCGACGCGGGCAACGTCGCCGCATCGTTGACGACGACGAGGTCGCCCTCGCGCAGCAGCGCCGGCAGCTCGGCGAACCGGCGCAGCGTCACGCCGAGATCGTCGACGACGACGAGCCGCACATCGCGGCGCGGCACCTCGTCAGTGCGCAGCAGCTGCGTCGTGTGGTGCGCGCGAAACTTCATCGGGTCGCTCCGCCTGCCGGTGCCCATCCCGGCAGCGCGATCCGCGAGCCGCTGGCGACGTCCGAGCCAAGCAGCGCGACGAGCCGCGCCGCGACATCGGCCGGGCGCTGCAGCGATGCGCGATCCGCATCGGGCACCGCATCGGCGTGCATCTTCGTGTCCATCTCGCCGGGGTCGACCGCGAGCACACGCACGCCGGTGCCGGCGAGCTCGGCCGCGAGCACGCGCGACAGGTGGTCCTGTGCCGCCTTCGAGATGCCGTACGCGCCCCAGGTCGGATACGCCTCGACCGCGGCATCGCTCGAGATGTGGACGATCGTGCCCGAGCCGCGCAGCGCCATCGCACCGGCGATGACCTTGGTCAGCCGGAACGGGCCGACGAGATTCGTCTCGAGCACGGC
>JAFAOG010000419.1 GCA_019237945.1 Deltaproteobacteria bacterium | reverse complement strand
TCGACGTCGCGCTCGAAGACCGCGTGCCCGTCGCGCCCGGCGCCGCGGATCGACAGCTCCCAGATCCGGCCGTAGCGGGCGTCGTCCATGCGCGCGGCCATCTCGACGGGGATCAGGTCGCCGAGGTGCAGCCGCCCGACCGGATCGACCCACGGCGGGGCGAAGACGATCAGGTCGCCCGGCCGGTAGTCGGCGCGCACGACGTGCTCGGCGGCGGTCCAGGCGGCGTCGTCGGGGACGCTCGTGGCGTCGCGGCGGGCGGCGACGGTCTCCCACAGCGAGACGAGCACCAGCAGCACTGCCGGGATCGCAGCGAGGACGCGAGCGCGCAACGCCCACGAGCCTACGCTAATGTCAGGCCGTGCGCCTGTATGCCGTGCTGTTCGCGATCGGGCTCGCCGTCTACGGCGCGCTCGCGTGGGAGCGCCTTGGCAAGCAGAGCGTGGCGCCGCAGTTCGTCGTGCAGGCGGATGCGTGGCTGCATGGCCACCTCGACGTCGAGCCGGTCACGAGCGATGCCGACTGGGCCAAGCTCGAGACGGTCGCGCTCGCCGATGGTCGCGAGGTCACCGGCCGCCGCATGGTCACGCAGCCGCTGTTCCGCACCACGACGGGCGACTTCATCCCGACCTCGCAGCTGCGCCAGAGCAAGGGCGTGCGCTGGTACATGTCGTTCCCGCCGGTCCCGTCGCTGCTGATGATCCCGTCGGCGCTGATCGGCGGGCGCGGCGGCAACGATGTCATCCCGACCGCGCTCGTCGCGGCGCTGATCCTGCCGCTCCTGCTGCTCGTGCTGCGCCGCCTGCGCGATGCCGGGCTGTCGCAGCGCACCGACGAGGAGCACCTGTGGCTCGTCGCGCTGCTCGCGTTCGGCACGGTGCTGTTCTTCTCGAGCGTGCAGGGCAAGGTCTGGTACACGGCGCAGGTCTGCGGCGTCGTGCTGGCGCTCGTCTACACGTGGGCGTCGATCGAGGCCGCTCATCCGGTTGCGGCCGGCCTCGCGCTCGGTGCCGCCGCGCTCACGCGCACGGCGATGGCGTTCATGCTGCCGCTGTTCCTGTTCGAGGTGTGGCGGTGTCGGCGCGCGGAGTGGCGTCGCATTGCGCTGCAGTTCGGCGCGCCGGTCGCCGGGTTCGCGATCGCGGGCATGATCTACAACGCGGTCCGCTTTCACTCACCCCTCGAGTTCGGCCACACCTACCTCGACGTTCGCCAGCAGATCCTGATCGAGCAGTTCGGCCTCGCGAGCTATCACTACCTCGCGCGCAACCTCGCCGTCGCGTTCACGCTGCTGCCCGAATTCCCCGGGCACTCGCCGTGGCTCCAGATCAGCGGCCACGGGCTCGCGATCTGGGTCACCACGCCCGCGCTGCTCTACGCCGTGTGGCCGCGCGAGAAGCCGGCGATCCATCGCGCGCTATGGATCACGGTCGCGTGCGTCGCGGCGCCGTCGCTGTTCTACATGAACTCGGGCTGGATCCAGTTCGGCTACCGCTTCCAGCTCGACTACATCGTCTTCTTGATCGTCCTGATCGCGATCGGCGGGCGCCGCCTCCACAAACCTCTGATCGCGGCGTGCATCGCGATCAACCTGTTCGGCGCGATCACGTTCGACCGGCAGTGGCAGTACTACCGCTACGGCGGCAACGCGTACGACGTCGTCGTGGCACACTAGCCCCATGAGCTACCGCGACAAGGCCGAGCAGCTCCACGCCGAGCTCGAGAAGCATCCGGGCACCGAAGATCTGCGCAAGGAGATCAAGGCGGTGCTCGTGCGTCCCGAGCACGGGCCGACGCTGCGCGACCGACTGCGCGAGTTCGCGGCCCAGCATCCGAAGCTCGCCGGCGCGCTCCAGGGCCTGATCGACGAGCTGAACGCCGCTGGCCTCTAGCGGTCGAGCTGCAGCGAGACGATCGCGCCGAGCGAGACGTCGCGACGCTCGAGCGTGTCCGCGCCCGCGACGAGGCCGACCGTCCACGCGTGCGTGACGAACATGTCGACGCGCGTGCGCAGCTCGAGCAGCGGTTCCTTCTTGCGGCCCGCGACGTCCATGCCGAGGTCGGTCGACACCGACGTATCGCGCAGGCCCGCCGCGACATCGCCGCTGACGCGAAACGATCCGACATCGGTGTGAAGACCGGTGACGAGCTTCATGTCGAGCGTGTTGCCGGAGAGCGGGCCGGTCGGCAGCGGCGAGCTGCCGGTGCGCGCGACGGCGCCGTCGGGGAGCGCATTGCCCGACATCCAGCCTTCCTCGACCTCGGCGCCGGCGTGGAAGTGGCGGTTGACCGCGAACCCGACGCCGAACCGCGCCATCGAGCCGGCGATCGCGGTCTGGTCGGTCACGGCGACCTGCTCGTGCACGAACCCGAAGTCGATGCGCGCGCCGCCGTCGGCGTACGCAGGTGCGGCGCAGAGCAGGACGAAGAGCGCGGGCTTCATTCGTCGAGGATACGAGACGCGATGCAGTCCGCCGCTGGCAGCCTCTGGCAAGGCCGAGTCTTAATACTTCGTCAGTGGTCCCACACCCAGACGTCGTCGACGTCGAGGTGGCCGGTCGCCGAGTCGTCGACGAGGACGAGCGTCGCGGGGTAGCCCTGCCACTGCGTGACGTCCATCGACACCTCGTGGAGCGCGTCGCCGCTGAGCGAGGGAACGCCCGCGGTGCGCACGATCGTCTGGTCGACCCACAGCTCGATGCGGAGCTTGGAGACGTCCGTCGAGCCGCCGAGCTTGACCGTGAGGCGCGTGCCGTCGAGCGTGAACGGTGGCGACGTGACGCGCCCGAACGACGCATCACCGCCGTGCATGCTGGTCGCGAAGCGGTGACCGGTCGCGCCGAGCACGAGGTCCTGACCGGGTTGCGACTCCGCGACCGGGCCGTCGCCCCACGCGCCGCCGTTCTTCTGCCAGCCGGTCCACGTCGGCTGCTCGAAGTCGAACACCATGCGTGCGCCGGGCGGCGGTGTGGCGGGCACGGCGGGCACCCAGATCGTGTCGGGCACGACATGCGCACCGGTGTAGACGTGCGGGCGCTCGTCGCCGGGAATCTTCAAGGCCGCGCGGTAGTACTGCGCGAGCGGCAGCTCGAGGAACAGATCGCGATCGTCGAGCACGAGCGTGCTGAACCGATGCTTCTCGAGCGCGTCCTTGAGGCCCCAGATGATCTGCTGCGGCGTGTGGAGCTGGCGCGCCGTGACGTCCTTGACGCCCATGCGATGGACGTGCGGCTGCTTGCCGGCGAGCACGAGGTACCACGGGTGCGACGGCATCCACACCTCGCCGTCGAGCGCGCGCAGGCGGGCGATCAGCTTGTCGCCGGCGGCGACGTCGGCGGCGGTCGGCACGAACGTCGTCGGGTTCCAGCGCGCAAAGACGAGCGTGATCGCGAGCGCGACGCCGGCGAGCGCGGGGGCCGCGAGCGCCGCGATCTCGGCGCGCGGGCGATCGCCCCACAGGATCTGCGTGCACGCGGCGAGCGCGGGCAGGGCGGCGCCGGCCGCGATCGCGCCGTGCAGGAACGCCGGCATGTACGCGTTGAAATGCGCGAACTCGGTGCCCCAGCCGACCGCGCCGACGACGGTCGACACCACGAACGCGGCCGACCACAGCACCAGCGGCTGGCACTGCTTTGGCAGCCGGCGCGTGCGGATCGCGGTGGCCGCGGTGGCCACGAGCCCGACTCCGACGATGATCGTCAGCGCGCGGAAGTGCCACAGGATCAGGCCGAACGACTTCCAGAACCGGTCCATGTTGAAGTCGTGCGCGCGGTGGATCTCGGAGACGTACACCCAGAACCAGCCGTGCGACGCGGCGTTCGCGGCGGCCGTGAGCCCGAGGCCGAGCACGCCCGCGACGATGACGTAGGTGACCGCGCGCTTGACGTCGACGGCGAGCACGACCGCGCCGCCGAGCCCGACGTAGAAGATGCCCGTCTGCTTGCAGAAGAACGACAGCGCGAGGATCGCGGCGACCGCGGCGGTGCGACCGTGGCCGCGGATGCCTTCGCCCGTGGCGGCCCAGCGCGGCGCGGCCGCGATGCCGAACGTCGCCATGAACAGGAACATCGTGTCGGCGCGCACGAGGTCGTACCAGCCCTCGACGAACGGATAGATCGCGGCGAACAGCCCGAGCGCGACGCACACGCCCGCGTACGCGGCGCCCTTGCTGACGTGCTCGTAGCGCCGGCCCGCGATCGCGGTCATCGTCGTCGCGCCGATGCCGAGCAGCGACAGCACGCTGAGGAAGCGCCCCAGCGTGTACGTGATGCCGAAGATCTCGCCGAGCACCGCGAGCAGCGCGGGATACAGCGGCGTGTAGAGGTACGGAATGAAGTCGATCGACGGCGGCGTGTAGATGCCGTGCCCGGTCTGGATGCGCAGCGCGTGCTGCAGCATGCCGCCTTCCATCCACTCGAGGTCGTACGGGTAGAGCAGGCGGCCGCCGACCGCGTAGACGAGCAGCAGCACCTGGTAGACGCCGGCCGCGCCGACGAGCAGCCAGATCGTGCGCGGGATCCAGCGATTCACGGCGCCACCTCGACGGTCCCGACGGTGACCGCGCCCTTGTCGGCGGCGGCGCCCTTCACGGTCGCGTTGCGCGAGCCGTTCCACAGGCCCGCCTTGAGCGTGTACTTCCCGGGCACGCGCGGCAGTGTGATCGGCCGCGTGTAGCGGATGTACTGGCCGGGCTTCCACACGTCGAACGGCAGCGCGGGCTCGTGATCGGCGTTGGTGAACTTCGGGCCGTCGAGGTGCACGAACACCTTCCAGCCGCGCGGCGGCGCCGCGATCGCCTGCCACGTCCACGTGACGTCGATCGTGTCGCCGGCCTTCGCGGTCGCGGGGGCCTCGACAGCGAGCAGGCGCACGCCGGGCTCGTAGTCCGCGTTCAGCGGCGTCGCGATCGACGGCGGCTGCGCGAGGATCGCGTGCGCGGCGCCCGGCGGGATCGACGAGATGTCGTACCAGTGTTCGAACGCGCGGCGGCTCGCGGCGCACGCATCGTCATCGCCCGCGAGGTCCTCCTCTTCGAGCGGATCGCGATCGACGCGATAGACCTCCCAGCTCGTGTCGGGGCTGACGTTGTAGATGACGTGGCAGTGCTGATCGACGCCGGCACGCATCTCGTGATTGCCCTCGTACGAGAGCTGCTGCGGCACCATGCGATCGACGTCCCGGCCGGCGAGCACGTCGACGAGCGAGCGCCCCATCATGTCGGCGTTTGGCGCGCCGCCGGCGAGGTTGACGAGCGTCGGCAGGATGTCGACGTGGCCGGCCGGCGTCGTCGCGCGGCGCGCGGGCAGTCCGGGCACGCGGATGATCAGCGGCACCTTCGTCTGCGGAGAGTACAGGTGATAGCCGTGCAGCTCCACGCCGTGCTCGCCGAAGCCTTCGCCGTGATCGCCGGTGACGACAACGACCGTCTTGTCGTAGAGGCCCTTCGCGCGCAGCTCGTCGAGCACGCGGCCGATGTGCGTGTCGGTGAACCGGATCTCGCCGTCGTAGAGCGCCATCTTGTCGGTGCCGAAGCTCGGCGATCCAGGATGCGCCTCGTAGCCGTAGTGCGGGTCGTAGAAGTGCACCCACAAGAACCAGCGGTCGCTCGCGTGCCGATCGACAAAGCCGATCGCGCTGTCCGCCTGCTCCTTGCTCGACGAGCCCCGCGTCTGCTCCGGCCCCGCGCCGGCGACGCCGTTGTGCAGCGACGCGTGCGAGTTGTCGTACTCGGCAAAGCCCTGGTCCATGTGACGGACGCGATCGAAGTACCAGTAGTTCGTGAACGCGCCGGTCGCGAAGCCGAGCGGCTGCAAGAGCTCGGCGATCGTCGTCGCCTTCATCGACAGCCCGGGCCAACCCTCGACCGAGGTGTCGTAATAGACGTCGAGCGGCAACCGGCCGGTCAGGATCGCGGGCATCGAGTAGCGCGTCGACGGCGCGTGCGCCCAGCCGTTGACGAACACGGTGCCGTCGGCGGCGAGCTTGTCGAGGCTCGGAGACGTCGGCCGCTTGTAGCCGTACATGCCGAGGTGATCGGCGCGCGTCGTGTCGATCGTGATGAGCAGGACGTTGAAGTCCTTCGGCACCGTCGGCGGCACGGGCGTGAACGCCGGATCGTTCGGCGGCGGATTCACCGGCGCATCGCCGGCGACGCAGTTGTTGTCGCGGCCATCGCCCGGGATCTCGGGCGCACCGGGATGCACGCTCGGGTCGCTGTCATCGCAGTCACCGCCGCCGAGGAACCGCGCGTAGCCATCGCGATCGCGGTCGCTGACCTTGCGCAGCGCGCGCGCGACGGGCGAGCCGAGCCCGGTGTAGGCGCTCGCCGCCTTGATCACGGCCGCGTTGCCGCCGGTCGCCAGCACGAGCACCGGCACCGCGAGCAGCAGCACGCCCCACACGGTCCAGCGCAGGTGCGGCGCCCACACGCGCGAGAAGTCGGTCACCTCCCAGGCGAGCCGGCTCGCGGGTAGGGCGAGCACCGCCGCGACGAGCGCGACGACCGCGCCGCGCAGATGCAGCAACGACACCGTTTCCCATTCCTTGACGGCCCACGCCGCGAGCACGATCGCCGAGAGCGCGCCCGCCGTCACGAACGGCGCCCACACGCTCGACACCGGCCGCCACCGCGCCGCGAGCGGACGCAGCGCATGCTCGATCGGCCGCGCGAGCGCGAAGCTGACGACGACGACCGCGCCGAGCGCACCGAGCACGCACGCGATCACGACGAGCACGGCGAGCCCCTTCGCGTGGCTGCGCAGCACGACCGGCAGCGTCACGCGATAGACCGTGTAGATCGCGGCCGCGAGCACCGGCACCCCGGCGAGCGCGACGCTGACGCCGATCACGGCATCGCGGCGGTCCTTCGCGCGCACCTCGTCGTGGTAGCCGAACGCGAAGCGCGTCAGCGCGCCGAGCCGCGTCCCGCGCGCCATGCCGACGATCATCGCGGCGAGCACGAGCCCCGCGACGAGGCCGATCGCGCCGTGCGACAGCGCGGAGTACGCGACGAACCGCAGCCGGCGCAGCACGGTCGGGGCAAACTGCGCGGCGCCCGCCCAGCCCCATACCGCGTCGATCGCGCCCGCCGCCGCCGCGGCGATGAACCCGGTCAGGGCGCCCGTGCCGAGCACGTGGCTAACCGGCCGCTGGTCGGGGTCGTCCATCGAGCGCAGTAATTATCTCACCGGCGGCGACGCACGGACAGCCATGCCACCACAATGCCCGCGGCCGGCGCGCACGCCTCGATCCACGCGCCGGCGCCCGAGGCGGGCAGGGTGTCGTCGTCGACGGCCAGCGAGACCCAGCCGGCCGTCAGCCCGCCCGCGACGATCAGCAGCACCCAGCGCCGTGCACCGCGGCCCCGCTTGCCGAGGACGGCCAGGCCGGTGCACGTCGCGACCATCATCGCCGTTCCTGCCAGCCGGGCGCCGTCGAGGGCCTCCACCCAGGTCAAACGTGGGGCGAGTCCGGTATGTTCCCGCCATGACGTCCGACCGCGCGCGCTGGGTGGTGCTCGGCACCGCTGCGGTCGTGCTGGTCATCCACTCGCTCGCGTACAACTTCGTCACCGACGACGCGTACATCTCGTTCGTGTTCTCGCGGAACCTCGCGGAGCACGGCCAGCTGACGTTCAACCTCGGTCAGCCGGTCGAGGGCTACACGAACTTTTTGTGGACCGTCGTGCTCGGCGCGCTGATGGTCGTCGGGATCTCGCCCGAGATCAGCTCGCGCGTGCTCGGCACCGCGTGCGCGCTCGCGACGCTGTACGTCGTGTTTCGCACGATGGAGCGCGCGCTCGAGCGGCGCACCGTGTGGGCCTGCGTGCCGGCGCTGCTGCTCGCGTGCTCGTCGGGGTTCGCGTGCTGGACGAGCGGCGGCCTCGAGACGCAGCTGTTCACGCTGCTCGTCGTTGTCGCGATCGATGGCGTCGTGGCGGGCGACCTGCGGCGCACGGCGATCGCGCTCGCGCTCGCGGCGATGACGCGCCCCGAGGGCCTGATCGTCGCGGCCGTGCTCGGGGCCGTGCACCTCGTCGTGCAGCGCCGGATCGTCCGCAGCGATCTCGTCGCCGCCGCGTGGTTCCTCGGCATCTGGGCGCCGTGGTTCGCGTGGCGCTGGTGGTATTACGGCTGGCCGTTCCCGAACACGTACTACGTCAAGGCGTCGGGGCCGTGGGCGAACCCGGCGATGGCGCACGAGATGTGGAAGCACGGCGGCTACTACATCTGGGTGTGGCTGAAACAGACGAAGCTCGTCTACGCGCTGCCGCTCGCGCTCGTTGGCCTCGGCTGGGTGAAGCCGAAGACGCCGCGGTTCACGCTCGCGCTCGCGTGCGGCGGGCTCGCGGCCGTGTACCTCGTGTATGCGGCGAGCGTCGGCGGCGACTTCATGGGCCTCCACCGGTTCATCATGCCGGTGTTCGTGTGCGCGGCGATCGCGGTGACGCTCGGCCTCGAGCGCATCCCGTACGGGCGGTACGCCGCGCCGGTGGTCGTCCTCGCGTTCGCGATCACGCAGCTGCTGCTGACGCGGCAGAGCCTCGATCCGAAGAACCTCGGCGCCGACGAGGGTGTGATCGATACGCCGGCGTTCCTGATCGTGTACACCGAGGACCGCGCCGCGATCGGGCGCGCGATGGAGTCGTGCTTTCTGCCCGATGACTTCTCGATCGTCGGCGGGGCCGGCGCCCAGCCGTACTTCGGCCGCATGCGCGGCATCGACGTGTTCGGGCTCGTCAGCGACCGCATCGCGCACGAGGAGCCGCGGATCCGCGCGCGCGCGGGGCACACGAAGTTCGGCAGCGACAAGCTGCTGGCGGAGTACGATCCGACGTTCGTGTTCTCCTGCTACGCGATCCACGCCACCGAGACGCCGCCGCCGCTGCCGTGCAACGTCGCGTTCTGGACGCAGCGCGGGTACGAGCCGATCACGATGAAGATTCCCGGCATGCGGCAGGCCGGCGAGTACTACACGTTCCTCGCGAAGAAGGCGCGCAACTTCCAGTGTCCCGGGCGCGTCCACTGATCCCGATCGCGGTGATCGCCGCGATCCTCGTCGTGCGCAACCTGCTCGTCGGGAGCATCCCGCATCAGGGCAACCTCTACATCGCGCGCGGCGGCCCGGTGATCGTCGGCGTGCAGGGCGACGGCACGCTCGACATCGCGGGCCATCACATCCACGGCGTGACCGAGCGCATCGTGATGATGCACGGGCCGGTCGCGTACACGTGGGACGGCGGCGGGCGCCTCGTGTGGTCGCCGGTCGGCCGGCGCGGCGATCCCGAGTACGTGCCGGTGTCGTCGACGTCGGAGACGACGGACTTTCCGGCGTGGGTCGGAGCGGCGCCGTTCGACGGTGCGTGCGCGCTCGCGATCCTGCTCGTCGTCGTCGCAACGGTGCTCTACCTCGCTCGCCGGCCGCTGCGCGCGGTGCCGCGACGGACGTGGATCGCGATGGGCGCGGTGTTCGGCGTCGCATGTCTCGTGCGGTGGATCGATCTCGGCGGCTTCGGCCAGACGTGGGACGAGGACGTCAACTGGTCGGCCGGCCGCAACTACGTCACCAATCTGCTGTCGCTCGATTTCCGCGCGTCGTCGTGGATCTGGAACTTCGAGCACCCGCCGGTGATGAAGGTCCTCGACGGCATCGGCGCGCAGCTCGCCGATGGATTCGGGCCGGCGCGCGCGATGAGCGCCGTATGGACCGCGACCGGCTGCGCCGTGCTCGTCCCGATCGGCGCGCGCCTCTATCGCCTCGAGACTGGCATGCTCGCCGGCGGGATCGCGGCGCTGCTGCCTCCGCTGGTCGCGCACGGCCAGATCGTCGGCCACGAGTCCCCGACGCTGATGTGGTGGACGCTCGCCGTGCTGTTCGCGCTGCACGCGACCTCGCGCCGGCGGCTCGTCGCGCTCGGCGTCGTGATCGGCCTCGCCGCCGCGTCGCGTTTCGTCAACGGCCTCGTCGCGCCGCTCGCGCTCGTGATCGTGCTGCTCGACGAGCGCACCATCATGCGCGACGCGCTGCTGATCCTGCCGGCCACCGCGCTCGCCACGTTCTACGCGGTGTGGCCGCGCCTGTGGCTCCATCCGATCGCGGCGCTGCAGGAGTCGCTGCACAAGCTCTCGCAGACCCACGCGCCCGAGCCGTTCCTCGGCACCGTCACCGTGCATCCGCCGCCGACCTACTTCCTGGTCTACCTGTTCGCCACATTGCCGATCGGCGTGCTGCTCGGCCTCGTGCTGTGGCCGCGCCGCGACAAGGCGACGCTCGTCACCGCGCTGTGGTTCATCGTGCCGCTCGGCGTCGCGTTCTCGCCGGTGCGCCAGGACGGCGTGCGCTACGTCATCCCGTGCATCGCGGCGCTCGCACTCGCCTCGGCCGCCGGCTGGGATCGGCTCGCGCGCCGCTTCGACAAGCTGCCGGTCGTCGCGGGCGTGCTCGGGATCTACCTCGCCGTCACCCTCGTCCGAAGTCATCCGTATTACCTCGATTACTTCGCCGAGCAGGTCGGCGGCACCCGGACCGTCCAGGCCCACCGCTGGTTCGAGACCGGGTGGTGGGGCGAGGGGCTCGACCGCGCGGTGACGTACGTCAACGAACATGCTGCGCCCGGGGCGAAGGTCGACCGCGACTGCATCGTACCGGCGCACCTCGCATGGTTCCGCGAGGATCTCTGGGCGCCGATGGTGCATTCCCCGACGCAGGCGGAGTGGATCGTGCGCTACAGCGACGCCCCGTGCCCGATTCCCCCGGATGCTCGACGCGTCTTCACGGTCGAGACCGACGGCGCGACGCTCGCCGAGGTTTGGCAGCGCTGACGCTGATCTCGCCGGGGCCTCACGGGCGATCACGCGCCGATGGGGCACGCTAGGGGCGGGATGATCCTGGCGCTGAACATGGGAGCGACCGCGCTCAAGTTCGCGGCGTACGACGACGACACGTGCGTCGCGCGCGGCGTGGCGAGCAACGTCATCGAGATCCTCGATCGCGTTCCGCGCCCGCGCGCGATCGGTCATCGCCTCGCGCACGGCGGAACCAAGCACGTCTCGCCCGCGCTCGTCGACGACGCGCTACTCGCGGATCTCACCGCCGCGATCGAATTCGCGCCGCACCGGCTGCCCGGTGAGCTCGAGGCGATCACGACGCTGCGCGCGCGCATGCGCGATGTCCCGCAGGTCGCGTGCTTCGACACCGCGTTCTTCGCGACGCTTCCGCAGGTCGCGCGCACGCGGCCCGATGGCTCGCGCTCGCTCGGCATGCACGGCATCTCGTACGAGTCGATCATCGGCGTGCTGTCGCCGGCGCAGCTGCGGCGCGCCGCGTTCGCGCACCTCGGAACGACGTCGTCGGTCGCGACGGTCCGCGACGGCCAGGCGATCGACATCACGCCGATCATCGATCGCGACGGCTGGCTCGCGCTCGCGCGCACGCTCGACATGCACCAGCTGCTGCAGTCGCGCTCGACGGATCCGCGCGCCGCGCTCGCGTTCGACGTGTTCTGCCACGCGGTCAAGAAGGCGATCGGCGGCGCGGCTGCCACGCTCGACGGCCTCGACACGCTCGTGTTCACCGGCGGCATCGGCGAGCACGCCGCCGCCGTCGTCCAGACCGTCTGCGACG
>JAFAOG010000139.1 GCA_019237945.1 Deltaproteobacteria bacterium | reverse complement strand
CCCGTGGGTGTCGTGGGCGCGGCACCGGGTGGGCGCGCGCGTCGTCGCGTCGGTGAATCGCTCGCTCGACGATCCGCGGGCGTGGTCGGCGACGATCGGCCTCGAGGTCGATCCGATCGGCGCGGCGCACGCGCTGGGGAACGTGATCTTCAACGATTTGCTGCCCTGAGGGGCGCGGTACGCTGGCGCCGCGATGAATGACGTCGAGCTGATCCTCGTCCTGCTCGGGACCTGCGTCGTGCTGGCCGTCGCGGCCGAGCGCATCCGGCTGCCGTATCCGATCGTGCTCGTGCTCGGCGGGATCGCGCTGGCGTTCACGCCGGTGCCGCGGTTCGAGATCCGGCCCGACATCGTGCTCGTGATCTTCCTGCCGCCGCTGCTGTTCTCGGCGGCGTGGCTGATGTCGTGGCGCGAGTTTCGGGCGAACCTGCGCGCGATCGGGCTGCTCGCGATCGGCCTCGTCGTCGCGACGACGCTTGGCGTCGCCCTCGTCGCGCATGCGTTGGTGCCGGGATTGCCGTGGAGCGTCGCGTTCGTGATCGGCGCGATCGTATCGCCGCCGGATGCGGTCGCCGCGACGAGCGTGCTGCAGCGGATGCACGTCCCGGCGCGGCTCAACGTGATCCTCGAGGGCGAGAGTCTCGTCAACGACGCGACCGGTCTCGTCGCGTATCAGATCGCGCTCGCGAGCGCGGCCGGCGCGACGTTCTCGCTGTCGGGGGCGGCGGTGCAGTTCGGGAAGGTCGGCGTCGGTGGCGTCGCGTTCGGAGTGGCGGTCGGCTGGGTGGTCGCGCGCGCGCACCGGCGGCTCGACGACTCGACGATCGAGACCGCGATCAGCCTGCTGACGCCGTACATCGCGTACATCCCGGCGGAGCACCTCGGCGTCTCCGGCGTGCTCGCTGCGGTGACCGCCGGTGGGTACCTCGGCTGGCGCAGTCCGCGGCTGTTCTCGCCGACGACGCGATTGCGCAGCCGCAGCGTGTGGGAGGCGGTGCTGTTCGTGCTCAACGGGCTGGTGTTCGTGCTGATGGGGCTCGAGCTCGCCGGCACGCACAAGCTGTTCACCTCGCTCGGGGTCGCGGGCCTCGCGTGGTGGTGTGCCGCGATCGCGGGCGCGACGATCGTGATCCGCCTGCTGTGGGTGCCGCTCGCGCTGCGCCGGCTGGTGTCGAGCAAGGAACGTGTCGTGATCGCGTGGACGGCGATGCGCGGCATCGTGTCGCTCGCGCTGGCGCTCGCCCTGCCCGACGACCTGCCGTATCGCGATCTCGTCGTGCTCGTCGTGTTCGTCGTGATCGCGGTGACGCTCGTCGGCCAGGGTCTGACGCTGCCGCTCGTCGTTCGCGCGGCCAAGCTCGGCACCGACGACTCCGAGCAGCGACAGGAGCGCGATGCACTGCTGCAAGCGAGCGAAGCCGCGATCGCGCGGCTCGACGCGGTGGCTGCGAATCTTGGCTCGCCTCCGCGCACGGTCGGCGTGCTGCGCACGATCTATACGCGCCGCGCCGAAGGGTTGCGCGCGGGCGACGCCGACGAGGCCCCATCGCACGAGGGCCGCGACGCGTTTCGCGCGCTGCGGGCACAGCTGATCGAGATCGAGCGCGAGACGATCATCCAGCTGCGCGACCGCGGCGAGATCAGCGAGGAGACCCTGCAACGCCTGCAGCGCGACCTCGACCTCGAATTGATGCAACCCGCGCGCTGAGCACGCGCTACGATCGGACCGGCATGCCCGGCAGCCAGCGACTCGACGCCACCGCGGTCCTCGAGCACGTGCGCGCTCTCGCGCAGCGCGCGACGCAGATCGCAGCGAGCATCCAGCGCGCCGATGCGACGTTCGAGCCGACCGGCGAGCCGCTCGACCAGCTCGCCCGCCGCCTCGTCGCCGGCGAGATCGTGGGCCTGCAGCTCCGGTTCTTCCTCGACGATGCGTGGTGCCGCGACACGCTGCTGCGCGCGCCCGAGAGCTTCCGGCTCGTGCGCGTGCGCGAAGGCAACTAGCTACGCGTAGAGGCGCTGCGGCTCGAACACCTCGGCGAACCGCAGCCCGCACGAGGCTCCGATCGCGCGCGCGGCCTCGCGGCGGCCCTCGACGGCGGCGGCCGAGAACTGCGTCGCGTGCGCGGCGACCGCGGACAGCTTGGTGTCGAGCACGGGCTCGATGTCGATGAACAGGCCGGTGCGCAGGCGCGAGCCGATTGGCGGGCCGGCGTCGTAGAGCACGACATCGCAGCGGGTGCGGCGCAGCGCCGCAAGCGTCGCGCGGTGGACGAGGAAGTGATCCCAGTGCGTGTCGCTCGGGCCGTGCGTGATCACGACGTCGGGGCTCACGCGCGCGATCATCTGCTCGTAGCGGTGCACGAGATCGTGCATCTCGTAGTCCTCGACGCGGGACGAGGCGTCGTCGCGCAGCAGCACGAGCTCGGCGCCAAGGGCCGCCGCGCCTTCGCGCGCCTCGACCAGCCGCTTCTGGTAGCGGTTGGGGATCGACGTGACGACCATCGTCGGCCGCGCGCCCGCCGCCGCGAACCGGGCGACGAGGCCGCCGGCCCCGGCCTCGATATCATCGGGGTGCGCGCCGAACGCGAGGACCCGGCGATCGCGAGCGATGTGCATGGCCGGCGTGTATCACGGCAGGGGCCGCTCCGGAGTCCGAGCGGGTGCGCCCAGCGGAGCGGAGCCGGAACGCACGGCGTGTCACTGGCGCACAGTTCGTGTGCCCCCTTTCGCACACTTGGAGGGGATACGAACTTTGCATAGGCGCGTCGTCCTCATGCTTCCATCCATCGATCGAATGAAGCCGGGGGATCACTACTGCGGGATGTACCGGACCGACGAGGATTGGCGCGCGATCATCGTCGACTTCATCCGGGGCGGCATCGCGCGGAACGAGAAGCTTTGTTACCTGGTCAACGTCACGACGGTCGACCAGCTCAAGGCGACGCTGACGGCGGCTGGCATCGACGTCGGGCCGCTGATCGAGAAGGGTCAGCTCGTCATCCTGACCGCGAGGGAAGCGTATCTGAAGGATGGCCAGTTCGATCCCGACCGGATGATCGCGCTGCTCGAGGAAGAGACGGACAAGGCGATCGCCGAGGGCTACACCGCGTTGCGCGCGACCGGCGAGATGACGTGGGCGCTCGCCGGCGAGCCGGGCTCGGAGCGCCTCGTCGAGTACGAATCGCGCGTCAACGAGCTGTTCGCGCGCAAGCCGTGCTACGGCCTGTGCCAGTACGACCGTCGCCGGTTCGACTCCGAGATGTTGCTCGACCTGCTGCACGTCCATCCGAACGTGCTGTTTGGCAAGGAAGGGTTCGACAACACCAAGATGTACTACGTGCCGCCAGACGCGTTCTTCGACCGCGATCGTCAGAGCGCCACGCTCGATACGTGGCTGAGGAACCTGTCGATGCGGGGTGCGACGGTCTAGATGAACCGGCTGCTGCAACACGCGCAGCGGCTCCTCAAGCTCGCGAATGGGGCCGACATCCTTGCGGCGACGTGCCGCGAGGTCCTCGTCGCGACGGGGGCGGAGCGTGTTTTCGGCAGCTGCAGCCTGCCTCGCCAGACCTGGCAGCAAGGCGTTCACGTCGTCACCGATCGCGACGACTCGCAGGCCATTGTTGAAGGTGCCGCACGCTCGGCACTGTTCGCGATCCATCGCCGCGCGGTGATGGCGCGCGAGCGGTTCGATCTCGAGCGCAGCGACGAGGTTGCATCGGTGTTCGCGGGTCTCGCGGTCGCCGAGCGGCAGAGCCGTCTGTCCGTGATCCCGATCCTTCATCGCACCGGCAAGGTCTGGGGCGAGCTCGTGCTCGTCGGCGATTCGCGCGCTCGCGTCGACGAAGACGTCGCCGACCTCGTGCAGCTCGCGACCTACGCACTCGAGAACGCCGAGCGCCTGATGCTCGCGCGGCGCGATCAGGATCGGCTGCTGCTGCTGTCCGAGGCGACCGACGAGGCGCTCTACGACTGGGACTTCGACACGCGTAGCTTCTGGTGGGGCGGCGGCATCACGAAGCTCACCGGCAGTGACGTCGACCCGATCGAGAGCTCGCCGCGCTGGAAGCACGAGCGCATCCATCCCGAGGACCTCGAGCGCGTGCGCGAGTCGTTCGATCACGCGCGGTTCTCCGGCGCGCTGCGCTGGGAAGCCGACTACCAGTTCCGCCGCTACGACGGCACGTACTGCGAGGTCGAGGACCGCGCGTTCTTCCTGCGCGACGCGGAGGGCCGGTCGTACCGCGCGATCGGATCGATCCGCGATGTCACCGCCGTCAAGCACCTGCTCGTGCGCGAGCGCGACGCCCGTGCCGTCGCCGAGAAGGCGAGCCGCGCAAAGGACGAGTTCCTCGCGATGCTCGGCCACGAGCTTCGCAACCCGCTTGCCCCGATCGTCACCGGCCTCGAGCTGCTGCGCATGCGCGGCACGATCGATGTGCAGCGCGACCTGCCCGTGATACAGCGCCAGGCGCAGCACCTGATCCGGCTCGTCGACGACCTGCTCGACAGCTGGCGGATCACGCACGGCAAGATCGAGCTCAAGCGCGAGCGCTTCGAGATCGCGACCGCGATCGCGGCCGGCGTCGAGCTGGCGACACCGCTGATCGTCGCGCGCGATCACGAGCTCGACCTGCGCGTGCCGTCGGGGCTGGTCGTCCAGGCGGACCGCGCGCGGCTCGCGCAGGCGATCGGCAACCTCGTCACGAACGCCGCGAAGTACACCGAGCCGCGCGGCAAGATCACGATCAGCGCCCAGCGCGTCGGTGCGGAGGTCGAGGTCACGGTCGTGGATACCGGCGTCGGAATCGCGCCCGACATGCTGCCGACGATCTTCAACATGTTCGTGCAGGAGCGGCAGTCGCTCGACCGTGCGCAGGGCGGCCTCGGCCTGGGGCTCGCGATCGTGCGAAACCTCGTCGAGCTGCACGGTGGCACGGTCCAGGCGCACAGCGCAGGGCGTGGCTGCGGAACGCAGATGACAATTCGCATTCCTGCCGATGCCGCCGCCGAGATGACGCCGCGCACCGAGCCGCGCCGAGCCGAGCTGCCTCGCGGCCGCCGGATCATGGTCGTCGACGACAACGAGGACGCCGCCGAGCTGCTATCCGCCGTGCTCGAGCAGCTCGGCAACACGACGCGCGTCGCCCACGATGCCGACGGCGCGCTCGCGATCGTCGACGAGTTCGCGCCCGACCTCGCCGTGCTCGACATCGGCCTGCCGATCGTCGACGGCTACGAGCTCGCGCGCCGCCTGCGCCAGCGCCCGCAGCGGATGTCGCTGATCGCGCTCACCGGCTACGGCCAGAGCTCCGACAAGGAGCGCGCGAGCAAGGCGGGCTTCGATGCTCACCTCGTCAAGCCGGTGGCGATCGACGCGCTCCAGGCGCTGATCGCGAAGCTCTGAGCTAGCCGAGGTTCGAGTAGACGCTCTGCACGTCGTCGTCTTCTTCGAACGCGGCGACGATCTTCATCACGTCCTCGGCCTTGTCCTCGGGAAGCTCGGTGTGGGTCGTCGCGACGTACTCGTGCTCCGTCGACACCGCGTGGATGCCGCGCGCCTCGAGCGCGGACTGCATCGTGCCGAAGTCGTTGAACGCGACGCGGACGAGCAGCTGCTTCTCGCCCTTGTCGTTCTCGCCGTCGTCGAGCGCGACCAGGCCGTGATCGATCAGGTCGAGCTCGAGGGCGTCGCGGTCAATGCCGCTCGGATCGAGCCGGAACACGCCCTGCTTCTGGAACATGAACGAGACCGATCCGGTGGTACCCATGCTGCCGCCGTGCGCCTTGAACGCGTGGCGGATGTTCGCGACCGTGCGCGTGACGTTGTCGGTGGCGGTCTCGATCATCAGCGCGATGCCGTGCGGCGCGTAGCCCTCGTAGATCACGATCTCGTACGCAGCGCCGCCCTGCCCGCTCGCCTTCTTGATCGCGTTCTCGATGCGATCCTTCGGCATGTTGACGGCGCGGGCGTTGACGAGCGCGCGGCGCAGCGCGGCGTTGCCCTCCGGGTTCGGACCACCGGCTTTGACGGCGATGGAGATTTCCTTTCCGACCTTGGTGAACAGCTTGCCGACGCGATCCATCCGCTTGAAGATGGTCGCTTTACGTTTCTCGAAGGCGCGTCCCACGCGCGGAACCTACCAGATCGATCGCGCGCCATGCACCTGGGGCGAGCCCGTCGAGCGCATACGGCCCGATTCGAACCCGGATCAGACGCAAGGTCGGCAGCCCGACGGCCGCCGTCATCCGGCGGACCTGGCGGTTCCGCCCCTCGCGCAGGATGACCTCGAGCCACGCGTCGGGCACGGTCTTGCGGAACCGCACCGGCGGTATGCGCGGCCACAGCCACGGCGGCTCGTCGACGACGCGCGCCTCCGCCGGCAGCGTCGGGCCGTCCTTGAGCACGAGGCCCTTGCGCAGCCGTGCGAGCGCGTCCTCGGCCGGTCGTCCTTCGACCTGCACGAGGTACGTCTTGGGCTCCTTCCAGCGCGGGTCGGTCAGCGTCTGGTTGAGGCGGCCGTCATCGGTCAGCAGCAGCAGGCCCTCGCTGTCGTGATCGAGCCGGCCGGCGACCTGGACGCGCGGCGGCAGCTTGAACTGCGCGAGCGTCGGCCGGCCCTCGGCGTCCGTGAACTTGCTGTGGACGAGGTGCGGCTTGTTGAGCGCGATCAACAACGCAGTGCAGCGTACCGCGCTTTGGGCGCGCACCGAGCGCCACGGCACGGTCTGCGTCCGCTCTTCGGACAGTTGCACCGGCGCGCGCCGTGCAAAGGCTGACAGGAAACCCCGTGCGCTCGAAGCTTCTGGTCCGTCTCGACGTCGAGACCCGCGCGTTCCACGCGGAGGCCGAGGCACCGTGGCTCGAGCTCGTCGCCGCGCATCGCCACGTCGGCCGCTACGACTATGTCGAGCAGCTCGTCGCGGCGTACGGCTTCGACGCGCCGCTCGAGGCTGCGCTCGCGTACACGCCGCACCTCGCCGCGTTCGTCGACGTCGGGGCACGGTTTCGCTCGGGGCTGATCACGCAGGATCTGATGACGCTCGGGCTAACGCCATCGGCGGTCGCCGGCCTTCGGCAGATGATGATCGCGCCGTTCGCGAGCGTGGCCGAGGCGATGGGCTGGCTCTACGTGCACCAGCGCGCGACGCTGCTGTTCGAATCGCTGCGCGATGCCCTCGTCGAGCGCGTGCCCGAAGTTGCCGCGGCGACGAGCGCGCTGTGCATCCACGCCGGCAAGACGGCGGCGATGTGGGATGCGTTAGGGCCGCCGCTCGATCATGTGGCGCGCACCACGGCCATCGAGGATCGCGTGGTGTATGCGGCTCACGATGCGTTCCGCTCGCTGGTCACGTGGCATCGTCGGCCGAGCGTGACCGCACGGGCGTCTGCGCGCGCGTGACGAACCCGCGCAGCTAGAGTCGCCGATCGCTCCCGCGCAACCACGCAGAGAGGCAGACTCGCGCGCCGCGAGCGTACGCGGTCTCACGGCGCGATGCGGCGGCGTGCGTGGTGCTCGGATCTCGCGACGATGGGAACAGACGTGTGTGCACTTGTGCGCCGCGATCACGACGATCTCGATCGTGCGCTCGGGGCGATGGTGGATCCTCGAACGTCGCCAAAGGAACTGGCCGCGCTGCTCGATGTATTCAGACTCGCGCTCGCCGTCCACACCGCCGCCGAGGCAAAGGTCCTGCAGGCCCTGCTCGCCCGCGTCGTCGGGCCACGCACGCTCCACATGCTCGCGCTGCAAACGCGAGTGGAGCACGTGGCCCAGCGCGCGGCGGCGGATGCGCTCGTCGGCGCGCGGCCCGGCTCGATCGGCTGGTACGACGGCGCGCTCGAGCTGCGCGTCTCGGTGATGGACCACGCGGCGCGCGCCGAGCAGACGCGGTGGACGCTCGAGGATCACGTTCCCGGCGACGTCCAGCGCGTGCTCGCCGGCGAATACGCGACGGAGCGCATGCGCGTGCTCGCGAGCACCTCGCCGATCGCGCTCGCACGGCATCGCGACTCGCTGCTGCCGATGAATTAGTCGCCGAGCTGGCCCTTGCCGAGCTCGATCGCGTAGGCGGCGGCGAGCCGCGCGAACTTCACGGCGTGCGTGGCGTTGTTGCCGCTCGTCTCGAGCGTGTCGTCCTTGGTGTGGATCTTCTTGTTGCGATCGCGCATCCGCGACTCGAACGGCATCGAGACCGGCACGCCGTTGCGGTGCCACGAGGCGTGATCCGAGCACGCGTAGCCGCACGCATCGAGGCCCCACGTCGCGCCGGTGTACGCGTCGATCAGGCGCTGCACGAACGCGTTCTGCGGCGCGCTCGTGAAGTCCTTCATCAGCCAGATGTCCTTGTCGGAGCCGTGATACGCGGTCATGTCGAGCTGGAGCGCCCCGACGACCTTGACGCCGCGCTGCTTGTACGCGGCCGCGATGTCCTGGCTGCCGCGCAGGCCGACTTCCTCGGCGGCGTAGCCCATGAACACGAGCGTGCGCGCGGGGTGATAGTTCGCGGCGAGCAGCACGCGCGCAACTTCGGTGAGCGTCGCGATGCCGGAGGCGTCGTCGTCGGCGCCCGGAGCCGCACCCGACGCGCGCGCCGCCATGGAGATCGAGTCGAGGTGGCCACCGATCACGATCACCTCGTCGGCCTTCGTCGTGCCGGGGATCGTCATGATCACCGACGGCTGATCCCACTTCGCATGCGGGAACAGCTCGACCGTCACGTCGGGACGCGCCGTGAAGCTGCGCCAGCGATCGCGCAGCCACGTTGCCGCCGCGACGCCCGACGCCGACTTGAAGTAGCGGCTCGGGAACGCCGACAGCTCGCGGATCGTCGTCGCGATGTGGTTCTCGTCGAGGCGCGGCAGCACCGCCGCGACGACGGGACCGCGATCGAGCGTGTAGTCAACCGGGTTCTCGCGGGCCGGGTGCAGATCGGCGAGCGCGTCGGCGCGCGTCTCGTGCACCATGAAGCCGCCGCAGCGGCCGTCTTCGTGCTCGTGCTGCGAGAGCGCGGGGATCTCGGACTCGCGCATCTCGATGACGGAGACTCCGTCGTCGCTGGCGGCGAGCGCGGCGTGGCCGGCCGGGACATCGGAGGTGGCGAGCGAGACGTAGACCGTCTTGCCCGGGCTCGAGCAGGCGGCGAGGACCAGGGCGATCAGGGCGTGACGCACCCCTGAAGCGTACCGCCAGGATAGGCTCCTGCCCATGATCACGTACGTCGACCTCGAGACCGCCAAGGCCGCCAAAGGTGTGCGAATCGTCGCCACGAACGCGGTGCCGAGCCCCTGGGGCGAAGCGGCCAAGGCCCTGTTCGCGATCGCGAACGTCCCGGCGCTGTGCGTGCGCTCGACGCGCGGCGATGCAGCGGTCCGCGAGTGGATGCAGACGCACAACGTCCCGGTCGTGTTCCACGACGCCGAACCGCCGCGCTCGGTGTGGTCGCAGATCGTCGCGCTCGCATCGCGGCTCGCCGGCCCCGGCGTGCTGCTGCCGGTCGACCTCGAGCGCCGCGTCGAGACGATCGGCCTGATCCACGAGATCGCCGGCGAGGACGGCCTCGGGTGGAACGCGCGGCTGATGATGATCCACGCGTCGTTCATCAGCGACGGCAAGCGGGGCTTTCCGCTGCCGGTCGCGCAATACCTGGCCGCCAAGTACGGCTACGCGCCCGAGCTGATCGAGGCGGCCACAGCGAAGGCGATCGCGGTGCTCGCGGCGCTCGCGGGACGGCTCGGGCAGGCCGCGTACTTCCATGGCGACCGCCCCGGCGCCCTCGATGCGTACGTCGCGACGTTCTTGACGCCGGCGACGCACCTCGCTCCCGAGGACTGCCCGAACCTCGCGCCCGCGCTGCGAACCGCGTTTGCGGCCGCCGCGGACGAGCTGTCGACGCACGTCCCGGCCTCGCTCCTCGCGCTCCGCAGGCGCATGTTCGAGCACCATCTCGGCTGGCCGATCGAGATCTGACACGCTGACACGCTCCCGGCGAGCGGCCCCGCACGGCGTGCCGCCCTGCCCCGATCTTCGACGAGCATCTCGACGGTGCGATAGGGCACACCCGTTGCACCCCGCACCTGCCGATGCAACTCGGTGCGATCGCGGATGGCCATGGCACGACGTTCCGCCTGTGGTCGACGGCGCACGACCGCTGCGAGGTCCGCGTCGACGGCGCGACGGTTCCGATGACCGAGATCGGCGGCCGCGTGTTCGAGGCGCGGGTCGCGGGCGTCGGTCATGGCGCGCGCTACCGATTCGTGCTCGACGGGCAAGAGATCAACGATCCGTACGCGCGGTTCTTGCCGGACGGGATCACGGGCCCGGCGCAGGTCTGGCGTTCGAGCCACGCGTGGCGCCACGAGCATGTCGTGCGACCGCTGCGCGAGCACGCGATCTACGAGCTGCACGTCGGGACGTTCACGCGCGAAGGCACGTACGCCGCCGCCGCGAAGCGACTCGGCGAGCTGGTCGAGGTCGGGTTCACCGCGATCGAGGTGATGCCGGTGGCCGCGTTCGGCGGACGCCATGGCTGGGGCTACGACGGCGTCGCGCACTACGCGCCTCACGCGGCCTACGGTACGCCCGACGAGCTGCGCGCGTTCATCGATGCCGCGCATGCGAGCGGCCTCAGCGTGCTGCTCGACGTCGTCTACAACCACTTCGGTCCCGCCGGCAACGTGATCGGCCAGTACAGCCCCGAGTACTTCACGAAGGACGTGCCGAACGTGTGGGGCGACGCGCCGAATTTCCGCCAGCCGTGGATGCGCCGCTACGTGCTCGACAACGTCCGCTACTGGCTCGAGGACTTCCGGTTCGACGGGCTGCGGCTCGATGCGGTGCACGCGATCGTCGATCCGTCGGAGCGCGACGTGCTGCGCGATCTCGCGAGCCTCGCCGAGAACGTCTTGCCGGGCGCGCTCCTCGTCGCCGAGGACGACCGCAACGATCCGGCGATCATCGAGCGCACCGGCTTCGATGCCGCGTGGGCCGACGACTTCCATCATGCCGTTCACGTCACGCTGACCGGCGAGCGCGATGGCTACTACGCGTGCTACGAGCCCGGCGCGAAGACGATCGCGCAGACGATCACGCGCGGCTGGCTCTACGAAGGTCAGCCGTATCCGACGAGCGGCAAGCCGCGCGGCAAGCCGACCGGCACGCTGCCCGCCGAGTCGCTCGTCTACTGCCTGCAGAACCACGATCAGATCGGCAACCGCGCGTTCGGCGACCGCCTGCCCGCCGGCGACAAGCTCGCCGCCGCGACCACGTTGCTGCTGTTCCTGCCGATGACGCCGCTCGTGTTCCAGGGCGAGGAGTGGGGCGCGTCGACGCCGTTTCTCTACTTCACCGACCACGATCCCGAGCTCGGCAAGCTCGTCTCGAAGGGCCGCCGCGAGGAGTTCGGTAAGTTTGCCGCGTTCGCGGACCCGGCGGTGCGCGAGCGGATTCCCGACCCGCAGGCGCCCTCGACGTTCGAGCGCAGCAAGCTCGACTGGGACGAGCGCACCCGCGGCGAGCACGCGCGGATGCTCGCGCTGCACACGCAGCTGCTCCGGCTGCGCCGCGAGGACCCGGTGCTGTCGCGCACCGGTCGCGAATCGATGAGCGCCGAGGCGATGGGGCCCGTGCTCGTCGTCAAGCGGTGGACGGATACGGCGGCGCGCACGCTGACCGCGAACTTCAGCGACGCGCCCGCGACGTCGCCCATCACCGGACCGGTGCTGATCGCATCGGCTCCGATCGAGCTGCCCACCCTTCCGCCGTGGTCGGCGGTGATCGTCGCGACGCAGAGGTGAACATGAATGGACTGAAGACACGCCCGGGCAATCCGATGCCGCTCGGCGCAACGTGGGACGGCGAAGGTACGAAC
>JAFAOG010000072.1 GCA_019237945.1 Deltaproteobacteria bacterium | reverse complement strand
ACCGCGCACATGCCGCTCGCGCACGAGCTCGAGACGTGGACCGATCCGCGCGCGTACGACGGCACGCTCGCGATCGGCCAGCCGACGGTGCGTCCGCGCTTCGAGGTCGCGAGCGTGATCGACGTGCTCGCCGCACTCGCCGGCCTGACGATCGACGCGCGCACGCTCGTCCACGATCAGCTGCGCGGCCAGGCGCCGCTCGACGTGTTCGAGACCGCGTGGACGCGTGCGCTGCG
Organism: Deltaproteobacteria bacterium; assembly: GCA_019237945.1. Classification (GTDB taxonomy): domain Bacteria; phylum Myxococcota_A; class Polyangia; order Haliangiales; family Haliangiaceae; genus JABFXX01. The sequence continues at coordinate 6,538 of JAFAOG010000072.1, read as the reverse complement.
CACCGGCGTCGTCGATGGGACGCGCTTCGCGCCCGAGTCGGTGGCGCCGGGATGGCACGGACCGCGCCCGCTCTCCGACGAGCTCGCCGAGCTGATCGCGCCACCGCCCGCCGGGACGTTCGAGCTCGCGCTCGCGCCGTCCGCGCTGCACGACGGGCGGTTCGCGGCGAACGCGTGGCTGCACGAGCTGCCGCATCCGATCACGAAGCAGGCCTGGGGCAACGCGGCGCTCGTCTCGGAGGCAACGGCGCGCGCGCTTGGGGTCGGCGATGGCGATGTGCTCGCGCTGGCGACGCGCGGCGGCCGGATTGCACTGCCGGCGCTCGTCGCGCACGGTGTCGCCGATGGCAGCATCACCGTCGAGCTCGGCTACGGGCAGCGCGGCGCGGTCGCGGCCGGCGTCGGCACGGATGCCTATCCGGTCGCGGACTCGCTGATCACGCGCGCGACCGCCAAGCCGACCGGCGACGCGCGCCGGATCATCCGCACGCAGCTCGGCTTCGCCGCCGAAGGCCGCGACATCGCGCCGATCGCGACGCTGCGCGCGCTGACGCCGAAGCTCACGGAGCATCTGCGCGGCGATCAGGCGTCGCTGCTGCCCGCGCGGCACTTCACCGGGCCGCAGTGGGGCATGTCGATCGACACGCAGCTGTGCACCGGATGCAGCGCGTGCGTCGTCGCGTGTCAGGCCGAGAACAACATCCCGGTCGTCGGCCCCGACGACGTCGCGAAGGGCCGCGCGATGCACTGGATCCGGATCGATCGCTACGAGCAGGGCGAGCGCGTCGTCAACGAGCCGATGCTGTGCCAGCACTGCGAGGATGCGCCGTGCGAGTACGTGTGCCCGGTCAACGCGACCGATCACAGCCCCGACGGCCTCAACGAGCAGGTGTACAACCGCTGCATCGGCACGCGGTTCTGCTCGAACAACTGCCCGTACAAGGTCCGCCGCTTCAACTGGTTCGCGTACGAGCACGACGACAGCCGCGCGCTCCAGTACAACCCCGACGTCACGGTGCGCTCGCGCGGCGTGATGGAGAAGTGCACGTACTGCGTGCAGCGGATCCGCAGCGCGGAGCACAAGGCGATCGTCGAGCAGCGCGCGATCGTCGCCGGCGAGGTTCGCACCGCGTGTCAGGCGGCGTGCCCGACCGGCGCGATCCAGTTCGGCCTCCTCGACGAGCAGTACACGGCATTCGCGGCGATGCGCAGCGACCCGCGCCGGTTCGAGGCGCTCCACGATCTCGGCACGCGCCCGCGCACGCAGTACCTCGCGAAGGTCGTCAACCCGAAGGAAGAGTCGTGAGCGAAGCGCTCGCCACGCTCCACGACGACGTGTTCGGCCGCATGCGCGCGCGCGCCGGCTACCACTGGCGCATCGCGTTCCTCGTCTGCCTCGGGGGCACCGGCCTGCTCGCGGGCTGCCTCGCGTGGACCGTCTACAAGGGCATCGGCGTGTGGGGCTCGAACCTGCCGGCCGCGTGGGCGTTCGCGATCATCAACTTCGTGTGGTGGATCGGCATCGGTCACGCCGGCACGTTCATCTCCGCGATCCTCTACCTGCTCGAGCAGAATAGCTGGCGCAACCCGATCAGCCGCCTGACCGAGACGATGACGATCTTCGCGGTCGTCCAGGCGGGCCTGTTCCCGATCTTCCACCTCGGGCGGCCGTGGTTCGCGTACTGGCTGTTCCCCTATCCCGACATCATGGGCGTGTGGCCGAACGTCAAGTCGGCGCTGCCGTGGGATGCGGCGGCGGTCTCGACGTACTTCACGGTGTCGGTGCTGTTCTGGTTCACCGGCATGCTGCCCGACCTCGCGTCGCTGCGCGACCACGCCCCGACGCGCGTGCAGCGCATCTGCTACGGCCTGCTCGCGATGGGCTGGCGCGGCGACGCGCGCGGCTGGCGCCACTATCGAGTCACGTACCTGATGCTCGCTTCTATCGCGGCGCCGCTCGTGATCAGTGTGCACTCGGTCGTGTCGAGCGACTTCGCGATCGGCCTGACGCCGAGCTGGCACACGACGCTGCAACCGCCCTACTTCGTCGCCGGCGCGATCTTCTCCGGGTTTGCGATGGTGCTCGTCCTCGCGATCCCGGTGCGGTTCTTCTACCGGCTCGAGCACGTGATCACCGATCGCGTCCTCGACAACTGCGCCAAGCTGCTGCTGATCACCGGCTGCATCGTCGCGTACGGCTACCTCATCGAGCACTTCGGCGCGTACTACAACGGCGACCCCGCCGACCGCTCGCTGATGTTCGGGTTCCATCCGACGAGCTTCATCTTCTGGGCGATGCTCGGCTGCAACGTCGTCGTGCCGCAGGTGCTGTGGTCGCGACGCGCCAGGCGCAGCAAGCTCGTGCTGATGGTCGTCGGCGTGCTCGTGCTGATCGGCATGTGGTTCGAGCGGTTCACGATCGTCGTCGAGGGCCTGCTGCGCGATCAGCTGCCGAGTGCGTGGGGCAATTACGCGCCGACCGTCGTCGACCTCGGCATCCTCGCCGGCACGCTCGCGTTCTTCGGCCTGCTCTTCCTCGGCTTCTTGCGGTTCATGCCGTTCATCCCGGTCAGCGAGCTCAAGGAGGAGGCGACGCGATGATGCGCCATGGCATCGCCGCCGAGTTCGCCGACGAGCCCGCGCTGCTCGCCGCGATCCGCCGCGCGCGTGCCCGCGGACTGTCCCAGCTCGAGGTCTACAGCCCGGTGCCGTCGGAGCAGATCGATGCGGCACTCGGCAAGCCGCGCAGCCGGCTCGCGGTCGCGTGCGGCCTCGGTGCACTGGCCGGTGCGCTCGGCGCGTACGCGCTGCAGTGGTACCTCGTCGCGTACCTCTACCCGATCGACCTCGGCGGCCGGCCGCCGCACATGCCGCTCGCCTATCTGATCATCACGATCGAGATGGGATTCCTCGTCGGCGCCCTCGCGGTCTTCGTCGGGTTCCTGATCGCGGCGCGGCTCGTGCGACTCTGGGATCCGATCAGCGACGTCCCCGGCATCGAGAGCGCTACGCGCGACAAGTTCTGGCTCGCGATCGACGGCGACGATCCCGCGATCTCCCAGCTCGGCGACGCGCTGCACGACGCGGGCTGCGTCGCGACGTTCGGAGGCGCGGCATGAGATGGCTCGCGCTGCTGATCGTCGCCGGCTGCGACTGGTCGCTGCACCGCATGCAGGAGCAGCCGAAGTGCACGACCTACGGAACCATCCCGGGAACGGGTGAGCCATGCGCGGCGCTGCCGCCCGAGGGCATCGTACCCGTCGACGAGCCGGAGCAGCCGCCGCCGCTGACGAGGGAGCTCGTGCTGCGCGGCCGCGACCGGTTCGATCGGTTCTGCGCGCCCTGTCATGGCATCGCCGCGAACGGCGACAGCTACGTCGCGAGCGCGATGACGCTACGCAAGCCGCCGTCGCTCGTCGATGCGGCCGCGCGCTCCCTGCCCGACGATCGCATCCTGACCGTGATCGCCAGCGGATACGGCGTGATGCCGAGCTACGCCAGCGCCGTCCCGTTCGCCGATCGCTACGCGATCCTCCACTACGTGCGCGTGCTGCAGCAGCACGAGGAAGGACGCCTGTGAGGACGGTCGTTGTCGCGGCGGTCGTCGGCGTGCTCGGCGCGATCGGCATCGCGATCGGGATGATCGTCGAGCCCGCGCGCGCGTTCGCCGCGTACCTCGCCGCGTGGACCACGGTCGGCACGGTCGCGGTCGGCGGTCTCGCGATGCTGCTGATCGGCTACGCCGCGAATGCGAAGTGGCCCGCCGCGATCCGCCGCCCGAGCGAAGCGGTCGCCCTCGGCGTCACGCCGATCGCGCTGCTCGCGATCCCGCTGCTCGTGTGGCCGGAGCACGTGTGGCCGTGGGTCCATCCGAGCGCGGCCGATGCGCACGCGGTCACCGTCAAGCAGGCGTACCTCGCGCTCCCGTTCTTCACGGCGCGCACCGTCGTCTACCTCGGCGTGTTCGTCGTCGCCGCCGAGCTGCTGCGCCGGTGGTCGCGCCGCCGCGACGTCACGCCGACGCCGACGCTCGACCGCGAGCGCACGTTCTCGTCGGCGATGCTGCCGCTCGTCGGGCTCGCGCTGACGTTCGGCGCGTTCGACTGGCTGATGTCGCTGCAGCCCGACTGGTGGTCGTCGGGATTCGGCCTCTACGTGATCTGCGGTGCGCTGCTCTCCGGCCTCGCGATGATCGCCGTCCTCGCATGGCGCGGCACCGCGCGCGGCGAGCTGCCGCTGACCGGGCCGCACTTCCACGCGATTGGCCGGCTGCTCCACGCGTACGTGATCCTGTGGACGTACATCGCCTACTTCCAGGCGATGCTGATCCAGATCGCGAACCGCCCGAGCGAAGCGCGGTTCTACGTCGAGCGCAGCCACGACGGCTGGCGCATCGTCACCGCGCTCGTCCTGATCCTGCTGTTCGCGCTGCCGTTCCCGCTGCTGTTCCCGCGGCGGCTCAAGCGGCGCCCCCGCTACGTCGCCGGCGTCGCGATCCTGCTGCTCGCGGGCCACTACCTCGACTTCTGGTGGCTCGTCGTGCCGCGCGTGTCGAAGGCGCCCGTGCCGTCGTGGACCGACCTCGCCGCGATCTGCGCGGTCGCCGGCCTCACGACCGCCGCGTGTGCGCTGCGTCTGCGCGGCTCTCCTCCCCTGCCCGTCGGCGATCCGCACCTCGCCGCCGGCCTCGCCTACGAGACGACGACATGACCGCACCGATCGCCGAGCAGCCCGAAGACGTCCGCACCCGGCCCGCCGCGGTGACGCTGCTCGTCGTCATCGCCGCGATCGCCGCGTGCGCCGTGATCGTGTGGCTGCTGGTCCCCGCGCGCCGCTCGCCGGCGATCGCCGCTCCGACGATGCCCGCGCACGAACCGTACGATCACGCGAGCGCGCTCGAGCTGCGACGCGCCGCCCAGGCCCGCGCGATCGACGCGTGGCTCCCCGCCGCGATCGACCGCTACGTCGGAGGCGCCCGATGATCGCGCTGTTCCTCGCCGCCCTCGCCGCCGCGACGCCCGCGATCGGTCTCGACGAGCACGTCGGCGACGCGCTGCCGCTGAACCTGCCGTTCACCACGCCGACCGGCGAGCACGTCCCGCTCGGCTCCGTGTTCGACGGCAAGCATCCGGTGCTGCTGATCCTCGCGTACGCGCGCTGCGAGATGCTGTGCTCGGTCGTCCTGCACGGCGCCACCGACGCGATCGTCGCGCATCCCGGCGACTACACGCCGGTCGTCATCAGCCTCGATCCGCACGAGACGCCCGGCGAGGCGGGCCGCCGCCAGGAGAAGCTGCTCGCCGACATCCACCATCCCGGCGACCGCGCTGCGTTCCGCTACCTCGTCGGCGACGACGCCGCGATCCACGCGCTCGCGAGCACGCTCGGCTTTCACTACGCATGGGACGAGCGCACCCAGCAGTACGCGCATCCCGTCGTGATCTTCGCGATCACCCCCGACGGCCGGATCGCGGAGTACCTGCGCGGCGTGACGTTCCCCGGCCTCGCCGCCGCGATGGACCGCGCCGCGCACGGCACGACGACCACGTCGCTCGCGCAGGACCTCGTCGCGTGCTTCCACTTCGACCCGTCGCTCGCGAAGTACGGCCGCGCGATCCAGCTGTTCTGGCGGCTCGGCGCCGCGGTCGTGCTCGTGTCGCTGCTCGCGCTCGTCGGTGGGCTCGTCGTGCTCGAGCGCAGGAGGCGCGCCACGTGAACGAGCTGTTGCGCCGCGCCCTCGACCTCCCGCCGCAAGCCTCGAGCTTCGCGCGCGGCATCGACACGCTGCACTACACGGTGATCGGCGCCGCGTTCATCGTGTGCTTCCTCGCGTTCGCGCTGCTCCTCTACTTCGCGATCCGCTTCCGCGACCGCCCGGGCCACCAGGCGAAGGGCAAGCTGCCGCACTGGCTCGAGGTCGGCCTCGCCGGGTTCACGCTGACGTGCTTCCTCGCGTGGTGGGTCGTCGGCTTCACGCAGTACAAGGAGATGCGCGAGCCGCCCGCCGGCGCACTGCACATCTACGTCGTCGCGAAGCAGTGGATGTGGCAGTTCGCGTATCCGAATGGCGCCGCCGCCGAGGACGACCTCCGCGTGCCCGTCGGCCAGCCCGTCGAGCTGACGATGACGTCGCGCGACGTGATCCACAGCTTCTACGTGCCCGCATTCCGCGTGAAGCAGGACGTGCTGCCCGGCCGGATGACGACGATGTGGTTCACCGCGACCGTGCCGGGCGTGTTCGACATCGACTGCGCCGAGTACTGCGGCGCCGGCCACTCGCGAATGCTCGGCCACGTGATCGCGTTGCCGCCCGGCGACTACGCCGCGTGGCTCGCCGGCCACCAATCGACCGACCTCGCCGCGCTCGGCAGCAAGCTCGCCGCCGACAATGGCTGCCTGCGCTGCCACACCGTCGACGGCACGCCGCACCTGGGGCCCACGTGGAAAGGCCTCTACGGCGCTCGCATCGAGCTCGCCGACGGCACGACCGTCACCGCCGACGACGCCTACCTCACCGAGTCGATGATGGATCCACCGG
>JAFAOG010000356.1 GCA_019237945.1 Deltaproteobacteria bacterium | reverse complement strand
CCAGAGAGCGGCTCGGAGAAATGGCGAAGCGCCATTTCTCCTCGCCCACCGGCTTCAAAGATTGCGATGAGCTGCGAGCTGGGCCGAGGGCCGGTTGCGAAGCAAGCGGCCCGAGGCGTCTGAGCTTGCTCCGCTCTTTTTCGCGTTTTCGCGGCTTCGTGCCAATCCGAAAGCACCCGCCCTTATTTCTTCTTCGCGTCGTCGTCCGAGTCGCCGTTCTCTTTGCCCTCGGCCTCGTCCTCGGAGAAGTTGACCTTGCCCGAGAAGTGCTCGCCCTCGCCCAGGATCTTGAACCGGGTGGACGCGTAGACCGTGCCCTTGTTCTCGATCGTCATCAGGATCTCCTTGTTGACCCCGAAGCCCTTCTTGTCGAGCTTGATCTTGGAGACGATCGTCTTCTGGCCGCGCTCGTCGTTGAACTGATCCGAGGTGCCGAGGAGGCGCTGGCCCGCGCCGCCCAGCTCGTAGAACTTGATCGTGTACTCGACGTCGTTGAGTGGCTTCTTGAGGAACGCCGCGAAGTAGATCATCCAGGAGTGGTCGGTCTTGTCCTCCATGAAGTTGGAGGTCGACTGCTTCTTGATCTGCGCGACGTAGGCGGACTGCGACTTGGACGTCGTCGGGAACCGCTTGCTCGACGTCATGATCTTGCCGTTGAACACCCGGTTCGGGAGATCATCGGCCGATGCCGTGGCGACGAACGAAAAGATGACGAGTAGAGACAGCGCGATCGACCTCATCGCGCCGATCCTACACGAATCACGATTCGAGCAACGTGCGAATCGCGGCGAGGCCGGACTTGTCGGGAGCGTCCGGACCGTCGATGCGCGCCGCGATCTCCAGGGCGCGTCTTGCGAGCGCGCGATAGATTTCAGCCACATCCGGCTTGCCGCGCAGTGCTTCGAGATGACGTTGAATGGTTGTCGCGTCGCCACGTCGAACCGGGCCGGTCAGGCCGTCCGTCGTTCCTTTGTGCACGACGTTGCGCAAGGCGCCTTCGGCGAGCGGGACGAGTGCCTGTGCCGCTTGGGACGGTGACACGCCCGCACCTGCGAGCACCTGGGCGGCGGCGTCGATCGCGGCGACGATGTAGTTCGACGCGAGCGCGGCCGCGCAGTGGTAGCTCGCCATCTGCGTCGAGTCGAGCGCGAGCGGGACGCCGTGCAGCGCAGCGACGAGCTTGGCGGCGGTCGCGCGACCGACCTCGTCGCCTTCGATGCCGAAGACCGTGCCTTTGAGCGCGCGCATCGCCTCGCGGCCGTCCGCGATCGCGGAGAGCGGGTGGAGGGTGCCGATGCCGCCGACCTTGTCGCGCACGCTGCCGAGGAGCTCCTCGGCGGATGCGGCGCCCGCGCAGTGGAGCAGGACGTGGCGCTTGTTGACGAGACCGGTGCCGACGAGCATCTGCGCGACCTCGCCGATCACGCCGTCGCGCACGGCGAGGATCACGACCTCGGCTTCGAGCAGCACGTCGGGTGGCGCGGACGAGAACGCGGCCACGCCGGCGGCAGAGCCGGCCTGACGCGCCGGGGCCGAGCGCCGGGCCCACAGGCCGAGCACCGGCACGCCGCCGAGACGCAGCGCGCCTGCGATCGCGGTCGCGACCGGTCCCGCGCCGACAATGAACGTCGTTGGATTACGTCCCGTAGCCATACAACCCGTGGGCGGCGATATAGCCCAGGACGGGCCGCGGCACTAGCGCCGACACGCCCGCGTCGCGCTGGCTCAGCATCTCGCGCACGTGGGTCGCCGAGATGTCTGGCATCTCGACGGCGTGGCCTCCGGGAAACCCCGGCCGCGCGATGACGATCGGCGGCGCGGCCTCGGCGACGGCGTCCCAGCGGTGCCACTTGTCGGTCTCGCGGAGCACGTCGCTGCCGATCACGAAGCGCAGCTTCTCGCCGGGATGCGTCTCCGCGATGTATTCGAGCAGATCGATCGTGCGGCTCGACACGAAGTCCGGACGCTTGGCCAGCTCCTGCTCCGCACGCGACACGCGGACGCGCGGCCCGAGCGCGGCGGCGGCGAGCTCGGACATCGCGACGCGGTGATCGTAGCCGGCGAGCGGCTTGGCGAACGGGTGCGCATACGTCGGCACGAACCACAGCTCGTCGACATCCTGCGTCTCGAGCACGTAGAGCGCGACGAGCTGATGCGCCGCGTGCACGGGGTTGAAGCTGCCGCCGAAGATCGCGACCGTCACGGCTATTCGTATAGCAAGTACGGCTCGCGCTCGTCGAGCCAGGCGCCCTCGTCGCGTGGCCAGCGCTCGGCAAGCTCGTCGAGCGACGCTCCCGCCTCGATGCCCTCGCGCAGCGCCGCGCTCCCGGCCAGCAGATCGATCGCGGGAATCTGATCGACGAACTCGTAGGCCTTCGCGCGCCACGCGAACTTGTCGGGCGCCTGGTCGTGCGCGGCCTTGAGGAACGCGACGCCGGTGCGATAGGGGCGGAACTCGTCCGAGCTCGTGACGTGGATCTGGACGCCGCCGTTCGGCTTGCCCGCGTGCTTGTGAAACGTCGGCGTGTAGACGATCGGCCGCAGGATGCAGCCCGGCAGCTGCATCGCAGTCATGTCGCGCGCGAGGCGCTGGCCGTCGAGCCACGGCGCCCCCGAGAATTCGAACGGTTTGGTCGTGCCGCGCGCCTCCGACAGCTCCGTCCCCTCGACGAGACACATGCCGGGATAGACGAGCGCGGTGTCGACCGTCGGCATGTTCGGCGACGGCAGCACCCACGGCAGCCCGGTGTGCTCCCAGTAGAGATCGCGCTCCCAGCCGCGCATCGAGATCACGATCAGCTCGCTGTCGAGCTTCTCGACGGCGTGGCGCCAGCGTGCGATCTCGCCGGCCGTCATGCCGTGGCGGTTCGGACACGACACGAGCCCGACGAACGACTCGAAGCCCGTCGTGATCGCGGGCCCTTCGACGAGGTGGCCGCCGATCGGATTGGGCCGGTCGAGCACGAAGAACGGCTTGCCCGCCTTCGCGCACGCGCGCATCGCGAGGACCATCGTCCACACGAACGTGTAGTAGCGGCTTCCGACGTCCTGGACGTCGAACAGCATGACGTCGATCTGGTCGAGCATCGCGGGCGTCGGCGTCAGCGAGGCCTCGTCGTGCCCGTAGAGCGAGAACACGGGCAGCCCGGTGACCGGATCGCGGTCATCGCCGACGCCGATCATGTCCTGCGCGTCGCCGCGCACGCCGTGCTCCGGTCCGAACAGCGCGGTCAGGTTGACGCCCTTGCCGCGCAGGATGTCGATGCCGTGCGCGAGCCGATCGTCGACGGACGTCGGATTGCAGATGAAGCCGACGCGCTTGCCGGCGAGCTGCGAGTTGCCCTCGCGTGCGAGACGCGCGAGCCCGGTCAGGATCGGCATCGATCCCCTCTACGCGAAGATCGGAACCGGCTTGAGCGAGACCTTGTTGTCCTTCGTGATCACGCGGAAGCGCACGGCGCGGCACTGGTACTGCGCCTTGAGCTTGCCCTCGTTGACCTTGAGCTTCGCGATGAAGTTCTCGAACGACACGTCATCGGGCGAGCCGACGGCCTTGCGCGCCGCGACGTACTCGGTGAACACGCGCTTGTAGTAGTCGGGCTCGGTTTCCTGGGCGAGCGCCGCGAGATCCGGATCGGTCTGCGGCTTCTCCTCGCCTTCCTCGAAGTCGACGCGGCCCGGGATGATCGGGTTGCCCTCGTCGTCGAACTCCTCCTCGCCGGGCTCGGGGCGACCGAGCAGGCGGGCGAGCATGACGTTGAGGCCGTTCGCGAGGCCGTCGAGCTCGGGGCCGACGGGGCGGAACGTGCGATCGACGTTGCCGTTGATGATATCGGTGACGCCCTGCTCGACCGCATCGACTTGCGCCATCAGGCGGCGGTGCGACAGGTAGAGCCCGAGCATCGAGATGGCGAGTGCGCCGGCGCCGAGCAGGATGATGAAGATCTTGATCGTCGCCGCGGTGCCCGCAACGTCGGTCACCGGCGACAGCACCATCGCGCCGGCGGTCACCGGCGGATAATCCTTCGGCATGCGCTTCGAGTTCGTCGTCTTGCGCGGCATCGGAATCGCGGCCGCGTAGTAGTCGATGCCGTCGATCTTCACCTTGACCGACTGCGACGACGACTGGACGATCTTGCCGCTCTTCAAGATGTCGGAGAGCTGCTTGCCCTTCGCGGTGTCTTCCTCGGTCGCGCCGGTCTTCGTGAAGCTCGTCGCGAACACGCGCGTGCCGTCGTAGTAGGCGATCTCGGTGCCGAGCAGCGCCTTGTCCTTCTGCGCTTCGGAGGCCGTCTGCGCCTTTGCGACGACGATCGCGCCGATGATCACGACGCCATCGGGGTCATTCGCGGGCACCGGGGCATCGGGATCGATCACCGGCGCGACGCCGATCGTCATCAGCCGATCCTGGTAGTCGAAGATGTCGCTGATGATGACGCGGTTGCCGAGCACGACGTTGAGCGCGGGGATGATCGTGTCGTTCGAGCCTTCCTTCTTCCACTGCTTCGGAATGATGCTCGGCACGTCGTTCATCGCGACGATGTTTCCCTGCGCATCGACGAGCGCGATGATGTCGGGCGCCGGGCCCTCCTTCTCGTTGGAGGTGAACTTCGTGAAGCCGAGCCGCGCCTGCGTGCCGCGCTCGAGCTGGCTCTCGCTCTTGAGCGCCGTCACGAACGCGCGATCGCCGGCGAGCCGCTCCGCCTTGTTCTGCGCGTCGATCGCCTTCAGGTCGGTGACCGTACCGATGACGTGGTAGGCGCGGCCGAGCTGAGCTTCGGCGTCCTTCCTGACCTTGTCATCGATGCTCGTCGATGTGACGAAAAACGCGACCGCGGTGAGCGCGGCGATAACGACAGCAACGACGGCAGCAATGACCGTGCGGGACATTCTCCCTCCGGTTGGGATTATTCGTGCGGTTTCGCAGGTATGTCAAACTGGCCCGCCGCGAACTTCGTCGTGACGGCACAGATCTCGTCGATGTGTTTCGGATCGTCGTCGTAAGCGACCTGGAGCTTGCAGACCGCGTCCGCAATGCCCTGGCGGAGTGCCCCGTCGAGGCCGGCCTTGTCGTCGGCGACGTACAGGACGTGCTTGCCACCGGCGCCGATCGCGTGGGCCGCCTGCAGGCTCTTGCAATCCGACGGCGGCAGGTCGACCGGGTACGCGCTCGGCTCGCAGAGCAGCCGCTGCGGCAGCGCGACGACGACGTCGATCACCGCCCAGTGCGCCTTGAGCTTGTCGGCGCGCGTCTCGAGCTCCCCGAGCTCTTTCGTGTAGGCCGCGGCGACCTCCTCCGGCGTCAGTGCGCCGTCGGTCTCGACGAGCATGCCATTGATTGTCTTGCCCGCCTTGAGGTCGGCGCCCTTGACGCGCGTCACCGCCTGGTAGCCGGGCTTCTTGCCGAGCACGAAGAACGCGGCGATCGCGCCGCCGGCGAGCACGAGCATCGCGATCGCGATCACCGGCATCATGCTGCGCTTGGCGACCGGCGGCGGCGTCTCGTCGCGCGGCTCGAGCTGATCGGCGAGGTCACTCGCGGTCGCGGGGCGCGGTGTGGTCTGCGGGCGCTTGGGCGGGATCGTGATCGCGTCGCGGCTGACCCGCTGCGTCTCGTGAAGCGCGACGTCGTTCTCCTTGAGCGCGACCTCGAGCTCCTTGCGCATGTCGCGCGCGCTCTCGAACCGGTTCTCCGCCTTCTTCGCGAGGCTCTTGAGGATCGCCTCCTCGACGGCATACGGCACCTCGACGCCGAGCGCGCTCGGGGCCTTCGGCGCCTCCGAGAGGTGCTTCGTCATGATCTCGAAGTGCGTCTGGCCGTCGAACGGCGTCTCGCCGACGAGCGACTCGTAGAGCGTCGCTCCGAGCGAGTAGATGTCGGTGCGCAGGTCGACGTCCTGCCCGCGCACCTGCTCGGGCGACATGTAGCGCACCGTGCCCATCGTCTGGCCGGTCGCGGTCAGCCGCGTCGACTGCGCCATCTTCGCGATGCCGAAGTCCATCACGGTCGCCATGCCGTCGAGGCGCACGAGCACGTTGCTCGGCTTCATGTCGCGATGCACGATGCCGCGGCCGTGCGCGTACTCGAGCGCCTTGAGCACGTCGATGGCGATGCGACAGCTCTGCTTCCAGTCGAGCCGCTTGCTCTCGAGGATCACGCGCTCCCACGTCTTGCCCTGCACGTACTGCATGGCGAGCACGAACGAGCCGTTCTCCTGGCCGAAGTTGTAGAGGTGGACGATGTTCGGGTGATCGAGCGCGGCGAGCGCCTTCGCCTCCTCGAGGAAGCGCGACTTGACCTGGCTGTGCGCGGCGAGCTCTGGCGGCAGGATCTTCAGCGCGACTTCCTGATCCGTCATCTTGTGCTTCGCCTTGAACACGACGCTCATGCCGCCCTGCCCGAGCACGTCCGAGAGCTCGTACATCCCGAGCACCGTCTGACCGATCATCCGCTGCGCACCGGTCGCGCCGAGCGCGGCGCCGCAGTGGCCGCACTTGACGTCGATGTCGAACACCTCGCCCTGGCACTGCGGACAGTTCACGCGGCCACCCCTTTGCGCTCCCACCCCGGAACGCGATCGAGCAGCTTGCCGAGCTCGTCGACGAGGATCGCCGGGTATTCGACCGGCGTGTAGTGCGTGCCGCCCTCGATCACGACGAGCCGGCTGCCGCGGATCTTGCGGTGCATGTATTCGGCGGTCGTCGGCGGCGTCATCAGATCGCAATCGCCGGTGACGATCGTCGTCGGGACGGCGACGCGCTCGAGGACTTCCTCGGCATCGTGCTCGTCGAGGCGCGTCAATAGATCGCTGTAGATCGCCCAGTCGATCGTCTGGAAGCCGGCGGCGACCGCGCGAAAGATCTCGATGTCGATCGTCTGCGACACCAGCCCGACGCGCTTCATCGCCGCGATCAGCGCATCGCGCCCGGCGACCAGCTTCGTCGCGCGCCCCGCGAGCGAGGACTGCGCCTTCACGAGCCGCAGCAGCATCGGGATGATCCGGCCGACGAGCCGGCTGCCCATCACGGTGCGGAACGCGCGCCCGTACGTGCCGTTGATCGCGTAGATGCCGCGCACGCGGTCGGCCATCCGCCGCACCGTCTCGAACGCGACCTGCACGCCCATCGACCAGCCCGCGATCACGAACTCGCTGACGTTCTCGGCCGCGAGGATCTCCGCGAGGTCCTCGACCTGATGGACGACCGTGTTCGCCGTCGGATCGCTCGGCGCCGCGCTCGCGTAGAGGCCGCGATAGTCCCAGCAGATCGTCTTGTAGCTACCGAGCGCGTCGTAGAGGTACTTGAACGCCAGGTACGTCCCGCCGAGCCCGTTCGCGAGCACGATGGCGGGCCCGTCGCCGCGCACCTGATAGCCGATGCGGGTACCGTCGCGCGCCACGATCTGGCGCTGCTGGATGCCCGGGACCATTCACCGCGATCCTACTCCAGAACCCCCGGAACAATCCCGGCGTGCGAAGCACGACGTTCCTTACCGGGGGCGAATCCCTTGGGGAGAAAATGACAACGGCCGGGACGACCCGGCCGCTCATCGAGCACCTGCGCGATCAGAAGTAGAGGATCGCGGCGAGACGGCCGCGCGTGTAGTCCTCGGTGTTGCCGCTGTCGGTCGTCGGCGGCGCGACCGAGCGAACCGCGGTGCCCGCCGGCATCGCCTGGTCGTTGGCGACCGTCGAGCGGCTGCCGGCGCGGATATCGGCCGTCAGGTGGAAGTGCGGGGTGATCGCCCAGCGCAGACCGACGCCGATCTCGGCGAAGTCCTGCGTCGTCGAGTAGTCGCCGCCGACGCTCGCCTGCTGCACGCCGATGCCACCGAGCACGTAGGGCGCGAGCGCGTTGTACGCGCCGATTTCATAGATCAGCGAGCCGCCGAGGCGGCGATCGACGCGGACGTCCGTCGCGCCGTTGACGTCGTAGCTCGTCTTGCCGAGCTCGCCCTCGACGAGCAGACCGCCGTTGCCGAGGCGCAGGCGGCCGAGGATGCCGACGTCGCTCGAGTCATGCTGGCTGTTGCCGTACTGATCCTGCGTGCTCACGCCACCGGCGAAGAGGCCGACGCCGAGCTTGGGCAGCTCGGGGCGCGGAATGTACGCGGCCTGCATGCTCGGGCCACCGCTCGCCTCGACGGGGTAGTAGCTCGCGCCGTAGTACGAGGGCACGTACTGCGGGTAGTAATAGTAGTAGTAGGGCCGGTAGTAGTACGGGTAGCCGCCGCCGACGTAGATGTGGCCGCTGACGCCCCAGTACGTCGGGTGATAGGCCGGACGCGACCAGTGGAACGACGACCCGCCGGTGACGTGAACGCCACCGCTCCAGCCGCCGCCGCCGCCCCAGTGAGCGCCGCCGCCGAAATGAACGCCGCCACTGAAGTGGGCGTGGCCTGCCTCCGCGGCGCCAACGGACGATGCGAAGGCGAGAGCAAAGGCGAGAGCTGGAAGGCGACGGTTCACGGTGGTTCCCTTTCTAGATGCTGGGACGCTCGACGAGCCCCGACGGTTTATTCTGCACCCGACATACCAGCGCATCCAACGTGCGATCTCATTAGGAAACGGTTGAGATCCTGGGCGCTTACATCCGACCACGCGATCGCGAGGTGTGACCACGTATTCACGGCTTACGTGACTGTGGCGCCGCGACGACAGGATCTGCGCAACCGGCTGAGATTCCGAGCATCCTTGACAGTTGCGACCATCGGTTCATACAGTCGCGCCTCGGAGGAGAACGCCATTGAGTGACGCAAAGAAGACCGGGAGCCGCGACATCAGCGAGCTCAAGCAGCGCCTGGGCCTCAAGAAGGGCGCAGCTGCGGCGCCGACCGGCCAGACGCCGCGCGCGTCGAACGGTGCCTCGGGTGGCGTCGTGCCTCCCCCCGGCCTGAATTTGCCGCCTCCCCCGGGTCTCGCTCCGCAGCAGCCGGCGCAGCCCGTGATCCCCAACGCGCACGACGATCCGTTCGGCGCGATGAACGCGATGGCCGCGGTCGGCACCGTGCAGCGCGCTCCGGAGATCGTGATCGTTCACGACGGCAAGCCCGTCGAGCACGTCGGCGCGCAGTCGCACGGCGCGATGATCGCGAAGATCGGTATCCCGACGGCGCTCGGTGTCGTGATCGGCATCATCGTCGGCTCGGTCGGCTCGAGCGCGAGCGACTACAACAAGGGCCTCGCGGGCGCGCGCGCGATCCTCGGCGACAAGAACACGCCGTCGACGGTGTCGGAGCTCAAGAAGGCGCTGTCGGATATCGACACGTTCCTCGACGACGCGAAGACGAAGAAGAACTTCCGTCCCGACAGCGCGACCGACAAGCAGCTGCAGGCGATGGTCGGCAAGCTCGAGGTCAAGCAGGACCTCGTGTTCCGCGCGAAGGAGAACGCGCTCGACGCCGAGACCAGCGGCCAGATCCTCTCGTTCTACTCGGGCGTGATCCAGCTCAAGGCGATGGTCGATCAGCACCTCAAGAGCGCGACGTCCGACGATCAGGCGTTCGCGAACGCGGCGAAGAAGGCGGCCGACGGCACGCTCGGCGACAACGACAACGCGCCGCTCGCGGGCCAGTTCCGCTACGCGGTGTACGTCCAGGCGCCTACCGACACCGACAAGGTCGACTTCGGCGCCAAGCTCGTCGAGCTCGGCCCGCCGGTCTGCAACGGCAAGGTCGCGACGAGCGGCAAGTGCGGCGAAGGCGAAGCGCCGAACAAGTTCACCTTCCGCGCCGAGCCGGGCCTCACGTGGTCGCAGGCCGACCTCGCGATGGGTGGTCAGGACTCGGTCCCGACGAACAAGCTCGTGATGTTCCTGCCGGGTGGCGTCCGCGACTCGCTCGTCAAGGGCGCCGACGGCGTCGCCTCGGAGACGCTGTACACCAAGCGCCTGCGCGCGATCTACGAGCTGATCCACGGCAAGACCGGTCCCGACGGCAAGCCGGTCGGCGGTCTGATCGAAGAGGGCAACAAGCTCGAGCAGCGGCTCCAGCAGGTCGCCAGCAAGGGCAAGAAGTTCTCGTTCTTCATGTGATCTGAATCTTTCGTGCACCTCGCACGTCGAAAGGCTCGTATGCGCTCCACCTTCCTCGCCGCCCTCCTCGCCGTCAGCGCCCCGGGCCTCATCGCCACCGCCGCCCCGAAGAAGGCAGCGGCCCCGGCGAAAGCCGCGAAGGCTCCCGCTGCTCCCAAGAAGAAGGCGGCCCCGCCGCTGTCGGCCGAGCACAAGAAGGCGCTCGCCGATCTCTACGGCGGGTTCAAGTTCGGCATGAGCAAGGACGACGTCGTCGCGGTCCTCCAGAAGCAGATCGACGAGCGCTACGAGGACAAGATCAAGGCGACGACCGACATCACGGTCCAGGATCGCCTGCGCAAGGAGAAGAAGGCCGAGCTGTCGCGCTCGTCCTCGACGTACGTCAACTTCGACGGCCACAAGACCGGCTGGGACGTCTCGATCATCGAGAACGAGTTCGCCCACAACACGGGCGAGTCGATGATGGAGCGCTGGGAGAACGAGGGCGGCAAGAACAACCGCCGCTTCTTCTTCTTCAAGGACGGCAAGCTCTGGAAGATGTTCGTCTCGCTCGACGTCTCCGTGCTCCCCGAGGACAAGAAGAACTTCGCGACGCTCGAGCAGTACATGGAAGCGAAGTACGGCCCGGGCGACATCGACATCGAGTCGGGCACGATCGCGTGGCACGCCGGCGAGTTCGACGCCCGCGCGGTCGACCGCCTCAAGGACTACGACGCGATCGGCATCGCGATCGAGGACCCGAAGGTCCGCACCGAAGTGCTCGCGGAGCGCGAGTCGAAGGCGCCGCCGAAGAAGGAGACGCCGGCCGTGATCAAGGCGGTCCTCGACAGCGACCACAAGGACCACCCGGACATCAAGGCGAACGGCGGCGCCGTCGACGCGGTGATCCAGGCGCAGGGCGGCTCGACCGCCCCGAAGAAGTAACCACCGGCCTACGCGGCCGCGCGCGCGAACAGCTCGTCGATCTCGCGCGCCGTCCGCGGCCGCACCACGCGTGCGACCTCGACACCGTCGCGCACGAGCACGAGCGTCGGCCACAGCTTGACGCCGAACGACCGGCCAAGCCGCTTGCCCTTGCCGTCCTCGACCCACACGTGACGAGTCTCGGGTCGCCTCGCGAGCTCCGCATCGACGAGCGGCCGCGCGATCCGGCAGTGCGGGCACCAGCTCGCGCCGAACTCGAGCAGCAGCGTGCCGCGGCTCGCATCGATCTCCTCGCGCGTCGGGTCCATGCCGAAACCGTAGCGCCAACCGCGGTTTCGGCTACTGCGCTTCCGACAGCACGAAGTGGATCTTGAACCCGCGGATCTTCACCGGCACCGCCTGGCCGTCCTTCTCGCCCGGCGTGAACCGGCAGTCCTGCAGCGCCTTGATCGCGGCCTCGGTCAGGCCGTGCGGAAGGCCCTCGGTCACGTGGATCTCGCGCGCGCGGCCGGTCTCGTCGACGACAAGATCGAGCACGACCGTGCCTTCGTCGCCCGCGGCGCGCGCCTCGTCCGTGTACTTGCCGAAGCAGCGGCCTTGCGGCAGCGGCATCTTCGTCGCCTCGAACGCGCCGACCGGCTGCGCGAGCGGCTTGGCGGGCGCGGCGGAGCCGGTGTTCGCGGGCGCGCGCGTCGTGTTGCCGACCGGGATGGCGGGGCCCGTGCCCGTTGGCGACGTCGACGACATCGACACGCCGAACACCGGCTCGTCTTGCGTGTCCGTCGTGACGGCCGGGTGGTCGGGAGGCGGCGAGTCCTTCGCGACCGCGGCGAGCTGCGGCGCCTTGACCGGATGCGGTGCGGGGGACTCGTGCGGGATGATCTTCTCTGGCGTGGGCTCCGGTGGCTTCTCCGGTTCCGGTGGTGGCTCGGGCGGCGGCGCCGGAGGTGCAGGCTCGACGACCTGAATCGTCACCTTCTGATCGCGCGCCGGATCGTGGCGCGGCGGCAGATGATCGAGCCCGCGCTTCAGCGCGACGTGGAACACCACGGAGCCGACGACGCAGATGGCGAGCTTGATCTCGTCGGTCATGGCAGTCACGGAGGTGCGCTCACGTTGCTCGGATCGATCTGGATCGCGAACGACGTCACGCCAAGCGATTTCACGAGGTCGAGCACCCACACGACGCGGCCGTGCGAGACCGCCTTGTCGCCCGAGATGACGACCTGGGTTTTCGCGTCCTTGGCGACCGCGGCGGCGACCTGGGTGCGCAGCTCGGCGGGCGTGACCGACTTGTCGTTGAGGTAGAGCTTGCCGTCGCTGGTGAGCGTGACCGCGATCGTCGTCGGCTTCAGCGTCGTCGCGTTGGAGGCGCGCGGCAGCTCGACCTCGATCGCCTGCTTCGCGATCAGGTGCGCCGTCAGCATGAAGATGATCAGCAGCACGAGCATGATGTCGACGAGCGGCGTGACGTTGATCTCGGCGATGATGCCGCGCCGCCGTGTCACCGAGCCCGCCATCGCTACGGCTCCTTCTTGAGGTACGCGAGCACCTCGTGCGCGAGCGCCTCCGCGGATGCAACCGCCGTCTCGACGTGGCGCATGAACGCGTTGTAGGTCGCGACCGCGGGCAGCGCGACGAGCAGGCCCACGCCCGTCGCGACGAGCGCCTCCGCGATGCCGGTCATCACGGCCTGCGTGCCTTGAAGCGACGAGCCGGCGAGATCGTGGAACGCGCGGATGATGCCGAGCACGGTGCCGAACAGGCCGATGAACGGCGCGTTGTTGCCGAGCGTGCCGAGGAACGCGAGTCGCTTCTCGTAGCGCTGGCGCTCGAGCTCGAGCACGGCGGCCTTGTGCTCGTCGACCGAGGCGGCGCCCTCCCCTGCGTGGTCGAGGCACGCGCGCAGCACCGCGACCTCGATCGAGCGCGAGCCTTCGAGCAGCTTCGCCGCGTCGGCCGGGCCCTTGTCGCGCAGCGCCTTGAGCGCGCCGGCGATCCGCGACGCGGGCTTCTTCTCCTGGATGAAGAACCACAGCCGCTCGCCCATCACCGCGACCGCGGCGAGCGAGAGCCCGATCAGGAGCCAGAGCACCCAGCGCGAGCCCGCGCGCAGCATCAGGTCGAGGATCTGTGAGTCGATCGTGTCGGAGTTGTTCATGACGGCTCCTAGAAGCGCCCGCGGAAACCGACCGTGGGCAGGACGTAGCGGATCGTGTTGCCGGGCGTGACCTCTTCGGGCAGCAGCGCGACGTTCGTGATGTCGACGTAGAAGTCGAGCAGCCAGCTGCGATAGACGGCGCGCTTGTCGACGCGCACGTCGAAGCGGAGGTAGCCGTCGGCGCGCGCGGTGTTGTAGCCGGCGGTCGTCGTCGCGGGCAGGCCCGACTGGTACGACATGCGCACGCCGATGTCCCAGTTGCGCCGCAGCGGCAGGCCCATGACGACGTTGACGAGGTGCGTGCGATCGAAGTCGTACGGCGCCCACATGCCCTCCCGTTTGCGCTCCGCGAACGACAGCGTGTACGAGACCCAGCCGAAGACGCCGCTCTTCGCTTGACGGCGCAGCAGGAGCTCGAGGCCGTAGGCGCGACCGGTCTGCGGCGTCGTCAGCCGGCTGATGATCTCGTCGCCGCGATCGGTGCCCTGGATGACCTGCGTCGGCAGCAGCGTCGAGTTCGCCGTCGTGCCCGCGGTCGCCGCGTTGATCGACAGATCGAAGATCGTCGGGTTCATGTAGTTGAAGTAGCCCTCGGTCGACAGCTGGAACCGATTGGCGAGCGGAACCTCGGCGCCGATGCTCGTCTGGTACGACTGCAGCAGGCCGTACTTGAGCGGCATCTGATCGAGGCCGGGCAGCGGCACGACGAAGCGCGGCGGCTGGTGATAGATGCCGGTCGAGGCCTTGAGCCACACCGCGCTGTCGTCGGAGTCGGGCGCGACGTCGGGCAGGTCGCGGTGGCCGAGCTTGTAGCGGACGGTGAGCCGCGGATCGATGTCGGGCTTGGTCGCGGTCTTGTCGTGATAGACGTCGCCGCGCACGCCGGGACGGATCAGCCAGTCGCTCGTCGGGCGCCACAGCGCCTCGACGTAGCCCGACGCGACCTGCGACGTCGACAGATCCTTCGTGATCACCGAGAGGCCGCCGCCCATGCCGTTCGCGGCGGAGCCTTGCTTGAGGTCGCGCGCGTCGCCGTAGAGACCGCCGGCGAGCACGAGCGACTTGTCGACCGTGTAGCGCGTGCGCACCTCGGGCTCGACGAGGAAGATCCGGAAGTCGGTGCCCTGCGAGTACGTCTTGTCGTAGCCGCCGACGACGCGATACGTCGTCTCGAGCTTGCCGAGCGTCTGGTGGTAGCGCAGGTCGAGGCGGTGGAAGCGCAAGATCAGCGACGGCGCGAGCGGCGGGTTCGGCTTGTTCGGATCGGCGTTCGGCGCGACGGTGTCGAGCTCGTCGTTCGCGCCGAACGCGAACACGGTCCAGCCGTTCGCTTTCGTGCCGCCGTCGAGGCGGAACTGGTAGTCCCAGTACGACAGCGACGCCTGATCGGTCGCGAGCGACAGCAAGAAGCCCGGGAAGCCGTAGCGCGCGGCGGCCGTGACGGTCGCATCGATCGGTTTGACCGGCTCCTTCACGAGGCCGCCGACCTGCAGGAGGTTTGCATCGACGTCGACGAGGTGCGAGCCCTGCTCGGCGCGCGTCGTGCGGCCGTCGACGATGCCGCCGGTGTAGCCGCCGTATGGAGCCGGCGCGCCGCCCGGATAGAACTCGATCTCGTCGATGAACTCGGGGTGGATGACGCTCGGGCCGCTGAGCAGGTGGAACAGCAGCGGCACGCGCGTGCCGTCGATCAGAAATCCCGTCGAGGACGGTGACGAGCCGCGCACGACGGGAAACGGCAGCAGCGAGA
>JAFAOG010000347.1 GCA_019237945.1 Deltaproteobacteria bacterium | reverse complement strand
CCGCGTACGCGGATCATCACGGCATGGCGATGGAGCACGACGATTCGTCGTCGGGCTTCACCGCCGGCGTGTCGCTGCTCGCGGCGTCCTTCTCGCCGTCGCAGGCCGACAACATGTTCTACGGCGGCAACTACGAGGGAGTCGCCGGGGGGCTGCAGTGGGCCACCGATCGCTACTCGGTCGGCGCGAGCGGGTCCTACTATCGACTCGCACGCAACGGTGACGAGCAGTACGGCGTCGGCGATCTATCGGCGAACGCGCAGGTCGCGCTCGTCCACCAGACGGATCTGCACGCCGGCGTGCTCGCGGCAGTCTCCGTTCCGACCGGCAACGAAAACCTGGGACTGGGCATGGGCCACATCATGGTGATGCCCGCCGCGTACGTCGCGGCCCGCGCCGGAACGATCGCGCTGACCGGATCGTTCGGCTACAGCCGTGCGCTCGCTTCGGGCGGTCACGTCCACGGCATGATGCCGCTCGTCGAACCGATGAACATGTCGGAGCTGACGTGGAGCGTCGGCGGCGACGTTCCGATCACGACCGGCGTGCGCGGCGGTGCGCGGTTCACCGGCGGCGTCCCGATCGGCGCGATGGCCGGCACTGATCGCGTGATCGGGGCCGCGCGCATCGCGTGGGGCTCGGCGCGTGTCGACACGGCCGTCGAGCTGCAGGCCGGTCTCGTCGGCGATCCATTCACCATTCGCGGCGTCGTCTCGACGGCGCTGAGATTCTAGGAGGTATCGATGCGGTTCTACGCGCTGTTGTGTTTGCTCGCTCTCGCGGCGTGTCCCAGTGACAAGCCGACGCCGACGGGCGCCAGCTGCCCCGATCCGAACAACCCACAATTCACGTGGGACAACTTCGGGTCGGACTTCTTCTGCCACTACTGCACGAACTGCCACGACTCGGGTCTCGCGCTCAACAAGCGCAACGGAGCGCCGCTGTTCCACGATCTCGATTCGCTGGTCGGGGTGATGGAGGTGATGGTGCACACCGACGAGCAGGCCGCGTCTGGTCCCAAGGCGCACAACACGTTCATGCCCGGCGCAGGCACCGGCGGCCGATGCCCGAGCATGCTCGGTGGCTCGCTCGACGAAGACTGCCCGATGCCGACGGAGCAGGAGCGAATCAATCTAGGCGTGTTCCTCGCGTGCGAGAAGGCGCGGCCCGACGACTACCAGGGTTCGAACGGCAGCTACACCGATCACTGCGCGAACTATCACGGCCCGCACTAAGGCGCCTCGAGCACCAGGCCGCGCTTTGCGATCGAGCGACGCAGGCTGCGCAGCCTCGCGTGATCGACGCTGACGATGACGAACGTCACGAGCCCGCCCGCGACCAGCGCCGCGAATGCGATGTGCGTCCAGTGAAGGGCGGCACACAGGACCGCCGCCCACGAGATGAAGTCGCGCCGCACGACGTAGGGCGCGTAGGTCGCGAGCCACTTGACCGGCGCGGGCAGCTCGCGCTTCGTGACGATCGCCTTGGGCGCCGCGGGCGCGAGACGCACCGCATTCGCCGCGCGACCCGGAACGACCTCGAAGCGCCCGACGTAGTCCTGCGAGTTCGCCGAGCCGACCGCGACGATGATGTTGTAGTAGATGCAGTAGATCGACCACAGAAACGTCACCGTGCTGACGACGATCGCGGCCTTCCACGGATCGAACCGGAGGTCGCCCAGATACCGCGGCCCGAACGCGAGGTGGCAGTGCCAGCCGATCGCGATCATGTAGCCGACGCTCGAGAGCTCGTCGACGACCGTATCGATCCACGCGCCGAACCGCGACGACAGCAGCTTGACGCGCGCGACCTCGCCATCGCAGCAGTCGAGGTAGCTGGCGGCGAGCACGATCACGGTGCCGAGCAGCGCCATGTTCATGCTCGCGTGCGCCGTGATCCAGCAGCCGAGCGCGACGAGCGCGGCGACGAGGTACGAGATCTGGTTCGGCGTGATCGGCGTCCACACGAGCGCGCGCGTCAGCGGGAACGAGACCGGCCGATACAGGTAGCGCGTGATCGCGTTGTCCTGCGGCTTGACCAGGATCCGGTAGAGCAGGCGATGGGCGGCGCGGCGCTGCTCGCGCGTCGCGATCGGGGCGCGTGCGATCGGGCCGTGAGGGATCTTCTGCGCGATGTCCGCGGCGATGTCGGTGTCCGAAAGTCCAGCCAAAAGGGCGTCGATCACCCCCGCCGCGTTGCGGACCACGATCAACGCACCGGCATAAAATCCCGGAGTCAGGTCTTCGACAGGGGGATGGTCCGGCACGACCGCGGCCGCGTCGTCGTTTGCCTCGATCAGCGGCTGAACGAGGCCGGTGTGGACCAGCTGGTCTGCGCGGATGACCAGGACCGCGTTCGGGCGCAGGCCGCGCAGCGCGGAGCGATCCGGGCCATCGATCACGTGCACGCGCGTGGCCCCGACCTTGCGAGCGACCCGCACGGCACGCTCCCGCGCCGACAGGCCCGCGATGCGGACGCGCGACAGCGGTCCGTCGGCCAGCACGATCGCGTCTAGGTCCACCGACGATGCTTCTACAAGAGGACGGCGTCCCGCGCCAAGTGACAGGACTTCGACGGATCGGAGGCGCTGAGGTGCCTCGGGTGGTGAAAGTTGAACAGGGAATGGGGGCAACCCCGCGAAAACTGGGCGCGCACACGGTTTGCAGAACGCGGGGTCGAAAATGAAGGCTGTCATTCTGGCCGCGGGGTGTGCAACGCGGCTTCGTCCTCATTCCGACGACACGCCCAAGACGCTGCTTCCCGTCGGTGGCGTGCCGATTCTTCGCAGGACGATCACCAGCCTTCTGCGCTGCGGCTTCGACCAGTTCGTCATCGGCACGGGCTACCTCGAGCACATGGTTCGCGATGCCGTCGCGTCGTGGTTCCCCGGTCTCGACGTCACGTACGTGACGAACAAGGACTTCCGCACGACGAACAACGGCTACTCGCTGCTGCTGTGCCGTCCGCACGTCGAGAACGATGGCTTCATCCTGCTCGACGGCGATGTCGTGTTCGACCTCGACGTCATCGAGACGCTCGTCGAGCGCGGCCCCGACTGCCTCGCCGTTCGCTCGGTCGGCGAGATCTGCCTCGAAGAGGTCAAGGTCACCGCCGACAACCAGGACCGCTGCCTCGCGATCGGCAAGCATGTCCCCGTCCGCTCCGCGATGGGCGAGTCGGTCGGCATCGAGCTGTTCTCGGCCGCCTCGAGCCGCCGCCTGTTTGCCGCGCTGCACCAGCGCGTCCGCGAGCAGGGCCTGGTGAACGAGTATTACGAGGCCGCGTTCCAGCAGATCATCGACGAAGGTACGACCCTGTACGGCGTCGACATCGGGACGATGTATGCCAGCGAGATCGATACGATCGAGGATCTGATGCTCGCTAACGCCCGGCTCGCCCAGCGCCCCGCCTTCGATGTTCGCATCGACGCAGTGCGCCTGGCCGTGTGAGCTGAGTAACAGAGCTAGCAGTTTCGGTCAGTTGTTGCCCATTGTATGCGGCAACGTCACCGGGCACTCTCCGGACCATGAGGCGGATGCTGTTTGCCCTCGTCGTGGTTACCGGGTGCGCGACCGCGCACAAGGACAGCTTCAACAACGGGCGTCCCGACAGCGGCATCCACACGACGGACTCGCCGGGCGGCGGCCATCAGGATAGCGGCGGCGGCGGCAGCGGCACGATCGACGCGCCTCCGCACATCGACGCGCCGTCGGGCGGCACCACGCAGACGCTCTCGCAGTCGACGAGCAACACGGACAGCGGCGTCGGGATCGCGTGTGGCCCCACCGCCGGCGGCTACACGCTCAAGAACAGCTTCTACCGCGTGTTCACGCTCTCCGACTACGGCATCTCGGGCGTGTTCCACGTCTCGGGTGTCGACTTCGTCGCGTCGGGCGTCGCCGGCTCGCCGCCGATCCGCGTCTCGGTCGGCACGTACAACGGCACGGTCAGCTCGGCGTCGCTGTCGGGCACGATCTCGCTCGCGCAGAGCGCGAACATCAACCCGGGCACCGGCACGAACTCGATCCACGTCCCGCTCACCGCCGATATCTCGGGCAACCTCGTCATCGAGATCGATCAGACGACCGACGGCACGACGGCGAACGGCTACACGTTCTACCCGGGCGCCAACGCGTCCGGCGAGACGAAGCCGGGCTACATCATGGCGCCGGGCTGCAGCGTCAACACACCGACGAACATCACCACCGCGGCCGGCGCGACGGTGAACTTGATCATGTCGGTGACGGGCTCGACCTGATCTCCGCGCGCGCGTAGCTCGCTCGCCGATCCGCCGCGATCGCATCGAGCACGCGCATCACCTCGGTCTGCTCCGCGCTGACCCGCGCGTGGTTGACCTCCGCGATCCGATCCGCGACGTCACCGCGCGGCACCGGCCCCATGCCGCCGAGCATCTGCACCTGCGTCGCGCGCTCGACGGGCTTCACCGCACCGCGCACGCTCTCGAGCAGCCCGAGCGGCACGAGCTGGAGCAGCCGATCCGGCGACCGCCGCAGGAACGGCACGAGCCGCGCCGGCGACGCCAGATCGATCACCGCATCGGGGTGAAAGTGCGCGACGCCGACTTGCGGCAGCTTGCTGGTCACCCGATCGCGGACCAACCGCAGCTCGGCGACGCTCATCGCCGACTCCGGCGCGACGATCATCGCGACGCGCGCCTCCGGCCTCGCGAGCAGCGCTTGGCCCGCCTCGACCCAGGCGCCGATCGACGGTTCTCCCCAGAGCACCTCGACGGCCACCTCCCCGCCGAGCCGCGCGCTCTTCGCCCAGGGACACAGATCGAACCTCTCGACGACCTCGACCACATAGCGGTCCAGGATCCGCCGCACTTCTGCGAGCTTCTCGGTCAACGCAACCACGTCTGGTCTAGCGTGTCATCTTCAGTGCGTGAAGGCACTGGCGATCGTCGCTTTGCTTGCGGCAACCGCACATGCGGACGATCGCTGCGCCGCAGGCCTTGCACTCGCCAAGCAAAATGATCTTCCGCGCGCCGCGCTCTACCTCGAGGGCTGCACCGGCGATGACGAGACGCGGGCCCTCGCCGACGTCGCGCACAAGCTCACCGAATCCACGCTCTCCGAGATCGCAATCGTCACGTCGCCGGCCGGCCTTCCCGTCACGACGACCGCGATGCCCGGCGAGTCGATCACGTCTCCCGCGACCGTGTGGGCGAAGGCGGGCACGTACGACGTCACCGTCACCGCCGACAATCACACGTACACGCAGACGATCGTGCTGCAGCCGCACAGCCGCGCGACCGCGCTGATCAACATCCCCGCGCCCAAGCCGCAGGTCGTCACCGACCACACGGTCACGTTCGACGACAACCAGTCAATCGAGCAGCACTCGGGTCCGCCGCCGGATCTCAAGCACCCGTCGCTGCTGCCGTGCAAGTTCGCAAACGCGTGCACGGAGGCGGGCGACGCGATCGAGGACCCGCTCGCCGACAAGACCTACGGCCCGCGCGACGGTGCGACCGCGCCGCTGCGCATCGGGCTGCGCGTCGGAGGCGGCGTCGCGCACGTCGGGTCGCTCGCGATGTCGCTGGGCGCGGCGGGCGTCGTGCGGCTCTCGCCGAGCATGGCCGCGACCGCGCGCGCTGACTGGACGCGCCGCGAATCGGGCATGCAGGGCCTGGACGCGCTCGCCCTGTCCGCCGGTGTCGCGACGCCGCTCGCGACGACGGACCTCGCGGTGCTCGCGGCCGGACTCGCGGCACGAGGGGAGCTGCGCTTCGGGGACACGTTCGACAACCGCGCCGTGCACCAGGCCGGCCTCGCCGCCGACGCGACGGTCGATCTGATCCTCCGCGCGATGCCAATTGTCGTCGGCGCGCGCCTCTCGCAGGGCGTGACGCCGCTGGTCGCGAGCTCGCGCGAGACCGCCGTGCTGCTCGAGCTCGGCCTCGAGCTGCGCTAGCCGCTAGCCGCTGGCGCGTTCGGCCGGGAACCGGAGCGGCACCGTGACCGTGACCTGCGTTCCTCGCGGCGAGCGGCGGCGGACCGTGCAGTCGCCTCCGAGGCGCAACGCGCGTTCGCGCATGCCGAGGATGCCGAGCGAGCTGCCGCGCGGTGCGATCTCGGGCATGCCGATGCCGTCGTCGGCGATCTCGAGGACGAGGCGGCCGCGATCGAGGCGCATCGCGACCTCGACCTGCGAGGCGGCCGCGTGACGCGAGATGTTCGTCAGGGCTTCCTGGAAGATGCGGAACACGTTCGTCGACAGCTCGCGATCGAGCTGGAGGTCGGTGACCATCGAGGTGATCTGGACCTTGGTGCCGGAGCGGCGCTGGAACTCCTCGGCTTGCCATTCGATCGCGGCGGGGAGGCCGAGCGTGTCGAGGATGCCGGGGCGGAGCTCGGCGGAGATGCGGCGGACCGTGCGGAGGACGTCGTCGATCGTGAGCGCCATGTCCTCGAGCTTGCGGCGGATCGCGTCGTCTTCCAGGCGGCGCTGGAGCCAGCCGACGTCGAGGCGGAGCGCGGTGAGGGCCTGGCCGAGCTGGTCGTGGATGTCGCGCGCGATCTCCGTGCGCTCCTCCTCGCGGGCGGTCTCGACGCGCGCCGCGAGACCGTGCAGCTCCTCGTCGAGGTAGCGGCGCTCGATCGCCATCGACGTCACGTGCGCCGCGCGCTTCATGATCTCGATGCCGCGCGCTGACGGGCTGCGCGACTCGCGGTGGTACAGCGCGAACGAGCCGAGCACGCGCCCGTCGCTGCCGATGATCGGGCACGACCAGCACGAGCGCAGGCCGAGCGGCAGCACGAGGTCGCGATAGTCCTCCCACAGCGGGTCGTTCGCGATGTCGGGCACGATGACGGGCTCGCGCCGGTACATCGCCGTGCCGCACGACCCGGCCTTCGGCCCGATGGCGAGCCCTTCGAGCGCGCGGTTGTACTCCTCGGGCAGCGACGGTCCGATCGCACGCTTGATCCGCAGGCCCGCGTTGTCGAGCAGCAGCACCGAGCCGAGCGTGCCGGTCGCGGTGTCCTCGATCGAGCCCGCGACCATCGTCAGGATGTCGTCGAGCGGCGTCCCGGTCGTCACCATCTCCAGCACGCGCACCTCGACGACGTGCAGCGCGTCGGAGAACACCCGATCCGTCACATCTTCAACGGAGATGCCGAGGTGCCCGTTCGGCAGATCGAACGTCGTCACGGCGAGGAACGGCGACCCCTGCACGCCGGTTCGCCGGAACGGCTTGAGCCGCCCGCTCTCGCCCGCCGCGAGCTTGCCCGCGAGCACCGGCATGACATCGGCCATCGGCCGCCCGAGCTTCGTGCTCAGCGTATCGGTGAGCAGTTTCTCGAGCGCCGCATTGAATGCGACCAGATGAGGCGTGCCGCTCGCGTCGATCTTCCACGACGCCATGCCGATCTGCGCGTGCTCGAACACGTCGGCGTAGAACCGCACCTGCTCGTCGCGCGCGACGACATCGGTGACATCGCGACACGTCCCGACCAGCTTCGTGACCACGCCTTCCTCGACGACCGCGTGGCCGATCGTGTCGAGCGTGCGCCGCGTGCCGTCGGCCCGTACGATGACCTCGCGGTAGGCGAACCGCCCTGGCTGCTGCAACACGTGCTGGATCTCGCGCTGGATTCGCTCGCGCTCCTCCGGTGCGATGTGCGAGAGGAACCGCTCCAGCGTGACGTCGACCGCCCGCGGCTCGTAGCCGTAAATGCGGTAGAGCTCGTCGGACCAGGTGACCGTACCGGTGGCGACCGTCCACTCCCAGCTGCCGATATGCGTGATTGCCTGGGCCGCGTCGAGCTGACTTCGCAGCTCGCGTTCCCTCGACGATTCCCCTTCGCCCATGATTCACAGGGTAACATGCAGGCGTGTACCGGGTGCTGCTGGTGGATGATCACGAGGTGGTGCGCAAGGGGATCCGCTCGATCCTCGAAGATCGCTTCACGACGATCGACGTCGCCGAAGCCGGGACCGGCGACGCTGCACTCGCCGTGCTCGAGCAAGGGACATTCGACGCGGCCGTGCTGGATCTTTCGATGCCAGGTCGCAGCGGCATCGACCTGCTCGCGGAGGTGAAGCATCGCTATCCGAAGCTTCCCGTCCTCATCCTCAGCCTGCACGCCGAGGAACAATTTGCGCTGCGCGCACTTCGTGCCGGGGCAAATGGCTACGTCACGAAGGCGGCCGCTGCCGAGCAGCTGGTCGCCGCGTTCGAGAAGGTCGTCAAGGGCGGCCGCTACATCACCGAGGAGCTCGCCGAGCGCATCGCGACGCAGGCCGGCGGCGGCGAGACCGCACCGCACGATCGCCTCTCCGATCGCGAGTTCGAGGTGATGCGCGGCATCGCATCGGGCGAGAGCGTCGGCGACATCGCGACACGCATGCACCTCTCGGTGAAGACCGTCAGCACGTATCGCACGCGCCTGCTCGAGAAGATGAACATGACGTCGAACGCCGAGCTCACGCGCTACGCGATCCAGAACGGGCTCGTGTAGGACGGACGCGGACGAGTCAATCAGAATCTCCCCGACAGCGTCGCTCGCGCTCGTCACGCAATGCTGCGGGCGATGCGGGTACTCGTGGCGGATCGGAAACCGGAGAGGCGTCAGGCGATCGTCGAGGCACTGCACGGCATACGCGTCGTCAGCGCCGTCCCGGACTTGCACTCCGCGGCGCACGCGATCTACGGCGACCCGCCTGACGCGATCGTCGCCGGCGCGGATCTCGCCGAGGGCGGCGTGCTCGAGCTGCTCTACCTCACGCGCCGCGCGCCGAAGCCACCGGTCGTGCTCGTCGCCGGTGATGCGATCAGCCGCGAGGAGCGTGCCCCCGCCTCACTGGCTAGGCCTCGGTCACGCGCGCCGCATCGTCGAGAACCACAAGGGCGATCTTCGGATCGTCCCGCACAACGGGCACGGTCTCGTCACTCGCGTCGTCCTGCCTGCCGGCATGTAGGACGGACGCCGACGCGACAATCGGAAACAAAGCGACAAGCCGAAAACCCCCTACGCGGTCCACTTTGAAGGTGATGAGAGTCCTTGTGGTCGAACGGTCTCACGATGATCGCAGAGCGATCGTCGATGCCCTCGTGCCGATGTCGGAGATCGCGGTGCAGGGTGCGGTTGCTGATCTCCAGAGCGCGATCCGGGCGATCCTCGACGAGGCACCCGAGATCGTCGTCACCGGCATCGAGCTGCCCGACGGCAGTGGCCTCGACCTGATCGAGTCTGCCCGCCAGGCGCCAAAGCCGCCGAAGATCGTCGTCGTCGCCGACACGCCGACGCGCGACGAGTGGTGCCGCCACCTCGCTGCCGGCGCCGACCGCTTCGTCGCCCTCGATGCGGAATTCTCCGAGCTGCGCGACGTGATCACGGATCTCGCGCGTACCGCGCCGCAGTCATGCGACGAGCTCGCGCTGGTCGGCCGCCTCGCCGCCGGCGTCACCCACGACCTCAACAACTACCTCGGCGCGCTCGCGCTCGACCTCGCGATGCTCAAGCGCAACCCGAGCGAAGAGGATCTCGTCTCGCACGCGATCGAGTCCACCGACACGATGATCCGGCTCTCGCAGGCGCTGCTCCAGTACGTGCGGGGCGAGCAGCCGCCGATGCAGCTCGTCGATCTGTCGGCAGTCGTGCGCGGCGTGATCCGCATGATCCAGCGCTCGATCCCGCATCGCGTGAAGCTCGATCTCGATCTCTCCGAGAAGTCCCGTCGCATCTACGGCGCGCCCGCGGAGCTCGAGCAGCTCGTCGCGAACCTCGTGCTCAACTCGATCGACGCGATGCCCGAAGGCGGCACGCTGCGCATCCGCGTCCAGCCGACCGGCTCCGATGCGGTGTTCCTCGAGGTCGCCGACGAGGGCAGCGGCGCGCCCGGCCCGACGACGAAGCCCGGCCGCCGCGTCGGCCTCGGCCTCGGCATCGTCAAGCGCGTCGTCGAGCGCCACCTCGGCACGCTGCGGATCTCGCCGCGTCATCCGCGCGGCACGCTCGTGACGATCTTTCTGCCTACTCGACCCGCTTCATGATGTGAAAGCCGTACTCGCTCTCGACGACTCCCACCTCGTTGAGCTGCAGCCGCAAGCCGAGCTGCTTGAACTCGATCACGAGCGACGCATCGGGGGAGACGGAGTACGCCTTCGCCGTCGCCGCGCTGCCCGGGTCCTCGGAGTACTGCTTCATCATCGCGTCGAAGTCGGCGCCGCCCTTGAGCTGCGCGAGGATGCCCTTCACGACGCCTTCGGCTTCCGCCTTCGTCCGCTTGTCGGACCGCGGGTCGGGGTTCGTGCCCTTCCAGCCGACGAGGATGTGCTTGATCTGCGCCGAGTTCGACACCGGCTCGCGCGCGAGGATGTCGCTCGACACAACGGCGCTCGTCTGGCTCGCCGTATCGGGCTGCGTCATGTGGCTGTTGATCGTCGGGCCACCGCCCTTGATGCCGGGACCACATGCGACGAGCACCGCGACGAGGGCAAAGCGAATCATGCGGCGACGCTATCACGGGGCGTCGAGTCGGGCACGACGACGTCGAATTGCCGCAGATCGAGCACGAAGTCCGGCGTGCCGGCGAGCGGGCGCATCGTGTCGGCGAATCGGTACCCGAACTTGATCTGGTCGTCGGTATAGATGTGGATCGAGTGCACGGCCTGCATCGTCACGTCGTCGAGGCCCGTCAGCGACACTTCGAATTCCGCCTCCGCCTTCTTGAGCGCCGCCGCGTCGAGGCCGTGGAGCGGGCTCGTCTCGTCGATGACGTGCATCGCTGCCCAGCCGCGTCGCATCCCGGCCATGCGGTCGCGGACGAGCTTGAGGTCATGCAGCTTGTAGAATGTCTCGCCCTCGGCGGTCACGATCGTCAACGACATCACGACGGCGAGCTGCGCCTGCACGATGACGTTCGCGCGCCGGTTGCCGAGCCGGAACATCAAGGTCGGCTTGCCCTCGAACGACGTGATCACCATGTTCGTCGTGAACGCGACGCGCGCCGTCGCCCGCGCGAACTTCGTGAACACGAGGCCGGTCGCGAGCGCGGTGACGATCAGGCCGGTGACCGCCTCGATCATCATCACGATCTCGGCCGCCGGGGACTTGGGGTACATCACGCCGTACCCGATCGTGCCGAGCGTCTCGACGCTGAACACGAGCGCGTTCCAGAACGAGCCCGACGGCATGTTGTCGACGCCGCCGATCAGCACGTAGATCGTCGCGAACACGAGGTTGACCGCGAAGAAGCCCGCCGCGATCAGGCCGAGCGATGCTGGCCACGGCATGCGCAGGAAGTTGTGATAGAGGTCGCGGCCGCGCGAGCTGGTCTCGCCGACGAGCCAGAAGCTGTAACCACCGGCCTGCGGGACCCGGCGCGCGCCCTCGGGCAAATCGATCGGTGCGGACATGGCGCGGCTACTGTGGCATGGTCCGCGCCATGTCTGATGTCCTCGACGACCTCGTCGACGTGCTGCCGACGCGGATCTGGTACCTGACGTCGAACGGTCAGGACATGTGGTGCCGGCGCCCGTACGGGTTTCTGTTCTCGACGGGGCAGCTCGCCGAGTCGTTCGCCAAGGCGATGGGCACCGGCGAGGATCTGTTCGCGGTCGGCCTCGATGCGGGCGCGCTGATCTCCGACGAGATGCTCGACGGCCTGCGCAACAGCGCCGTCACGCGGATCTTCATCGATCCGCAGATCGATCCGACGAGCGGTGACGTGCACGGCAAGATCCTTCGCCTCGCGCCGGTTCAATGATCCTGCCGATCGTGCAAGTCGGCGACCCGGTGCTGCGTGCGCGCGCCGCCGCGATCGCACCGTCGGACCTGCCGTCTCTCTCCGGTCTGATCACCGACATGCAGGCGACGATGCGCGACGCGCCCGGCGTTGGCCTCGCCGCGCCGCAGATCGGCCGCTCGCTCCAGCTCGCCGTGATCGAGGACACGACGGACGGCCTCACCGACGAGCAGCGCCTCGCGCGCGAACGCCGCAGTGTCCCGTTCCACGTGATCGTCAACCCGAGCATCCAGCCGATCGGCGACGAGGTCGTGCTCGCCTACGAGGGCTGCCTCAGCTTCAAGGGCTTCGTCATGGTCGTGCCGCGGGCCCGGCGCGTCCGCGTCGAGGCGCTCGACGAGCACGGCACGCCGGTCGTGATCGAGGCGAGCGGCTGGTACGCGAGAATCCTGCAGCACGAGATCGATCACCTCCACGGCATCGTGTGCTGCGATCGCATGGATCCTCGCACGCTTAGCACCGTCGAAAATCGCGAGCGATTTCCGCCCGGCTGATATCATCTGCGCGTGCGCGCTGCCGTCGTCGCCGCGACCGTGCTCGCCGGGTGCTACTCGCCGCACCCGCAGAGCGGCACGCCGTGCCCGAGCGGCGCGTGCCCGGATCCCCTCGTCTGCTCGCCCGCGACGCACACGTGCGAGAGGTCCGCATCCGAGATCGACGCGCCGCGCCCACCCGACGACGGGCCGCTCGTCGACGCGATGCCCGATGCCGCGCACTCGCCCGATGCGCCGGCGCCGACCGCGCAGCTCGT
Source organism: Deltaproteobacteria bacterium (assembly GCA_019237945.1). Classification (GTDB taxonomy): domain Bacteria; phylum Myxococcota_A; class Polyangia; order Haliangiales; family Haliangiaceae; genus JABFXX01. Next base: position 7,549 of record JAFAOG010000347.1, on the reverse strand, counting down.
CCAGCAGGCCGTCAACCACGCCGATGCCGACACGCTGACGATCACGCTCCCGGCGGCGCCCACGGCCGGCGACGTGCTCGTGTTCGTCGGCGGCGACGTTCACTCGGAGCTCGACGCGGCGACCGGCGTGACCGGCGGCGGCGTCACCACATGGAACCGCGCGACGTTCTCCGCGATCAATGCGAACGTCGAGATCTGGTACGGCGTCACGAACGGCACGGCGCGCGACATCGTCCTGCATGGCGTCACCGGCGACACGCACCCGATCTTCGGCAACGTCAGCGAGTGGTCGGGGCTGTTGACCTCGAACCTGGTCGACGCCGCGCACGCCGCGCATGCGCTCGTGAGCCCCGCTGATCCGGGCGCGATCACGACGACGTATGCCCACGATCTCGTCGTGCTCGGCGTCAACGACTTCGGACCGAACACGTACGGGACGCCCGCGCCCGGGACGTGGACCGCATTGACCGCGATCAACGCCGACATCACGCTCGCGGGCTGGTACCGCATCGTCACGCCGTCGACCATCGATCCTTCCGTCTCCGAGACGGACCACGAGTGGGACGCTGCGATCGCGGCGTTCCGGGTCGCCCCTTAGAGCCCAGCGGCGGGGAGCGTCAGGCGAGCAGCGCGAGCAGATCCTCGCGCGTGATCGACGTCGCCGCGCCGGCATCGCTGAGCGCGGCCGCCGCGAGCAGCCGCTTCTTCTCCTGCAGCTCGAGGATGCGCTCCTCGACCGTGTCGCGCGCGACCATGCGATAGACCATCACCGGCTTGTCCTGGCCGATGCGGTGCGCGCGATCCGCCGCCTGATCCTCGACGGCGGGGTTCCACCACGGATCGACGAGGAACACGTGGTCCGCCGCGGTCAGGTTCAAGCCGGTGCCGCCGGCCTTGAGCGACAGCAGCATCACCGGCGGTCCATCCTCGGCCTGGAACTCGCCGACGACGCCGGCGCGATCGACCGTGCTGCCGTCGAGCCGCGTGAACTTCGTGCCGGCCGCCTCGAGGTGCGGCTCGATGAGATCGAGGAGCGACGTCCACTGCGAGAACACGAGCGCGCGATGACCGTCCGCGACCACATCGCCGAGCGCCTCCATCAGCCGCTCGAGCTTGCTCGACGACTGCGGCGCCGGACCTCCGCGCACCGCGCCTGGCAACAAGGCCGTGTGACACGCCGCCTGGCGCAGCCGCAGCAGCGCCTCGAGGGCCGCCATCACGCCGCCGCCCTGCTCGAGCAGCTTGACGATCTCGCGCTGCGTGGCGGCGCGGATCGCGTCGTACGTCACGCGCTCGGCCTCGTCGAGCTCGACGTACATCACCATGTCGGTGCGCGGCGGCAGCTCGGTCGCGACCTCGCGCTTCATGCGGCGCAGCACGAACGGCCGGATCCGCTCGCGCAGCCGCGCCGCCGCGTCCTGATCGCCCATCCCGATCGGCTCGGCCCACCGATCCTGGAAGTCGGCGCGCCCGCCGAGCATGCCGGGGTTCGTGAAGTGCAGCTGCGACCACAGCTCGTCGAGCCGGTTCTCGACGGGCGTACCCGACAGCGTCAGCTTCCACGCGCCGTGCAGCCGGTACGCGGCACGCGCGACCTGCGAGTCGGGGTTCTTGATCGTCTGCGACTCGTCGAGAATGATGATGTCCCACTCCTGCTGCTCGAGCACGTCGATGTCATTGCGCAGGATCGGGTACGTCGTGACGACGAGATCCGCATCCGGATCGAGCGTGCGCTTGGTGCCCGCGTAGCTCGCGACCTTCAGATCGGGCCGGAACCGCTGGATCTCGGCGAGCCAGTTGAACAGCACGCTCTTCGGCGACACGACGAGCGTCCGCTTCTGCACGACGGCGAGCGCCTGGATCGTCTTGCCAAGACCCATGTCGTCGGCGAGCACGCAGCCAAGGCCGGTGTCGCGGCAGAACGCGAGCCAGTCGACACCGAGCTGCTGGTACGGCCGGAGCTCGCCGCGGAATCCGGGCGGCAACGGGTGGTGCGGGATGCCCGCGAACTGATCGAGCAGCGGGCGCAGCCGCTCGAGCTGCGGAGGCGGCGGCAGGTTGAGGTCGTCGGTCAGCTTCGCGAGATCCGGCAGCGCGTAGATCGGCACGCGGTGATCGCCGCCGCGCGATGCGAGCAGATCGGCGAGCCGCTGGCCGTGCTTGTCGAACCACTCCATCGGCACGCGGCCCCAGCCACCGCCCTGCAGCGGCACGACGTCGACGCCGTTCTGCCACGCGCGCAGCGCCGCTCCGACCGACGCAGCGCGCCCGCCACCCTCGACCGACACGTCGAGCTTGTCGCCGTTGATCGTCAGCTGGACGTCGAGCGTCACCGTCTTGCCGCCCGCGCTCTTCGCGTCGACGCGCAGCCAGTTGCCGAGCGCCTGCTGCATCTGCATCGCCTCGCGCCCGACGAGCTCGACGCGCCGGCCCGGCACGAGGTTCAGCTCGTCGCGCAGCCGGTGCACCAGCCGCCGCTCCGCATCCTCGTCGCGCAGCGGCAGCGGGCCCTCGATGTGCACGAAGCGCCCCGCATCGATGCGCGCGCGCGGCGGATCGCCGTACACGAGCGTCGGCATGACGACGAGCTTGTCGCCGTCACTCGCGACGTCGAGCTGCATCCGCGGCTCCTCGCGCGCTCCGATCTTCGGCAGCACGGTCGCGCGCACGCTGACCTCGATCCGCTGCTGCAACGCCGGCAGCGTCTTGCCGAGCAGCTCGGGAAACGCGCTCTTCGGCACGTCGAACGTCTGCGGCAGCTTCTCGAGCCGCGTGCCCGTCAGATCGATCGCGCCGATCGGGCGCAGCGTGTTGTCGTTCATCCGCACCATGCCGACCGCGACGACCTCGACGACGCCCGGATCCTTCTCGATCCGCACGCGCACGCCGCCGTTGGGCGCATCCTCGACGATCGCGCGCGGCATCACCGGCTCGCCGCTCGTCTTCACGGGCTCGCCGCGCCACCGCACGTCTCGTGCGTCGACGAGCACCTCGAGCAGCCGATCGAGCTTCTCGCCGCTGACCGCGGCCGCGCGCGCGCCGAGGATCTGATCGAGCAGCAGGTCGGCCTCCAGCGTCGCGATGCCACTCGCCTTGCCGCCCGCGACCATCGACATCAACGACCCGACGAGCGGCTCCGTCCTCTCGCCGCGCACGAGCACGCGCTCGACCTTCACGCCGCCTGCATCGGGCTCGAGCAGATAGCGCAGCGTCGCTCCGCGTTGCTCGGTCGCGCCCTGATCCTCGGCGAGCACGGCCGCGACGACGTGACTGCACACCGCTTCCTTCGACGGGCAGTTGCACTGCCACTCGTCGGGCCCGAGCACGACCTCGAACGGCGTCGGTCGCCCCGGTACGCGAACCTCGTACTCGGTCTCGCCGCCGCTGGTCGCGCGCTTCACCACGCGGCCTTCGCGCGCGAGCGTCACGCCTTGCGACCACGTGCGTTCTGTCGCCTCTTCACGGACGGCATCGCGCAACGACACGCCGGGCCGTTTACCACGCAACCACGCAAACCCAAAGGCGTGATACGGTCCCTCCCGCATGGGGGACGACGACGCCGAGGACGCCGCGCTCGTCGCTGCGATGGCGGCCGGCGACCGCACGGCACTCGCGTCGCTCTACGAGCGTCACGCGGGCCTGCTCCTCGGCCTGGCGCTGAAGATCGTGCGCGAGCGCCGCGAGGCGGAGGATCTCCTACACGACGTGTTCCTGGAAGCCTGGCGGCAAGCACGACATTTTGATCCGAAACGCGGCCGCGTTCGTACCTGGTTGGCTATCCGTATGCGCTCGCGAGCCCTCGACCTCCAGAAATCCGCGCGCGTGTCGCGGAACGCCGGCGACGCCGGTCTCGAGGTCGTGGCCGACGAGGCCGAGGTCGTGAGCCCCGACCACGCGCGCGTGCGCACCGCGCTCGCATCGCTCGGCGACGATCAGCGGCGCGTCGTCGAGCTCGCGTACTTCGAGGGCCTGTCGTGCAGCGAGATCGCCGAGCGGATCGCGATCCCGATCGGCACGGTCAAGTCACGCCTGGCGGCAGGCCTCGGCAAGCTTCGCGAGCACATCGGAGGTAAGCGATGAGTGACGTACGCGACCTCCTTCCGCTCCACGCGCTCGGCGCCCTCGACGCCGACGAGGCCAAGCTCGTCGAGAAGGCCGTCGCCGCGGATCCGGCGCTCGCCGCCGAGCTCGCCGCGTACCGCGATGCCGCGTCGCTGATCGCCGCGCCGGTCGCGCCGCCGCCGAACGTCAAGCTGCGGCTGATGGCCTCGATCGGCGCCGGCCGCTACGAGAGGTTCAGCGACCGCCTCGCGAAGCTGTTCGACGTCACCGTCGACAAGGCGCGGGAGTTCCTCGGCCTGATCGATCGCCCCGGCTCGTGGGACGAGCGCGGCGCCGGCATCGGGCTCGTCCACTTCGACGGTGGTCCGGCCTGTGCGGCCGCGGATTGCGGGTTCGTCCGCATCGATCCGGGCTGTATGTTCCCGTGGCATAAGCACCTCGGCGAGGAGACCTCGGTCATCGTGCAGGGGCACCTCGTCGATAACTCGGGGCGCCATTTCCATCCCGGCGACGAGTACCTCGCCAGTGAGACGTCCGAGCACGCCATCCGGGCGGAGGGCGACGAGCCGGTGATCTTCGCGGTCCGCGCCTTCAACGGAATCGAGGTCGGCGGCCAACCTCACCGCGGCCGGGGCAGGTAAGATGACAGCATGGCGGCCGATGCGGGTCTGCGCGTCGTCGGAACGATCCGCACGATCGAGCTGCATACGCTCGCGGCGAAGTTCCAGAACGTAGCGACGCGTCAGGTCGCCAAGATCGAGCTCGATATCGAGCGCGCGATCGACGAGGAAGGCGAGGAGCTCGATCCGGGAAACCTCGCGGGCCTCCACTTCCAGGGACCGGCCGAGCTCGTGCCTCGGTTCTCGTGCGGCGATCGCGTGCAGATCGTGACGAGCCCCGAGTCGAGCCTCCAGATCTCGAGCATCCGGCCCGCGCCGCTGTCGTGAAGACGCCGGCGCTGCTGCTCGCGCTGTGCGGCTGCGATTCGTTGTTCGGCCTCGACCACGTCCCGCCGGCTGCCGACGCCGCGCCGCCGGTCATCGACAGCGCGGCCCGCACCGTCAGCTGCGTGTACAGCGAGACGATCGCCAGCGTCGCCGCCGATGGCACGCCACGCCTCGTGATGCAGCCACCTCCGCTGAATTTCGCGCACGCCGCGATCGGCGACATGCAGATCCCGATCGCCGCCGACGGCACGTTCCAGTTCATGGCGCGCTCGGGCCAGCCGTACGAGCTGCTCGTCCAGAGCGGAGGCGAGACCGCCTACTTCGATCGCGGCGCCGACACGTGCCACCTCGTCGCGTACTTCAATCACCGTCCCGGCGCCTTGCCGGTGACCTCGACGACGCCGCTGCGCTTCGACATCACGGGAATGCCGCAGGCGAACACGGTCGTCCGCATCACGTCGACCGGGCAGCGCACGTTCCTCGCGCCCGTGTTCTCGGGGACCAACTCGTGGTCGCTCGACTGGGCATCGGCCCTCGACCTCGACGGCTCGCCCGCCGGCCTCATCGACGCGAGCGCGGGCGATCGGCTGTACTGGGTCGCGATGCCGATCAGCACGGACTACTACGCGATCACCCAGGCGGCTCAGGCTTCGGTCACCATGACCAACGGCAGTGCGACCATCGTCGCGGCGACGCCGGCCGCGCTGCCCCTGCGCTGCGTCCACGTGCAGAGCGGGGAGGGCACGCTCGCGACGATGATGCAGGCGATGGCGCCGCGCGGGCCGGGCACGCCGCAGTCGAGCTGGGCGATCACGTCGATATCGAGCCCGGCCGCCGGCATCCACGAGAGTCAGCCACTCGCGCTGACGACGCGCCCCGATGTCGCCGATCACAACGTCACGGTGTCGTACGGCAACCCGTATCCGGGCGAGTCGGATGCGTTCCAGGTCGGCGTCGCGCTCGCGTACAAGCTGTCGCTGGGCACCGGCGCCGCGACGACGATCTACAGCTCGGTGTCGACCTACGACCTGATCCACACCGACGCGAGCTGCAGCACGACCGTGACGCCGCAGCTGCCGCCGGTCGCCTTTCCGATGGCGCCCTCGCTCGCGGGCGTCGCGCTCGCCGCCGACAACCAGTCGTTCGCGCTCGATCGCAGCCAGCCGGTGCCGGTGCATGTCTCGATCGACGAGAGCACCGAGCTGATCGCATTTCTCGACGAGGTCACGGTCGAGGCCGGCCTGACGAAGGTCGGGCCCGTCGCGACGTTCTTCCCGCTCGGCGGCGACTTCGCGATCGATCCGTCGCTCCTCGCCGTCGGGCACACGTACCTGTTCGTCCTGCAGGCGCGCCGCGGCTTCCCGAACGCCCTGCAGTTCGACTACGGGACGATCGCCTACCCGATGGCCTACGCCGCGTTTCCGACGACGTCGTTCACGATCACCAGGTGAGCGTGCCCTCGTCGTCGTCGCGGCCGCCGACGATCGTGACCTTGATGACCTTGTTCTTGCCGCGCGGGCCGACGGCCTTGACCGTGTGCGGCCCGGGCTTGAGCGGCAGGCGCGTCAGCGGAGTCTCGCCGATGTACTTGTCGTCGACGTAGATCGTCGTCTTCGCGGTCGCCGTGATGCTGAAGAAGCCGAACTTCGACAGCGCGACGATATCGTCGTGCGAGATCTCGTCGCCGGCATCGATCGGCGGCGCGACCTGCTTGGGTGCTCCGGCATCGACGGCAACGGGCGCGACGACCTTCTTCGGCTCCTCGCGCGAGCTGCCGATCTTGCTGACCACGAAGAAGATGCCGACACCGAGCGCGACGAGCGCGACGAGCGCGATGCCGACGTTGCGCAGCGACTTCCAGCGATGCGCCGACAGCAGATCCGTGCCGCCATCGGCCATCCACGCGTCGGCGCCGACGTCTTCCGACAGGTCGAGCACGTTGTCGAGATCGGGGACGCTGATCTTCGACGACGGCGCCGTCTGCAGCATCACCGTCGGCACGCCGGTCTGCTCGGTCGGGACCTGGCGGCGCGCGGGCGTCGCCTGGTTCATCTCGCCGCTCGCGGCGGCCGGCGGGGCGATGCGCGGGGGCGGGGGCGGCGGCGTCGCTGCGGGCTTGGGCCCGATCGAGATCGGCGCCGCGTTGGGATCGTCGGCCGCCTTGAGGATCTCGTCGCGCGACGACATCTCGTCGCCGAAATCGGTGAACAGCAGCCGCGCGAGCTCGGTCTGCGGCGCGGGGCCGCCGAGCGTTGCGACCGACTGCTTGATCGCCTGGCCGAACGCGTGGGCGGTCTCGAAGCGGCCGTTCGGATCGCGCGCCATCGCCTGCACGAGCGCGGCGCGCATGCCCGGCGGCAGATCCGGACGCCGCTCGCGGATGTCCGGAATCGGTTCCTCGGTGATCGCCTTGAACGTCAGGAAGTCGGAGTCGCGATGGAACAGCCGGCGGATCGCGAGCATCTCGTACATCACGACCGCGAGCGCGAACACGTCGCTGCGCCGATCGAGCGGCTTGCCGAGGATCTGCTCGGGCGACA
>JAFAOG010000226.1 GCA_019237945.1 Deltaproteobacteria bacterium | reverse complement strand
CTCGAGGGCACGTACCGGGCGATCGACGGCGGGGATCACATCGTCGCGTTCGAGCGGGCGCGCGGCGGCACGCGGCTCGTGTGCGTCGCCCCTCGCCTGCCCTACACGCTGAGGGCCGGCAGGCACCCGTGGCCGCTCGGCGACGCGTGGGGCGACACGGCGATCGAGGTCGGCGCCGGCACGTGGACGAACGCGTTCACCGGCGAGCAGCTGTCCTCGTCGGGCGACCGGCTGCGGCTGCGCGACGTGCTGGCGACGTTCCCGGTCGCGTGGCTCGTATGTACAACCTGATCCAGTGGCCGGCGATGGTCGTGACGGTGCTCGCGTCGTGGCTCGTCGCGTCGCGGAATGCCCGGCGCCGCGCGATCGGATTCTGGGCCTACCTCGCGTGCAACGCGCTGTGGATCGTGTGGGGTGTGCCCGCGCATGCCTACGCGCTCGTCGTGCTCCAGCTCGTGCTCGCGGCGATGAATATCCGCGGCGTGCGCAAGAACGACGACGAAGACGCGGACGACGACGACGACGACTAGCGCGCGATCAACACCGGCCGGCTCGCATGGCGAACGACCTTCTCGGCGACCGAGCCGAGGAGCAGGCGCGACAGCCCCATGCGGCCGTGCGAGCCGAGGACGATCAGATCGATCGACGGATCGTCGATCGCGACCCCGAGTACCTGCTGGGCCGGGGCCCCGGTCTTGACAATCCGCGTGACCCGCGTGCGCGTCTTCTGCTCGACGAGCTCGGCCCAGTCATCGAGCATCGCGGTCGCGCGTTCGTCGGCGTCCTGGATGAAGCTCGCGGTCGGCAGCTCGAGCACGTGGAGCAACGTGACCGTGGCGTCGCTGCGGCTCGCGATGTCACCGGCCTCGTCGACCGCGCGCCGCGAGCTCTCCGAGAAGTCGACCGGCACGAGGAGGTGGCGATACGGCTGCGGCTCGCCGATGTCGCGCGTGACCAGCACGGAGCATCGCGCGCTGCGCACGACACGCTCGGCGACCGACCCGAGCAGGAACCGCGACAACCCGGTGCGGCCGTGCGTGCCCATGACGATGAGGTCGCGCGGCGTGGCCTGCTCGAGGATGCGCTCGGCCGGCGGCCCCGCGACGAGCTCCGACGTCACCGTCTCGACGCCTGCCCGCTTCGCGTCGGTGATCGCATCGGTCAGCCCGCGCTGCGCATCGTCGACGAGGGCCTGGATCGAATCGCCCGGCAGCACGAGCTCGCCGACGATCGGGATCGGCGGCACATACCATGCGTGCACGAGCACGAGCGGCGCGCCGGACTCGTTCGCGATCCGGGTCGCCACGCGCTGCGCGTAGCGGGCGCCGGCGGAGAAATCGATCGGACACAGGATCTTGCGCGGAGTCATCCTCACGAGCGCTGCAGCGGGTGTGCCCGCGTTTCGGCGCCGTTTCGCGCAGGCGCTGCACGCGGCGATCGTTCATGCGCATCCGCTGCAGGATCGGCCGGAAGGATCCTCTTGTCGCACGCGCACGTGCCTTGCACTTCTCGTCGGTGATGGACCCGCGCACGTTCACGCGAATCGCCCGCGAAGCGACGTTCCATGACGCCGGGCATGGCTTCGACGTGTTCGGTCTATCCCCGCCCGCACTCGCGAGTGTCGTCGAGATGGCGGCTCCGTTGTACGAGCGCTACTTCCGCGTCGAGTCCGACGGCATCGAGAACGTGCCGACGCATGGCGCCGCGATCCTCGTCGCGAATCACGGCCGCGCGTGGCCACTGGACGTCGCGATGCTGTGCCTCGACATCCTGCGCAAGCTCGATCCACCGCGCATCCCGCGCGTGATCGCGGACGGGTTCGCGCCACGCCTGCCGCTGGTGTCGACGCTGTTCGCGCGTTACGGCGTCGTGACCGGCACGCCAACGAACGTGCGGCACCTGCTCGAGCACGCCGAGCTCGTCGCGATGTGGGGCCCGAGCGTTGCCGAGCACGCGATCCGCCATCGCGTCCCCGTGATTCCGGTCGCGATCGCCAGGGCGTCCGCGCACTACCGCCTGGTCTATGGCCCACCGAGGAGGATCGTCTCGTGAGGGTCATGGTCACCGGCGCGACGACGCCGCTCGGCGCCGCGATCATCGATCACCTGCTCGACGGCTGCGATGTCGATCATGTGCTCGCGGTGGGCCGCGAACCCGAAGGCCCGCTGCGCGACAAGCGGATCACCTACCGGCGCGCCGATCTGTGTCGGTCGCGCGAGGTCCACGATCTCGTGTGGGGCCAGGCGCGCGACCTCGACATCGCGACCGTGATCCACGCCTGCCAGCACCGCGGCGCGCACGACCACGGGCCGCGCGTGCATCAGCAGAACGTGTGCTCGATGCGCGATCTGCTCGCCGCATGCGCCAACCACCCGACGATCACGCGCGTCGTCGTGCGCAGCTTCGCCGAGGTCTACGCGAGTCGCCATGGCACGGCCGAGCTCGTCGACGAGAACGCGCCGCTCGAGCTCGCACCGCACGCGCCCCAATGGATTCGCGACCGGGTCGAGGCGGACCTCGTGGCGTGCGCGGCGCCCGCGGGACCGCTCGAGGTGATCGTGCTGCGCTGCGCCGAGATCGTCGCGCCCGACGTCGGGAGCCAGCTCTGGGACTACCTGCAGTCGCGCGTGTGCGTGCGCCCGCTCGGCTTCGATCCGATGATCAACGTGCTCTCGCTCGAGGATGCCGCCGCAGCGTTCGCGGCCGCCGTCGAGAGCGCGGCCGTCGGCGCGTACAACATCGCTGGCTTCGATACACTGCCGCTGTCGCGCGCGATCGCGGAGGCGGGCCGCCCGCAGCTGCCGACGCCCACGAACCGCGGCGTTCACTTCGGCGGCATGCTCGACGGGACGCGCGCGCGCAAGGATCTCGGATACGTGCCGCGCACGCCGGTGCGATGGCCGCGCCCGTGGTGGCGCACGCTGCTCGAACGACTCGCCCGGCTGCCAGCGGAGAGCGCATCGTGACGATCGAGTCCGGATTGCAGGCGTTGCGCGAAATCTCCCCAAGACCCGTGGCTCGTACCGTGCAAGACTCCGCTCGCGATGGGGCCGCGTGTCGTCATCCTTGCTGGTGGTAGCGGGAAGCGTCTCGCGCCGCTGACGCGTGCGCTATACGGCCACGATCTGCCGAAGCAGTTCGCGACGCTCGAAGGCGATCAGTCATTGCTGCAGGCGACGATCGAGCGCGCGCTCGAGCTGACCGAGGAAGATCGCATCAGTGTGATCGTCAGTGCCCCGCACGAGATCTACGCACGTCCTCAGCTCGAGCCCTACGCCGATCTCGAGCTGCTCGTGCAGCCGAAGAGTCTCGACACCGGTCCCGGCATGATGATGCCGCTGGCGCGCGTGATCGCACGCGAGCCCGATGCACGGATCATCTTCTTGCCGTCGGATCATCACGTCGATGATTCCGAGCCGCTCGCGCAGGCACTGCGCGACAGCGAGCACGTCACCGATCGCATCATGCTCCTCGGCGTCACGCCGACGGTGCCGGAGACCGAGTACGGCTGGATCATCGCCGGCGATCGCGTGCCGGGCACGCCGGCGTATGAGGTCCGCGAGTTTCACGAGAAGCCCGGCGCCGACCTCGCCGAGGCGCTCTGGCACGAAGGCGGGCTGTGGAACACGTTCATCACCGCGGGCCCGGCGCGCCTCTTCTGGCAGCTCGCGAGCGAGCAGTTGCCCGAGCATGCGGCATGGCTCGACGCGTACGGGCACGCGCTCGGCTCCGCGCACGAAGCGCGCGTGCTCGACCGAGCGTACGAAGAGATGACGCGCGCGAGCTTCTCGCGAGACGTGCTCGCGCATTGCACGGGGCTCGCCGTGATTCCCGTCGACGGCACCGGCTGGAGCGACTGGGGCTCACCGCAACGCGTGTACGACAGCCTCGGCGGCATGCCGCTCCTGGGATCCCATCCGCCGACACCGAACCCGCGTGCTGTAAATCGCCGCTGAGCTCCGGCCGAGCGCAGCTGGTTCTGGTCGCCGCGCCGCGAAACGCCGCGTCGCGCATCGCGTGCGCGGAATCTCTCGGAACCCCGGGTACGCAGCTTGCTGCTTGCTCGAACATGGTTCGGGCGGGCGACGTCATCTGCAATCGCTACCTCCTGCGAGAGCAGCTCGGTGGCGGAGGTATGGGCATTGTCTACCTCGCTGATGAGCCGGCGCTCGCGCGCACGGTCGCGCTGAAGATCCTGCAGCCGCGCTACCTCCACAACCCGTCGGTCGTCGCCGCGTTTCGCGAGGAGGCGGTCGCCGCGAGCCGCGTGCGGCATCCGTGCTGCGTCACGATCATCGCGCACGATCGGCTCGGCGACGGCACTCCGGTGATCGTGATGGAGCACATCCCCGGGCGTCCGCTCGGCCGGGTGATCGCAGACGAACCGATCCCACTCGCGCGCGCGGTCGAGATCATGGTGCAGATCCTCTCGGCGCTCGATGCCGCCCACAGCACTGGCGTCGTGCATGCCGACATCAAGAGCGACAACTTCCTCGTCGAGGCTCTCGACGGCGGCGACCACGTGACGCTGATCGACTTCGGCCTCGCGCGGATGGATGGCAGCACGCCGATCGCCGGCATGGTGTCGGGCACGCCCGAGTACATGGCGCCCGAGGTGATCCGCGGCAGCGCGCCGACACCGGCGAGCGACCTCTACAGCGCCGGCATCGTGCTCTACGAGATCCTGACCGGCACGACGCCGTTCGCGGGCGGCAAGACCGCCGACGTGCTCGCGCGGCAGCTGCAGGATGTGGTCGTGCCTCCGTCGATGCGCGCCCCCGAGCGCGGATTGCCGCGATCGGTCGACGAGGTCGTCCAGCGCGCGCTCGCGAAGGAGCCCGCCGACCGGTTCGCGACGGCGGCCGAGATGGCCCGCGCTCTGCGCGCGGTGCTGCGGGGCTACGGTCATCGCGACGTCCGCGACGTCCACTGGGACCGCATCGCCGCGCCCGATTCGATCACGAACGTCTGCACGCCGCCACCGGAGCGACTCGCCCGCGGCTCCGAGGCGCGCGTCGCGGCGCTCGCCGGGATCCGCCACTCGCTCGGCACTGCGATCGTGCGCGGCGACATCTCCGATATCGAGGATGGCTACGCGGCGCTCGCCAACGCGCTCGTCCGCGAGGGTTCGTTCGCCGATGCCGCGCGCGAGCTCGAGGAAGGCATCGCCCTGCTCGGCGCACACGTTCCGAGCGAGCGACTGACCGCCGAGCTCGAGGCGCTTTACTCCGACGCTGCGCAGCGCCGGACGTGGCGTTTGCCGACGAAGCCGAGCCCGTAGCTAGAACGAGCCCGACAGCGTCACGCCCGCGCCGTTCTTCGTGATGGTCGGCGCGACGAGCGCGGCCTCCGCCTTGTGGCGATCGTGCCGGCCGGTCAGGTACAACACGCCGCCCGCGACCATCGCGACACCGGCGCCGGCGAGGAACCAGTTCTCGCGCGACGCGTGCATCGCGGCCCGCGCCTCGAGGCCGGCCGTGCTCGCCGGATGCGTGGCCATCGGATCGAGCGCGTCGAGCTCGCGGTTATCGCTCGCGAGCTGGTTGCCCTCGTACAGCGCGAAGCCGAGGCTCGCGACCGCGATCGCCATCCCCGCGAGGCCCGCGACCTCGCGCTTCGTGATCGGCGGCGCGACGACGGGAACGGCCAGCTGGATCTCGATCACGCGCGGCGCCGGCGCCGACTTGCACGCGTCGTGATCGCTCTCGGTGTCGGGACGCAGCGCGTGGAGCTGCGCCGAGGCGAGGTCCGCATCGTCGCCCGACGGCGCCGTGTAGATGTACGAGCAGTAGTAGGCGAGCGCATCGCGCGGCGATCCGGCATCGCGGTACTCGTTCGCGATCAGCACGAGTAGGTGCGGATCGGCCGACTCGCCATAGGCCTTGCGATACCCGTCGATGCGCGCGTTCGTATCGGCGAGCGCCGGTGTCACGGCACACACGACCACCGCGATGAAGATCCCCAGCTTCATGCGTCCCATCGTATGCAACGCCGTCGACGATTTCGCGCGAAATCGCCTGCGAGAAGCTCTCACTGGCGCACGCACTGCATTTGCGAATCGGCATGGGCACCGTGTCGAGTCACAAACTTCGCGACCTCTCGAAGCACGAGGCGATCTGGCAGCATCCCGATGCCGAGCGCCTGCTCGAGACGGATCGCCGCACGGTCGTCGTCGTCGAGAGCGGCGCGTCGGTCGAGGTGATCACCGGCCTCGCCGCAGTCGCGGTCACCGTGATCGGCATCGACGGCTATCGCCCGATCGTGATGGCGAGCGTCGCGACCCTGCTGCTCGGCATCGCGCTGGTCACGCAGGGCGGCGCGATCGCCAGCCGGTGGCGCGCGATGCTGCGCCGGTTCGAGAGCACGCGGTTCGACCGCGCCGAGCTGATCGGCGGCATCGGAACCGAGGTCTTCGGAGGCGTGGTCGGTATCGTCATCGCGATCCTGGCGCTCGCGGGCGTCGTGCCGCACGTGATGATCCCCGTCGCGACGATCGTCTATGGCGCGGCGCTGCTGCTCGGCGGCGCGGCCCAGCCCGAGCTCGCGATCCTCGGCGGCAAGGACGACTCGCGCGCGAACGCGGTCGAGGCCAGCGGCGGCATCATGGTGCTCGTCGGGATCGCGGCCGGCGTGCTCGGGATCCTCGCCCTGCTCGATGTCGGTCCGATCGTCGAGCTCGCGCTGATCGCCCTGCTCTGCGTCGGCGGCGCACTGACGTTCGCCGGCGGTGCGCTCGCGGCCCGCCTCATGGGCCGCCTGGCGTGAACCTCACGCCCGCACCGTGATATCAGACCTGCGTGAACGACCTCGACCTCGTGATCGTCGGAGGCGGCCCGGCCGGGCTGTCGACCGCGCTCCACGTGCACGCGGCCGCTCCGCAGCTGAAGATCGTCGTGCTCGAGGCCGAGACGTACCCGCGCGAGAAGATCTGCGCCGGCGGTGTCGGCGCGCGCGCGCTGCGCATCCTCGAGGCGCTCGGCATCGCGCCCGACTGCCCGATGGTGCCGATCCACGCGATGGCGCTGCGCTTCGCGAACGACGAGGTGACGGTGCGCTCGCCCGACCTCGGCGTCGTCGTCCGCCGCGTGCAGTTCGATCACGCGCTCGCGCGCGCCGCCCAGGCCCGCGGCATCACGGTCCGCGACGGCACGCCGGTCGCCACGATCACGCCCGACCGCGATCACGTCCGCGTCACGCTCGCGTCGGGCGAAACGCTGCACACGAGGGTCCTCGTCGGCGCCGACGGCGTCTCGGGGATCACGCGCCGCCAGCTCGCGATGCCGCAGAGCACGCTGCGCGCGCAGGTCGTCGAGCTCGACACGCCCGCAACGCCCCGCGACGCCGCGCGCGACACGATCGTGTTCGACTTCTCCGCCCAGGACCTTCACGGCTACGCGTGGGACTTCCCGACGCTCGTCGCGGGCGAGCCACTCGTCTGCCGCGGCGCCTACGTCATCCACAACCTCGGCAGCGACTCGCCCAAGGCCCGCATCACGACGTACCTCGCCGCGCGCGGCCTCGACGTCCGCGACTACCGGCTCAAGCAGTTCGCCGAGCGCGGCCTCGAGCCCGACGCCGCGATCTCGCGCCCCCGCGTCCTGCTCGTCGGCGAGGCCGCCGGCATCGACATCGCGACTGGCGAAGGCATCGCGCAGGCGATCGAGTACGGCATGCTCGCGGGCACCTACCTCGCGCGCGCGTTCGAGCGCGAGGACTTCGGCTTCACCGACTGGCGCGCGTGCGTCGACGAGCGGCACCTCGGCAAGCAGCTGCGCATCCGCCACGCCTGCTATCGCGCATTCTACGGCGACCGCCGCGCGCTGCTGACGCGCCTCCTGCCTCGCACGCCCGACCTCATCCGCCTCGGCCTCCAGGACTTCGCCGGAAAGCCGCTGTCGAAGCTCTCGATGATCCGCGGCGCCGGTCAGGCCGTCGCCGCACTCGCGCGGATGCCGCTGCGACGCTCCCAGAACCCTGATTAACGCGAAAACGCGAAAACGCGAAGTTCCGGATCGGAAAGGGCCGAGAGCCCAGACGGCGGCTCGGCGTACTGGCGCGGCGCCAGTTCGCCTCGCCCACTAGGTCCAAAACACGAAAAGGGTCATCGCGTGGTGTGAGCGGGTAGCGAGTCCGCTTGTCCCTTCGCGTTTTCGCGTTTTCGCGTTAATCCGATCGCGAGCGCAGCGAGCGCTCCGGAAGCCACCACCGCTACGCGCGGCGACGGCGGCGCGTCACCACGAAGCCGAGCGCGAGGATCGCGCCGAGGCCAGCGCCCGAGCCGCCCGCGGCGCAGCCGCCGACGACATCGTTCTCACCGGCACCCTGCTGGTTGCCGTTGTTGCCGTTGCCGCCGCCGCCGGTGCCACCACCGCCGGTGCCGCCGCCCGTGCCGTCACCGCCGCCGGTGCCCGAGCCCGAGCCGCCGCCGCCGGTGTTCGCCGACTGGATCGCCATCGCGTTCGGCGTGCCCCAGCCCGTCGGGCCGTCCCAGCCGGCGCCGGCGCGGCAGAGGATCGTGCCGCAGGTGCCGTTGGTGCCGGAGGTGACGTCGTAGAGCTTGGCCGCGTTGTCCTTGACGAACTGGCCCGACGTCTTGTCGCCGTTGCCGGTCGCCGCGAACATCGCCGCGACGAGCGGAGCCGACGCCGACGTGCCGCCGATGACCGACCAGCCGCCGTTCGCCGAGTTGTAGATCGCGACGCCCGTCTGCGGATCGCCGACGGCCGCGATGTCGGTCGTCGCCTTGAACTGGCACTGCGTGCCGGTCTGGTACGCCGGCTTCGCGATCGACAGCGAGCACGCGCTGCCGCCGCTCGACCACGCCGTCTCGCTCCAGCCGCGGCCGCCGGCCGTCTTGGTCAGCGAGGTGCCGCCGACCGCGATCACGTACGCGCTGGTCGCCGGATAGTCCGGGCCCTGGCCCGCGTCGTTGTAGCCGCTGTCGCCGGCCGACACGAACACCGCGATGCCGGGATGGTTGAAGTACGCCTCGTCGGGTGTCAGCGAGGTGCCGGCCTGCTCCGGACCGCCCCAGCTGTTCGAGATGACCGTCGCGCCGAGCGTCGCGGCCGCGTTCTGGCCGTCATAGAGACCGGTGCCCGCGTTGTCGGTCGCCTGGACGACGAGGATCTTGCACTTCGGGCACGCGGCGCTCGCCATGTCGACATCGAGCGCGGTCTCGAGCGTCCAGTCGTCGTTCGCCGGGGGATTCGGCGGCAGCGGCGTGGTCTGGCCCGAGGAGTTGACGATCTTCAAGCAGCCGTTCGCGATCGTGCACGTGGGCAGGTTGTACTGCTGGCGATAGACGCCGAGGTCGGCCTCGAGGTTCGCGTAACCGTACGCATCGACGATCGCGACCGTCGGCGTTCCCGAGATGTTCGTCGGGATGTTGTAGGCCGCCTGGAGGTCCGCCGGGCCGAAGCCTTGCGGCGTCGCGGCCGCCTGAACGCGGCCCTCGATCGTCGACAGCGCGTGCGCGTGGCAGCGGAAGCGGCCGTGCGAGCACACGCTACCGATCGCCTGCTCACCTTCCGAGAACGAATCGATCGCGAGCTGCGCGCGATGATCGGTGACGTTTCCTGCCGACCATGCGGGGTCCGCCGAGGCGGTCGATTCACCGCCTCCCACGCATGAGGTTACGAGCCCCAGCGAGAGTCCCATGGCGAGCTGTGCCACGGTGCCCAACTTGTTGAACCCACGAGCGAAACGGCTGGTCGTCGGCATGATGGGCGTTCCTTCAGCACGGAGTGCGCCAATCCCGGAGGCCG
>JAFAOG010000162.1 GCA_019237945.1 Deltaproteobacteria bacterium | reverse complement strand
TCGTGCGCGCGGCCTGCTGCATGTTGTGCGTGACGATGACGATCGTGAACCGGTTCTTGAGCTCGCGCATGAGCTCCTCGATGCGCGCGGTCGCGATCGGATCGAGCGCGCTGCACGGCTCGTCCATCAGCACCACCTCCGGTCCGACGGCGATCGTGCGGGCGATGCAAAGGCGCTGCTGCTGGCCGCCCGACATCGCGAGCGCGGAGCCGTTCAGGCGATCCTTGACCTCGTCCCACAGCGCGGCACCGCGCAGCGACTTCTCGACGATCTCGTCGAGCTTCTTGCGATCGCGGATGCCGTTGATCCGCGGGCCGTACGCGATGTTGTCGTAGATGCTCTTCGGGAACGGGTTCGGCTTCTGGAACACCATGCCGATCCGGCGCCGCACTTCGGTCGCCGAGACTTCCGGGCCGTAGAGGTCGATCCCGTGGAACGTCAGCTTGCCGCCGACGCGCGCGCCGGGGATCAGGTCGTTCATCCGGTTGAGGCAGCGCAGAACGGTCGTCTTGCCGCATCCCGACGGGCCGATGAACGCGGTGATCTCGTGCTCGCGGATGCCGAGCGTCACGTCGCGGACCGCCCGGAATGCGCCGTAAAACACCTCGAGCTTCTCGAGCTCGAAGACGGCGGGCGCGAGCTGCGGGGCCATCTCGGGCGAGCTTACGCGGACCTTCAGCTGGCGTGTGCTCGGGCGGTCGGGTTCGTCGTCGAATACTTCCATGAGGATCACCTCTTGAAGCGGGCCGTGAAGATGCGAGCCGTCAGCGTGAAGAGGAACGTCAGCAGCACCAGCGTGAGGGCAGCCCCCCACGCGCGCTCCTGCGCGGCGACGAACGAGGACGTCGCGTTGCCGAAGATCTGGACGCTGAGCGAGGTGTTCGCCTCGAGGAAGAAGTGCCGGGTGTAGTGCGTCGCGGCGCCGAGCGCGAACAACAGGGGCGCCGTCTCGCCGGCGGCGCGGGCGACCGCGAGCAGCGCACCGGAGACGATGCCGGGGGCGGCCGCCGGCAGCACGACCGTGACGATCGTGCGTGCCTTCGTCGCGCCGAGCGCCAGCGATGCCTCGCGCATCTGGTTCGGCACGAGGCGCAACATCGTCTCGGTCGAGCCGATCACGACGGGCAGCATCAAGCACGCGAGGCCGAGCGCACCGCCGAACGCCGAGTAGCCGAAGCGCATCGTCCACACGACGTAGACGAACAGGCCCATGACGATCGACGGCACGCCCGTCATCACCATCGCCATGAAGCGCACGAGCCGCGCGAACTTCGACATGCCGCCGTACTCGTGCAGGTAGACGGCGCCAAGGATGCCGAGCGGCACGGCGATCAGCGTCGCGCCGCCGGTGACCATCAGCGTGCCGACGATCGCCGGGCCCATGCCGGGACCCGCGCGCCGCGAAACGATCGGGATCTCCTTCGTGAAGAAGTCCGGGAAGCTCGCGAACGCGACCGCCGCGCCCTTGCTGACGAGCGCCCAGATGATCGCGAGCAGCGGCAGCGAGATCAGCACGAACGCCGCGAACATCGCGCCGCTCATGATCGAGCTCTTGACGGTGCGCCAGGTCCGGCGCGGCCGCAGGCCGATCGCGAGAACGGGATCGCCCGGGTGCCTCACTTGCCGCGACTCCTGCGGATCGACCGCTGGACGATCGACTGCGCCGCGAGGTTGACGACGATCGTGATGACGAACAGCACCACCGCGAGCGCGATCAGCGCCGACTTGTGCATCGCATCGGCCTCGCCCCATTCGTTCGCGATGACGGCGGGCATCGAGTTGCCGGGCTGCAGCGCGTGCAGCGTGATCTGCCCGAGCGAGCTGCCGATCACGAGTGCGGCCGCGATCGTCTCGCCCATCGCACGCCCCAAGCCGAGCATCACGGCGCCGACGAGGCCGCCCTTGCTGTGCGGCCACACCGCGCCCTTGATCATCTCCCACTTCGTCGCGCCGAGCGCGAGCGCCGCTTCCTTCTCGTTTTGCGGCGTCGTCTCGATCACCTCGCGCGCGAGCGACGTGATGATCGGCGTGATCATGATCGCCAAGATGATTCCGGCCGTCATGAACGAGCGGCCGAGGTGGAAGTGCTGCGACAGCACCATCACGCCCCACAGACCGAACACGACCGACGGGACAACCGCGAGCAGGTCCATCACGTAGACGATCGGCATCCGCCACTTGCGCGGTGCGATCTGCGTGACGAAGAGCGCGACGCCCAGCGAGATCGGGACGCTGATCGCGACCGCGATGGCCGCCGTGAACAGCGTGCCCCACATGAATGGCAGCGCGCCGAACAGCTGATCCGCGGGCGACCACCGCTTGCCGCTGAGGAAGCCCCACACGCCCATGTGCTCGAACACGGGCAGCGCGCGGCTGGTCATCGACAGCGCGATGTACGCGAGGACGAGCAAGACCAGCGACGCCGCTCCGAGGACAAGCCATCGGAAGCCGGTGTCTGCGTACGCGGGCTTGCCCTTGAGGTTCATGCCGAGATCTTGTCGAGCTGCGCGATCGCCTTGTCCTGGAGCGCCTTGGGAAGCGGCGCGAAGTCGAGCTCCTTGAGCAGCTTCTGGCCGTCCGTGAGCAGGAACTTCACGTACGCCTTCACGCTGGCGCCCTTCGCCGCATCAGCCGGCTTCGCATAGACGATCACCCAGCTCTGGTACGTGATCGGATAGGCGGCATCGCCCTTCGCGTTGAGCGCGCTGAACAGGAGGTTGTCCTTCACGTCGATGCCTTCGCCTGCGGCAGACGCCGAGTCGGAGGTCGGCTCGACAAACTTGCCCGCCGCGTTCTTGACCGTCGCGTAGTGCAAGCCCGAGGCCTTCGCATCCGAGAGATCCACGTAGCCGATCGCGCCCTTCGTCGACTTCACGATCTGCGCGACGCCCGCGTTGCCCTGACCCGCCTGCGTATCGGCCGGCCACTCGACCGTCGATCCGCTCTTCAGCTTCCACGCGCCGCCCGACGCGCCATCGAGGAACTTCGTGAAGTTCTCCGTCGTGCCCGAGCCGTCCGCGCGATGCGCGACGACGATGTCGGCATCCGGCAGCTTCGCGCCGGGGTTGTCCTTCGCGATCGCGGGGTCGT
>JAFAOG010000276.1 GCA_019237945.1 Deltaproteobacteria bacterium | reverse complement strand
TGTGCGTGAACCCGGCGCGCTTCGCGCACGTGTCGATCTGATCGATCGTCATGCCCTTGAACGCGAGGCGCATCTCGATGCCCGCTGCCATCGCGACGCCGCCCGCGATCTTGAGATCCTTCTGCTCGGCGAAGCAGGCCATCCAGTCCTTGAAGCCCTTGCCGGCGCCGGCCTTGTCCATCAGGTCTTCCGCCATCGCGCCAAGCGACGACTGCATGAAGTTCTGCATCTTCATATAATTGCCGCCGATCAGGGCGACGTTGCCGCCCGGGAGGTCCTTGAGCATCGCGAGATCGTCGCCGCCGAGTGGGCCCGAGGACTTTCCTTTGGCCTTTTCGCAGCCGGCGAGCGTGAGAGTCGATGCGAGAGCGAGCAGGAGGGCAGTGCGCATGACGCGGGGGCGATTGCAGTGCGCGTGCCCGCCCAAGTACGCGAGATCGTGTGGTGCCGAGGTGGGATGCAGCAGGTGCAGCTCGCGGGCAGTGCGGTGCGATGCGTGGTTCATGCGGAAGCGAGCCGGGCGCGCGGCGTAGGTCGCACGGAATCGTCGTGCGTTGGATCGCGCATGACGTTGCTCCGCAAGACGCTCGCGCTCGCTCTCATCGCCGGTTGCTCGCACGCTGATTCCGTCGCCGCCAGCGAGCCGACCTCGATCGCCGTTCCGCTGACCGCCGCGACCTCGCAGATCGCGACGTCGCCGATCGATCACCAGGACATCGTGCCGTACTCGCTGACCGCGAGCGATGGCAGCGGTCTCGCGGTCACGCGCGTCGAGGCGCGCGCCGTGTTCGAAGGCCCGCTCGCGTACACCGAGCTGCACCTGTGGTTCCACAACCCCGAGAATCGCCGGCGCGCGGGCACGTTCCAGATCACGCTGCCGAATCACGCGGCCGTGTCGCGGTTCGCGATGGAGAACGACGGCGAGTGGATGGAGGCGGAGGTCGTCGAGAAGCAGCTCGCGCGGCGTGCGTATGACGACTTCCTGCACCGCCGTCAGGATCCGGCGCTGCTCGAGAAGGCCGATGGCAATCAGTTCACGGCGAAGGTGTTTCCGATCGCGCCGAATGCGGACAAGCACCTCGTGATCTCGTTCTCGCAGGAGCTGCCGGGCGCGCAGTACATGCTGCCGCTCAAGGGGCTGCCGCGCATCGGGCAGGTCGATGTCGCGCTGATGACGCGCGGTCCCGACGGCAAGCTCGCGGAGCAGGGCCTGCACCAGCGCGACTGGCAGCCCGATCGCGACTTCGTCTCGCAGGGCACGACGATGGCGGCCGCTGTCAACGCGGGCACGCTCGTCGCGGCGCAGGTGACGGTCGGCGGCACGGCGTCGGTGAAGGAGACGCCCGCGGGCGTCACGCTGATGGTCGATACCAGTGCATCGCGCGCGCTCGGCTTCGAGGCGTACGTCGCGAGCGTCGGCAAGCTCGTCGCGGCGATGAAGACGCAGTACGGCGACATCCCGGTGCAGGTCGTCGCCTTCGATCAGGATGCCGAGACGATCTATCGCGGGCCGGCGAGCGGCTTTGGCGACGCGCAGAAGAAGAAGCTGATCGAGCGCGGCGCCGCCGGCGCGAGTGACCTCGGGCAGGCGCTCGCGTTTGTTGGCAAGGGCGGCGAGAAGCGCGTCGTTGTCGTGACCGATGGCGTCGTGACGGCCGGTTCCGACGGCGCCGACCTCGCAAAGAAGGTCGCGGCGAGCGGCGCGGAGCGGCTCGACATCGTGCTCTCCGGCGGCATCCGCGACGAGGCGCTCGCGAAGCAGCTCGTGCGCGCGACGCCGAAACCCGGCACGGTGCTCGATGCGGACAGCGATGACGTCGTCGCGGCGCTCGCGCAGCCGATCGCGACGGACGTGCGCATCGATGTCGCGAACGCGGCGTGGGTGTACCCGCGCGTGATTCCGAGCGCGCGCATCGGCGAGCGCGTGATGGTGTTCGCGCGGCTCAAGGCGCCCGCGCAGGCGGTCGACGTCCAGGTTGGCGCCGATCGCTCGCACCTCGGCATGCTCGCCGGGACCGAGCCGCTCGTGCAGCGCGCGGTCGCGAGCGCCGAGATCGACGAGCTCGAAGGCAAGCTCGCGACGGCCAGCGGCGACGACGCGGCCGCGCTCAAGAAACAGATCGCGGCAACGTCGCTCGCATCGCGCGTGATCTCGAGCCAGACGTCGCTGCTCGTACTCGAGACCGACGACGACTACGCGCGCTACGGCATCGATCGCCGCGCGCTGGCCGATATCCTCGTCGTCGGCGCGAACGGCGTCGAGCGGCAGCATCGCGCGATGCCGAAGGCGCAGCTCGTCGCACCCGCGAATCCGATCACGGCGCAGAAGCCGCCGGTGACCAAGCAGCCGGTGCAGAAGGAGCTCGCGCTCGCGGGCGCCGACAAGAACGATGGCAAGGACAGCGGCGCCGACCAGACCGGCGCGAACGAGGGCTTCCTCGCGCAAGGGCAGGCCATCGAGAAGGGCGAGGTCGCGGATCCGAAGCCGGAGCCTGCGGCGGGCCCGGGGGGCGGCGGCTCGATGGGGCAGGGCATGCCCGCACGCACCGCGGTCGCACCGATGCCACCTCCGATGCCGACCGCGCGCCCGACGATGACCCCGCCGCCTCCGCCGCCCGCGCCTCCGCGCGAGGTGCGTGCCGACCGCATCGATCGCGATGAGGCGAAGAAGGCCGACGTCGCGGAAGCCGGCGGCGACGCCGAGGACCGCCCGGTGCACGGCCATCATGCGACCGCGACGCGCTCGATCGAGTCCGAGGACGACGACGGCATGGCCGCTCGCCGCCACCGCGCGCACGACGACGGCGAGGCGCTCGAGCAGGACGAGCAGCAGCAGGAAGCGTGGCCGCCGCCCGATGCGCCGGTCGCGCTGACCGGCGAGCTCGGCGAGATCGAGCACGCACTCCGCACGCACGACGTCAACGGCGCGCTCGCGAAGGCGCGTGACTGGCATGCCCGCGAGCCGGGCAACGTGCTCGCGCTGATCGGCCTGGGCGACGCGCTCGAGGCGCACGGCAGCAAGGTCACCGCGGCCCGCGTCTACGGCTCGATCATCGATCTGTTCCCGGGCCGCGCCGATATGCGCCGGTTCGCCGGCGAGCGCCTCGCGCGCCTCGATACGGCGAAGGACCTGATTGTCGACACGTACAAGCGCGCCGTCGCTGACCGCCCCGATCATCTGACCGGCCACCGCCTGCTCGCGTATGCGCTGCTGCGCACCGGCAAGCCCGACGAGGCGTTCGCGGCGATCTTGAACGGCGTCGACCAGCACTTCCCGGAAGGCCGGTTCGCCGGCGGGCAGCGCGTGCTCTCCGAGGACGCCGGCATGATCGGTGCCGCGCTCGTGACGCAGCAGCCGTCGCAGCGCGCGCACGTCGAGGCGGAGCTCGGCAAGCGCGGCCTCAAGCTCGCGACCACCGCGTCGACGCGCTTCATCCTGTACTGGGAGACCGACGGCAACGACGTCGACTTCCACATCCAGGACGCGCACCACGGGCACGCATTCTACGGCAGCCCGCACCTGCGCTCGGGCGGCGATCTGTACGCGGACATCACGACCGGCTACGGGCCGGAGTGCTTCGCGATCCAGGGGACGCCGAAGGCGGGGCCGTACCGGCTCTCGATCAACTACTACTCGCAGGGCCCGATGGGCTACGGCATGGGTCTGCTCGAGATCCAGCGCTTCGACGGTAAGGGCAAGCTGACGTTCGAAGATCGCCCGTACGTCATCATGAACGACCACGCGTACGTCGACCTCGGCAAGATCTAGCGCTACACCGGTGAATGCGCCGGTATCAAGGAGTCCTGCTCGACGTCGACGGCACGCTCGTCGATAGCAACGATGCACACGCGCAGGCGTGGGTCGAAGCGCTCGCCAAGCACGGTCACGAAGTCAGCGTGCCGCGCGCGCGGTCGCTCGTCGGCATGGGCGGCGACAAGCTGATCGAGATCGTCACCGGGATTCCGGCCGGCTCGCGCGCGAACGAGCGGATCTCGAGCGACCGGACCCAGCTGTTCAAGCAGAAGTGGCTGCACACGGTCAAGCCGCAGCTCGGCGCGCGCAAGCTCGTGCTGCGGCTGCGCGCCGACGGCTACATGATCGCGATCGCGAGTGCCGCGAAGGCCGAGGAGCTGCAGCCGCTGCTCGAGATCGCCGACATCGCGGATCTCGTCGAGGTGCGGACGACGTCCTCGGATGTCGAGCACAGCAAGCCCGACCCCGACATCATCAACGCCGCGCTCGCGCGGATCGCGACCGATCGAAAGCGCACCGTGATGATCGGCGACACGCCTTATGATGTTCGCGCCGCGCGCGACGCGAATGTCGACATCATCGCCGTGAGTTGCGGCGGCTGGAGCGTCGAGGCGCTCGCGGGCGCGGTCGCCGTGTTCGGCGGCCCCGCGGACCTCGCCGACAACTTCCCGACCTAGCGGCTGCGAAGCGACTACGACCAGCCGGCCCAGTAGTAGACGAGCGCGTGGAAGTTCTTGTCGCGATGCGCGCTCTCGAGCGCCGGCGACAGCTTGCCGCGATCGCTCGCGCCGCCGACGACGCCCGGCCACGGATCGATCATGACGAGCTCCTCGTCCGCCTTCGCGTCGAGCCGGTCGATCGTGACGCCGACGGCATGGCCGACCATGTCCTCGGGGGCGTCGCCGCTGGCGCCCGGCTGCGGATGCACCTTCTTGAACGTCGTCGGCATCATCGCGCCGCGGTAGCCCTTGCCCTGCTTGACCCAGTCGAGGATCGCGGGCGTCGGCGTGGCGACGCGGCGGCACTGCAGGCGATAGCCGAGCTCGTGCAGCGAGCCGACGCGGCCGTCGAACCAGCGCTGGACCTTGTCGATCGTGCCGCCGTCGCGCGACGTGTTGAGCTCGTGGAAGATCTGCTCCTGCAGGCCGGGGGCGTAGGCACCCGCGCGATAGGCGATGCGGCGCAGCAGATACGCGGTCGCGGCCCCGCAGCAGGCGTTCCACGTGTGGAACACCGGGACGAGATAACGAACGTCTTCCGGACGTTGCAGAACGACGTCGTCGCTGCGCACAGCTAGCCCCACGTAGGTCCCCGACAGTACACGGATCTTCTACGCCCGTCAGCCTGCCGGCCTTCCCCGCGCGATAGGTTGACAGTGTGTCAGGGTTCTAGTACTGACAGAGTGTCAGGTTATGCCGCGCCGTCCCGACCTCGCCCGCCGCTCCGAGCTCGCCGCTGCCGCGTTCGAGATCCTGCGCACGCGCGGCGTCCAGACCTCGATGCGCGAGCTCGCCGACAGCCTCGGCGTGAAGCGCCCGACGCTCTACTTCTACTTCCCGGACCTCGGCTCGATCTTCGAGACCGTCCTCGATCAGACGTATCGCGACCTCGCCGCGTTCGTCATCGGGCGCACGCAGGTGGTCGAGCATCCGATCGATCGGATGCGCGCGATGGTCGACGCGACGATCCAGTTCCACCGCGACCGGCCGCAGCTGATCGGCGGGCTCGTGCAGCTATGGGCGGTCGGCGGGCGCGATGTGCAGGCGTTGCTCGATCGCGAGCGGCGCGTCGTCAGCGCGGTGCGCGAGGCGCTCGTCGGCGAGCTGCGCAATGCGATCGCGGCCAAGCAGGTCAAGCCGTGCGACCCCGACCGCGTGATCGATCTCGTGCTTGCGGTCGTCGACGGCGTGCTCGTCCA
>JAFAOG010000268.1 GCA_019237945.1 Deltaproteobacteria bacterium | reverse complement strand
GGCCGCGCCGAGGCCGGCCACAGCGCCGTCGAGCCACTCTGCGGCGACCAGCCGGCCGCGGGTGCGACGCAGCAGCACGACGAGCACCAGGTACGCCAGCGGATAGAAGGACAGATAGAAGAGGTCAGCGAGCGACGGCGAGGCAGGCGTGCCCTTCACCGACTCCGCGGTGAGGACGCCGTCGCCGGTCGCCCACATCAGGAGCGCGCCGCCCAGCAGCAGGGGCACGGCACGCTGGGAACGGCGCGTGACCGCGCGGAGGAAGCACAAGGCGGCCATCAGCAGCTCGAAGCCCGTGGTGAAGGGGCCGTCGAAGAGCGTCGCCGTCGGCCCGCCGCGCAGCACGAGCGTGACCAGGTAGGCGACGAGAACCGCGGCCAGCACCGCGTAGACGCGGAGCAGGGTGGTCGGCACGGCGCGGGCGCGGGACAGCAGGGCGTTCACCGGCTGGCGGGTCATCTGCAGCCAGCTTGGCGCAATGGGTGCATTCGCAGGTCAAGACTCGACCGGGATCTGTCGCAATGCGGTGACGAGCAGGACAACGCTTGCGGACATGTGACGCTGCGGGGCGCGTGCCGTTGCAGTGAAAAGGGCCGCCCCGCTGCAACAGCGAGGCGGCCCCGGGCGAGAGGGGGAGGGTTTGCTCAGTCAGCTGCAGCCGCTTGTGGCCCCGCAGTTCTGGCACTTGTAGCAGGCGCCGCTGCGCACCATGAGGCTGCCGCAGTCGCTGCACGTGGGGGCGTCCTCCTGGTTGCGGAAGGCAGCGGGAAGAAGGCTCGTCGCCTGCGTCGGCTGCGTCGGCGCTCGTGCCGCGCCGGTCGTGGGAACCGGGCCGGCGAGCGATTCGGCGAAGGCCTCGGGGTCGTCGGCCGCTGCGGCGACGAACGGCGTCGCTTCGCCGTCGCGGCGGATGATGCCCAGGCGGTCGCGCTCCTCCACGGGAAGGAAGCGGGAGGCCAGCCAGCGGAAGATGTAGTCCATCACCGACTTGGCGATGGGGATCTCGGGATTCTTGGTGAAACCCTGCGGCTCGAAGCGGGAGTGCGAGAACTTGTCGACGAGCGC
This sequence comes from Deltaproteobacteria bacterium, assembly GCA_019237945.1. Taxonomy (GTDB): domain Bacteria; phylum Myxococcota_A; class Polyangia; order Haliangiales; family Haliangiaceae; genus JABFXX01. Next base: position 1,431 of record JAFAOG010000268.1, on the reverse strand, counting down.
CTGCAGCGGCACGCCGTACTGCAGCGCCAGTGAGATCGCGGTGGCGAAGTAGTCCATGAGCCCGCTCACCGTGGACCCCTCCTTCGCCATCTTCAGGAAGATCTCACCCGGCGTCCCGTCCTCGTACATGCCGACGGTGATGTATCCCTCGTGACCGCCCACCTCGAAACGGTGGGTGAGTGCGCTGCGCTCTGCGGGCAGGCGGCGCCGCAGCGGTCGCTCCACCACCTGCACCCGTTGACCCGTGGTCCGGTCGACGCTGGTGGCCAGCGGCTGGCTCCGCTTGCTGCCGTCGCGATAGATGGCGAGCGCCTTGAGCCCCAGCTTCCACCCGTCGATGTACGCCTGCTCGATGTCGTCGACCGTGGCCTCGTTGGGCATGTTGACGGTCTTGCTGATCGCCCCTGAGATGAAGGGCTGGACCGCGGACATCATCCGCACGTGCCCCTGCCAGGTGATCGAGCGCGTGCCGTTCTGCGGGGTGAACGCGCAGTCGAACACCGCGACGTCGTCGTCGCGCAGCGCCGGCGCGCCCTCGATGGTGTCGTGCGCGTCGATGTGGGCGCTGATCTCGGCGATCGCGGTGTCGCCGTAGCCGAGCCGCTGCAGGGCCAGCGGCACCGTCTGGTTCACGATCTTCAGCATCCCGCCGCCGACAAGCTTCTTGTACTTGACGAGCGCGATGTCCGGCTCGACGCCCGTGGTGTCGCAGTCCATCATGAAGCCGATCGTCCCGGTAGGCGCGAGCACCGTCGCCTGACCGTTGCGGTAGCCGTGCTTGGCGCCGAGCTCGTGCGCCTCGTCCCAGGCGCGCCGCGCGGCGCTCACCAGCTCCGGCTCGATGCCCTCGGACGGGATGTTGTACGCGGCCTCGCGGTGCTTGGCGATGACGCGCAGCATCGGCTGCCGGTTGATCGCGTAACCGTTGAAGGGACCGACCTCGCGCGCGATGCGCGCCGACTGCGCGTACGCCTCGCCGGTCATGATCGCGGTGACGCAGGCGGCGAGGTCACGCCCCTGTGGCGAGTCGTACGGCACACCGCGGGCCATCAGGAGGGCGCCGAGGTTGGCGTAGCCGAGGCCCAGGGGCCGGAAGTCCTCGCTGTTCCTGCCGATCCGCTCGGTGGGGTAGGCGGCGTTGCCGACCAGGATCTCCTGCGCCGTGATGGTCATGTGCACGGCGTGCCGGTAGCCGTCGACGTCGATGCTGCCGTCCTCGTTGAGGAACTTCATGAGGTTGAGCGACGCCAGGTTGCACGCGGAGTCGTCGAGGTACATGTACTCGCTGCAGTTCGCGACCACGACGCCGTCGACGATGTACGAGTGGTGCAGCGGCTCGGTGAGGTTGTAGACGGTCTCCTCGCCATCAGGCACGAGTGCCACCAGCCGCACCGTGGCCTTGCTGGCGTAGGTCTCCTTGGTGGCGAGCAG
>JAFAOG010000251.1 GCA_019237945.1 Deltaproteobacteria bacterium | reverse complement strand
CTTCTCTTCCGGCGCCTTGTCGATCTGATCGAATGCCGTGAACTTCGCCATGCCCTTGGTCGACTGGACCTTGGTGATCGCAGCGGTCAACGTCGTCTTGCCGTGGTCGACGTGACCGATCGTGCCGATGTTGACGTGGGGCTTGTTGCGGATGAATTTCTCTTTGGACACGTGTCGTTCTCCTTAGGCGCGCCTAGATGCGATGACCGAGGTCAGGTCGTTTCGAATCTGCTGCGGTACTTCTGCGTAGTGATCGAGCTCCATCGAGTACGTGGCGCGACCGCGGGTTCGGCTCCGGAGGTCAGTCGCGTAGCCGAACATGGTTGCCATCGGGACAAAACAGGCGACGGCTTGTACACCATGGCGCACGGTAATTCCAGCCACTTTTCCGCGTCTGGCGTGCAAATCTCCGAGGACGTCTCCGACGGATTCTTCGGGGGTGACGACCTCTAGGGACATCACGGGCTCGAGGAGCGTCGGGCCGGCCTTGTTCGCCGCGGTGACGAACGCGCGAGATCCAGCCATCTTGAACGCGTAATTGTTCGAATCTACAGGGTGATAGCTGCCGCCGACGACCTGGACCCGGAGGTCGGTCATCGGGTAGCCCGCGAGGACGCCACGCTCGACGGCCTCGGTCACTCCCGCCTCGACGGCAGGGGCGTGCTCGCCGGGGATGTCGCTCTGCGGGGCGCGATTCTCGTAGACGTAGCCCCCTCCCCGATCGGTCGGTTCGACCACCAGGCGGACGTGGCCGTACTCGCCGCGGGGGCCGACCGGACGGACGAACTTGTTCTCGCCCTCCGCGCGGTGGGCCACGGTCTCGCGGTACGCGACCAGGGGATTTCCGACGCGCGCGTTGACGCCGAACTCGCGGCGCAGCCGCTCGACGACGATCTCGAGGTGGAGCTCGCCCATCCCCGAGATCACGATCTGGCCGGAGTCGGCGTCCGTCTTGACGCGGAAGCTCGGGTCCTCGACCGCCATGCGCTCGAGCGCGTGCATCAGCCGCGTGTGGTCCTCGGCGGTCTCCGGCTCGACGACGACGCCCATCACGGCGGTCGGCACGCTGATCGGATCGAGCAGCACGGGCGTGCGCGGATCGCAGAGCGTGTCGCCGGTCGCGAGGCGGCCGCCAATGACGGCGCCGATCATGCCGGCCTCGATCTGGCGAATGTCCTCGCGGTGGTTCGCGAACATCCGCACGAGGCGGCCGATCTGCTCGTTCGCGCCCTTCGTCGCGTTGAGCACGGAGTCGCCGACCTTGAGCACGCCCGTGTAGACGCGGACGAACGTCAGCTGGCTGCCGGTCTCGTCGAACTGCACCTTGAACGCGAGCGCGCTGAGCGGCTGGTCGGGCTTGGCCGACGGCGCCGGCAGGTAATCGATCACCGCGTCGAGCAGGTTGTGGATGCCGAGGTTCTTGAACGCGGCCCCGACGAGCGTCGGCACGCCGCGGCCCGCGATCGTGATGCGGCGGATCGCAGCTTTGATCGCGCCGACGGGCAGCTCGCGACCGGCGACCCACGCGGCCATCAATTCGTCGTCGTGATCCGCGATCGTCTCGATCATCTTCTCGCGCGCCGCGCTCGCCTCGTCGACGAATGCGTGCGGGATCGGGCCGTCGGTGAACGTCGCGCCGAAGTCTTCCTCGTTCCACGTGCGCGCGCGCATCGTGATCAGATCGATCACGCTCGTGAAGTCATCGCCGATGCCGACCGGAAGCTGGATCGCGATCGGCGTCGCTCCGAGGCGTGCCGTCATCTCGTCCATCACGCGCGCCGGCTCGGCGCCTTCGCGATCGCACTTGTTGATGAACGCGAGGCGCGGGATGCGATAGCGGTCGGCCTGGCGCCACACCGTCTCGCTCTGCGGCTCGACGCCCTCGACGGCGGAGAACACCGCGATCGCGCCGTCGAGCACGCGCAGCGAGCGCTCGACCTCCATCGTGAAGTCGACGTGGCCCGGCGTGTCGATCAGGTTGACGACGTGGCTCTTCCAGCCAAACGTCGTCGCAGCGGCGGTGATCGAGATCCCGCGCTCCTGCTCCTGGGTCATCCAGTCGGTGACCGTCGAGCCGTCGTCGACCTCGCCGATTCGTGACGTCGCACCGGAGTAGAACAGGATCCGCTCGGTGGTCGTCGTCTTGCCCGCGTCGACGTGCGCGATGATCCCGATGTTGCGGGTCCGGTCGAGATCGACCGTCTTTATGTCGAGGCGGGCTGCCATGAGACCCTGGTGGTTTGGGGCCTGAAGCACCCCACCTTCCAAAGCGTATGTGTGCGGTTACCAGCGGTAGTGCGCGAATGCCTTGTTGGCGTCGGCCATCTTGTGGACGTCCTCGCGCTTCTTGACCGCGTTGCCGCGGTTCGCCGAGGCGTCGACGATCTCGTTCGCGAGGCGATCGATCATCGTCTTCTCGTTGCGCTCGCGAGCGAACTCGACGAGCCAGCGCATGCCGAGCGCGAGCGAGCGGTCCGGGCGAACGTCGACCGGCACCTGGTACGTCGAGCCACCGACGCGGCGGCTCTTGACCTCGACGCGCGGGCGAACGTTCGACAGCGCGCGCTCCCACACCTTCAACGGATCGTCCTTCGCGCGCTCCGCGACCAGGTCCATCGCGCCGTAGACAATGCCCTCGGCGACGGCCTTCTTGCCGTCTTCCATCACGACGTTGACGAACTTGGTGATGCGGCGGCGAACATCGCCCGGGGCATCGGTGTACTTCGGGTCCGGCAGGACCTGGCGCTTGGCGACTTCTCCCTTACGCGGCATGGCTACTTCGGCCTCTTCGCGCCGTACTTGCTGCGCGACTGCTTGCGGTTCTGCACGCCCGTCGTATCGAGCGTGCCGCGGATGATGTGATAGCGAACGCCCGGCAGGTCCTTGACGCGGCCGCCACGGATGAGGACGACCGAGTGCTCCTGCAGGTTGTGCCCCTCGCCCGGGATGTACGACGTCACTTCCATGCCGTTCGTCAGACGAACGCGCGCAACCTTGCGGAGCGCGGAGTTCGGCTTCTTCGGCGTGGTGGTGTAGACGCGGGTGCAGACGCCGCGCTTCTGCGGGCACTGCTTGAGAGCCGGAGACGCACTCTTCGTGCGAACTTTCTCGCGGCCTCGACGGACGAGCTGGTTAATCGTGGGCATTACGGATCCTGGGCGTTCGAAAGCGAGCGCGAAATCTTATGGATCCGCCCCCTTCTGTCAAGGCAGATCGTCGGAACATCAACGGATGTACTTCGCGAGGCCGGCCGCCTGCTTGCGAACCACGGGGTTCTCCGCATGCGTGGCCTCGTACCGCAGGTATCCGGCCGCCGGGTGGCCGATCACCCCCCGCAGGAAGTTCGTCGCGCGCTGGCGCGTCTTTCCGGAGCCCAGCATCGTGATCACGTTCTTGTTGAGCGTCGGGTTGTTGCGGTACGCGGAGTTTTTCTTGATGGCTTCCTGGTAGTTATCCATCGCCGCGGACCACCAGAGCTTGTCGAAGTAGAGGTTGCCCATGAGGAACGGGATGAGCGAGCTCCTCGGGTTGTCGCGGTGCATGCGCGCCAGGCTGGCGAGCGCGGTCTCGCGCTGACCGTCCTTGATGAGCGCGAGTACTTCCTTGATCGTCGTCGCGCGCTTCACCGCCGGCGGTGGCTCCGGGGCCTTCGCCTCGGCGGCGCTCCCGGACTCCGGCTCGTCGGCAGCCTCGGTGGCGGCCTGCGCGGCCGAGCCCTTCGCGGGGTCGAGGTCCTCGGCGGTGTTCGGATCGATCTCGATCTCATCGGAGGCGCTGCCCGCGCCGGAGCCCGCCGATCCGCTGCCGACGGCGACGACCTCGGCCGCATCGATCGAGGCTGCATCGGCGGGGGCGTCGATCGCGGCATCGGGCGCCGCGGGCGGAACGACCACCTCGGCCGCGTCGGGCACGACCGCCGCCACCACGGCGGAACCGGCGGCGGCATCGATGATCACGGCGGCATCGATCATCTTCTGCGCCGGCGTCTTCGAATTGCTGCGATGGATCAGATAGCCGGCCATCGCGGCGGCACCGCCGACGAGGAGCATCGCGGTCAGCATCGTGCGCCAGAACCGCGAGCGGCGCGGCGGCGGCTCGTCGTCGATCGCGTCGTTCTCCGTCGAGAGATGCACCATCGTCGGAGCGAGCGCCTCGCCCGAGCGATTCGCGGCGGTCGGAATCGTGACGTCGATCATCGAGTCGCGCTTGCCCGCGATCACGTCGTCGATCGCCTGCGCGAGCTCGATCGCGCTCTGGTAGCGCGCGTCGGGAGCCTTCGCCATCGCCTTGTCGATGACCGCCTGCAGGCCGTTCGGCAGCTCGGTGCCCTCGCGCACGCGATCGGCGATGCGCGGAATCGGCGCGGCGCGATGCATGCCGAGCAGCTGCAGCGTCTCCTCGGCGTGGAACGGACGATCGCCGACGATCATCTCGAACAGCACGACGCCGACCGCATAGATGTCGGTGCGCGCGTCGATGTTGCTGCCCGGCACCGTCTGCTCGGGCGCCATGTAGTTCGGCGTGCCGACGACCATGTTCGTCTGCGTCGCGTCGCGACCGACGTTGCCGCGCAGCCGCGCGAGGCCGAAGTCGAGGATGCGCACGCGCTCGCCGTGCCCGATCTCCTCGGTGATCATGATGTTCGCCGGCTTGATGTCGCGGTGGACGATGTCCTGCGCGTGCGCGTGCGCGAGGCCGGCGGCGATCTGCTTGGTCAGCGCGAGCGCGCGAGCGGGCAGCAGCGGGCCCTTGTCGATCAGCTGGCGCAGCGTCGTGCCGGCGACGAAGTCCATGACGAGATACGGCTCGTCCTGCCAGACGCCGAAATCGACGACGCTGACGCAGTTCGGATGCGACAGCTTCGACATCACACGCGTCTCGCGCTCGAAGCGCGCCTGGAACTCGCTGTCGCTCGCGAACGACGCGTGGAGGAACTTGATCGCGACGATCTTGCCGACGGGAACGCGCTCCGCCTTGTAGACGGCCCCCATCGATCCGGCGGCCATCACGTCGAGGATCTTGTAACGATCGTCGATGAGAGAGCCGACCCGCTCTTGCGCCTCCGTTAGTGCGTCCACTTCTCTTCGCGCCGGTGTTCGCCGTCCTCGTACTCGTGGGCCATCACGAAGTGGTAGGCGACTTCACGCGCCTTCTCGTTCTCGACGATGCACTCGAACAGCCATTCACCGTCGGTCTCGCTGGGCTCGACCTGGACGTAGGCAACCTCGGAGGGGAACACGAGCAATTCACCGACGAGGTCCTTGGCGCGCGCGAGCTGGACGACATGCGTGTGATCGTCTTCGGTGAGCAGCGTCCAGTGGAAGTCGTCGTGATCGAGGAGCACGACCTCCGGCGTCCCCGCGCGCACGATGCAGTTCGCGTGGCCCGTCAGCCACTTCCAGAACTTCTCGAACGTCAGCGTGGTGGCGACCGCAGCCAAGCTCTTACCCGTCGAACCCATGGTCGGTGCTTATAGCTAGAAGCTGCCGAAAAGCATAGCACCGGCTCCGGAAGGTCCAGCCATCGGGGCGATGTGAGCGGCCTCCGGACTCGGATGGTCGGCGTAATAAAGCCAAGCGGCCACACCAGCGGTCGCGAGCGCGAGCGCGCCGGTCGTCCACGTCGCGGTGACGAAGCGATCGCGCCACATCAGCTTGTCCTGATACGCGAGCCCGACGGACATCAGCGCGTTGCCTCCCGCGATCTGGTTGTGCAGCGACGACGCGCGGCTGTCCTCGACGAGCGCCGCGATCGCGCTCGCGCCCGAGAGCAGCGCCAGGCTGCCCGCGCCGATCACGACGTACGGCACGGCCCGGCGACGCGCCGTCATCGCGAGCGGCTGGTGGAGGCGCAGCTCCTGGCCCTTGTCGAACGCGATGTCGCGCACGACCGGCTCGCGGCCACGATGCGAGAACGTGACGACGTGCGAGCCGGCAGGCACGTCGGTGACGAGCGGCGTCGTGCCGAGCGGGCGACCGTCGAGCGTGATCGTCGCATCGGCCTCGACGTCGAACGTCACGTGCGCGGGCTTGGGCTCGAGCGCGACGTCGATCATGTTCGTCGTTCCCTGCACGACGTTCTGCTGCAGATCGTACGGCTTGTAGCCGGGCGCCTCGACGTGGATCGCGTGCACGCCCGGCTCGATCTGGTTGAGCGAGTACGGCTCGACGCGCTTGCCGTCGAACGTGACGACGATGTCGGGCGCGCCGCCACGCGCTTCGTCGACCTCGCGCATCTCGTGCGGCTGGCGCACGCCGCCCAGCGCGGGGCTCACGCCGAGCAGCGTGTGCTCCGCCGCGATCTCCGGCGAGACCTTGAGGCCGAGCTTGATCAGGCGATCGAGCTCGTGCTGCATCTCGACGAGCGCATCGGCCGCATCGGCGACGCGGCCACCCGTCTTCACCTTGCCGAGGTAGAGCTTGTACAGCTCGACGGCGCGCGCGCAGTACTCCGGCCGTGCGTCGACGCGATACTGCCGGCGATACGCCTGCGCCGCCGAGAACGCGATCTCCGGCAGCGGCGCGTCTTTATACGCTTCCTCGAAGTTGCGCGCGGCGGCCTCGAAGTTCTGCGATTGATACGCCTTCTCGCCAGCGCGGAAGTAGCGCTCGGCCTCGCGCTTGTCGTCGGCGGTCGCGACCGCGCACAGCACGAGCAGGATCGCGATGATCCTCACGGCGCCACCACGCATTCGCTATCGATCGCCTGCGACGTGCACTGCGGATAGATCGTGATCTCCGGCAGCAGCGCGCCCGGCGCGACGTCGAGGGCGACGAGATCGTCGACCGCGTCGCCGTCGAGATCGCCGGTGAAGATCCGCTCGACGCTCGTCGACGTGATCCGCAACACGCGCTGCGCGTGATAGCCGGCCGCGTCGTGCGAGATGCGGAACACCTCGCTCGATCCGGCGAGCAGCCGATGACACAGCATCAGCAGCGACGGCGGCGGCGGGCTCGCGGGCGTGCCGAGCGCGAGCTGCACCGGCGTCACGTGCGCGACGGCGGCATCGATGCACTGCGCGCCGCCCTCCCCGTCGGCGACCGCATCGCCGAGGTCCTGGCAGCTGCCGACGACGACGCCGCCCCCGGCATCGACCTGACACGCGACGACGATGCCCTTCGTGCTCGCCGCGCGCAGCGCCGGATCGGTGCCGAACGCGACGACGAGCTCGGCGCTGCCGTCGCCGTCGAGATCGAGGCGCTGCATCGAGTGAACGACGAGCCCCGGATCGGAGACGTGCATGAAGATCGTGTCGTCGGAGACCGCGGAGGCCGGCGCGGACGGCGAGAACGTGTAGGCGTGATGACGATCGTCGACGGCGATCAGCTTGTCGTTCGACGGGCCGACCGACCACGCGAGATAATGAAGCGATGGGCTGCACAGCATCGCGTCGGGGTTCGCGCTGCAGTCGACCGTCGCGACGGGCGCACCGCCGGCGACGGGGAACGCGCCGCCGAACGCCAGCGAAGTCCACGCTTCGCGCTCGGTGCCGGTCTGCGACACGCTGAACAGATCGGAGACGTGTCCCATGCCGCCGAAGTGCCCGAGCGCGACGGAGGTGAACGGCGGCGGCGGCTGGCCGTTCGGAACGCTGCCAAGATCGGGCTGGAACGCGGGGAACAGCACGCGCTGCGGGCTCCCGTGCATCAGCGTGAGCAACGGGCGGCTCGTGCTGTCGTCGTAATCGAGCACGCTGAGGTCCTGGAGCGTGCCCGATGGATCGCTCGGATCGGTGTTGCCGGGGAGCAGCGAGATCAGATCGCGGAACGTCGCCATCTCGATCGGAGCCAGCGGGCGATCCGTCGTGCCGTACATGACGAGCAGGCGCTCGCCGTACGTCGTGACCTCGCTGTAGGCCAGGTCGTCGACCTGGTTGCCGTCGAAGTCGCCGGCGAGCGTCAGCCGCGGGTGCGCGAGCGTGTCGTAGCGAACGAGCTGGAACTGCGCCTGCCCCGCCGCCGGCGAGAACCGGAACAGCACGTCGAGGTCGTTCTGTCCGTCGGCGATCGCGACGGCATCGAGGTCACCGTCGCCGTCGATGTCGAGCGAGGTCGTGCGGCTGAGCGCGCGGTCGGAGCGATAGATCGGCACCGCGCTGGCGCCGATGCCGAAGATCGCATGCGTCGTCGCGATCGCATCGTTGTAGTAACCGGGAACGGCCGGCGACAGCGGGACGGCGCCGATGATCACGTCGCCCGGCTGCAACAGCCCGGCGAGCGGCGCGAACGGCATCGCGGTCGTCGAGACCGTGCACGTCGGGAAGCTGCCGGTCGCCTTGTACTCGTCGACGCCGCTCATCACGCTCGGGCAGAAGTTGTTCTGCATCGACGCGAGCACGAGGCGCTCCGTCGTCGCGAGCTCGGTCTGCAGCCCCAGCGAGTAGCCGTCGATGCGCAGCACGCAGCCTTCGTTCGTACCGGTGAGCGCGACCATGCGATGCGTCGCATCAACCGGGCGCACGTCCGAGTCGAGGACGCCGTCGGGATTCAGGCCGGCGCAGATCGCCTGCGGCGTGCTGAACGTCGGGCGGCCCATGCCGATGTCGATCGTCGCGAACGTCAGCTTTGCGGTGCCGGCGATCGGGTTGCCGCCGCTGTCGACGTCCTCGAGCTTCGTGACGAGCCCCAGGTGCGTCTGATCGATCGGAAACACCAGCCACGGGCGCGCGCGCTTCGCCGGATCCGGCAGGCTGACATCGAGCGCGAACGGATACGGCGACAGCACGTTGAGGGCGGATGTGTAGGCGACGAGGCCGCGCACGGTCGGCAGCACGACGTCGTTCGTGTTGTCGGTCGAATCGAATGGCCCGATCGCCGGGGGGCCGGTGACGAACGGGGTCTGCAGCACGGTCTCCGTCGAGGGGCCGATGCCGAGCTGGCTGTGCAGCGTGACGAGCGCGGTCGCCGATACCTCGACGAGATCGCCGATCCGATCGTGATCGACATCGGCGACGAACAAATCCTTGCCGTCGAACGGCAGCGTCTGCCCTTGCGGCCGGAACTGCCCGCCCGGCGCGTGGCACAGAAAGTCGCCGCCGCACGCGAGGCCGTTGGGGCACGTGCCATCGGCGTTGCACACGCGCGTGCACGAGAAGCACCCGCCGGACCCGGAGTCGCAGTCCTCGTGCAGCTCGATCACGCCGTTGCCGCAGCTCGGCTGGTACGGCGGCAGGTCGCTACACGCCGCAAGCAGTGCGAGCGCCGCGAGGATCCCCGTCCGCATCTCGATCGAGATTACCACCGCCCGACGAGACTGATGCCCGCGCCGCCCGGAGTTGCGATCGGCACGACCGTGCGCTCCTCGAGCCGCGGCGAGTCGAGGAAGTACAGCGCGGCGGCGACGGCGCCGGTCGCGAGCGCGGCCCCGCCCGTGATGTAGGCGGCGTCGCGATACGCGTCCCGCTTGCTCACCTCATGGTGGTACTGCGCGAGCTGGTCGGCGGTGATGCCGGTCTTCACGCGCTCGTCCTCGAGCTTCTGCATCGTCTCGTCGTGCGAGCGCGCGATCAGCGCTGTCGTGACCGACGCGGCGACGAGCACTCCACCGCCGCCGAGCACCCACGGCACGACACGCCGCTTCGCCGTCGGCTCGAGCTCGACCTCGAGCTTCGTCGTCTCGCCGCGCCGCAGATCGACCTCGCGGAGCACCGGGTGGTGGCCGCGTTGCTCGACGACGACGGTGTGGTGACCGGCGGCCAGGTCGACGGTCGCGGGGCTCGGCTTGCCGTCGACGGTGACGTCGCCCGCGGTCTCGACGACGAGGTGCGCGGGCTTCGGCTCGAGCGTGAGCTCGACGAGCTCCGTCGAACCCTCGACGACGTGGCGCTTCGCCGACTGCGGGAAGTAGCCGGGCGCCGCGATGTCGATCGCGTGATCGCCGGGAGCGACGTCGATCGGCGTGAACAGCTCGGCCGGCTTGCCGTCGAGTGTCGCCGTCGCGGCGGTCGTCGACGTCTCCGGCAGCATCGACAGCTCGGTCATCTCCGTCTTCTTCTCGCCGCGGACGATCGGGCTGATCGCGATCCGCGTCGCCGATTTCGGGGCCGCGTCGATCTTCGTGCCTTGCGCGGTCAGCTTGTCGAGCTCGCGCTGCATCTCGGCAAGGCCATCGCTCGCGTCGGCGACGCGGCCGCCGTGCTTCACCGCGTCGAGATACACGTGATAGAGCTCGACCGCGCGCTTGACGTACTGCGGCTTCGGCTCGATGAAGTACTGGCGGCGATATGCCTGCGCCGCCGAGAACGCGATCTCGGGCAGCGGCATCTCCTTGTACGCGAGCTCGAACTGCTCGGCGGCGGCCTCGAAGCTCTGCTTCTTGAACGCCTCGGCGCCGGCGTGGAAGTACTGCTCGGCCTTCGCCTTGTCGTCGTCGGCGTAGGCGGTCGCCGTCAGCACGAGGAGGATGACGAGCGCGCGCATCAGTGACCCTCCTTCGTGCACGACGTGTCGTGCGCATCGCACTGCAAGAACACGAACAGCTCGCCGTTGCCGGTTGCCCCGGCGGTGCCGACGACGTCCTCGAGCCCGTCGCCGTTGACGTCGCCCGCGCGCACCGACATGTGCGGCACGCCGGTCGAGGCGACCAGCGTCTCGTAGTGAGGCGGCCCGCCATCGGGCGCCGCGAATCGCGCGAACACCGCCGCATCCGGCGTCACCCCGCGCGCGCTGCGCACCGCACATGCGGTCACGAGCTCCTTGCCCGCGCCTCCGTACGTCTTGCCATCGACCTCGCGGCTCCCGAGCTCGATCAGCGCCGCATCGTTGCAGTACATCGGCGTGCCGGTGTACGCGGACACCTCGGTCGGCGTGCAGTTCGTGATCGTGGACGGGCACGCACCACCGAGCTCGATCAGCTGGTCGACGATCGGGCCCGAGCTTCCGAGCGTCATGTGACCGACGAGCGCGGTCTCGTACGACGACAGCGTCGGGCGGACCACGGCGCCGGTCTTGTTGGTCCCCAGCGTGTACGAGCCGCCGAGCATCAGCGTCGCCTGGTCATCGCTGGGCGCGAGCACGCGGACGGCTCCGAACGACTGGCCGGCGTACGTCGTCGTCAGGTTGCCCGAGGTGCCCATCCACTGCGTGTACGCGGGTGGCTGCGGGAACATCGTCGCGCACGGATCGAGCGCGAGCGACGTCTCGCCGGTGACGAACGATGCGCCGCACGTCGGATCGCCAGGCAACACGAAATCATCGCGGAACCCGACGAGCACGTCGCCCGGCGTTGCCGTCGAGCGCGCCCACACGCCGAACTTCGCCTGGTCGATGCAGAACGAGCCGATGCCGATGCCGAGCTGACCGCAGCCGCCGGTGACGATCGGCGTGCTCGGGTTCGACAGGTTGGCCTCGTCGGTCGTCGTCAGCGTGACGAGCGCGCCGGTCGCCGCCTGGCCGATCACGTCGGGCGCGAAGCCGGCGACGACTCCGTACGCACCGCCATCGCCGAACCGCCCGCCGAACGCGAACAGGCCCTTGTAACCGGCGATCGAGGGGCCGGTCTTCGGCGCGAACATCTGGCGAGAGCCGGCGCCGTAGAAGTAGGTCAGCGATGCGGACTCGGACGTCAGGTCATCGCCGCCGGCGCCGATCAGCACGTCGTCGGTGTGGTCGAAGCCAGCGGGCAGCGTCGGATCGAGGACGTCGCGCGCGACGAGGAAGTACAGCTCGCTAATCGTCGCGAGCGTCGCGGGCGCGGTGTACGCCGTCGGCGGCTCGGCGAACGACGCCTCGATGTGGCCATCGTGCGAGCCGAGCGTGTCGAGCGCGACCATCGCGACATCGAGCTGGTGATCGCCGTCGAAGTCGCCGGTCGCGACGAGCTGGATCGCATCGGGCGTCGGGATCACGGTCTGGTGGAACTGCGGCTGCGGTGTCGTCGAGCCGAGCTGCGTCAGCACCTCGACGTCGTTCGAGGTGCCGACCGTGATCAGATCCTCGCGTCCATCTCCGTTGACGTCGGCGACCACCACGTACTCCCACGGGCGCGTCGCCGGCGTCACCGCGCTCCACGTCTTCGAGCTGACATCGACCGTGATGATGCCGAGCGTCGTGACGAGCGCGGGCGTCTTCGGACCGAGCGACGTATCGAGATGGATCATGGCGAGCGGACTGCCCGCGCCGACGATCGTCGTCACGCCGTTCGACACCGACGCGATCGTGCATCCGTTCCCGGTGGCGAGGCCCGGAATGACCACGCCCTCCGGTTGGCCCTGCGGCGACGTCAGCGGCACGACGAGGTCCGGGCACGGGCTCGCGTCGAGGCTCGCGAAGAACGTCTCGCCGATGGTTGCCGTGCTCGTGCCAGCGGCAACGGCCGCCGCGCCGACGTGCCTCGCGTCCGTGCCGACGCCCGGGCCATCGACACACAGCCCGGTGAACAGGCGGTTCTGGTTGGCGGTATCGACGGCCTCGGAGAGCACCATCGGGACCAGCTGGCGGTTGCCGTCCCGGTAGGGATGCAGCGCGCGCCCTTTGATCGCGCCGGGCCCGAAGACCATGCTGCACGGGCGGACGCCGGCGACGCCGTCGATCGACAGCAGCGTGTCCGTGATCGCGCCCGCCGCATCGCCCACGGCGTCGAGAAGCACGAGCGTCCCGGCGCCGAGCGACGCCGCACCGCGCATGTGAATCGCCTTGCCGGGCGGCGACTCGTCATGCGGGAACGCGACCGGCGCGAGCGCACCGGTGGTCGACGCGAACGCGAACAGCCCGCCGGTCGTCGGCAGCAGGACGTCGGGGCGTCCGTCGCCGGTGTAGTCGCGGATCGTCGCGAAGCCGCTCGCCGCCGGTGCCGACTGCTGGAGGACCGACGCCAGCGGCATCGTCGGCGCACCGAGCGCGCTCGCCACCGATCCCGAATCGACGCCGATCGCATCGGCGATCCCGTCGCCGTCGATGTCGCCGAGCCCGCTCGTACCGGTCGCAAACGTCTCGACCGTCGCTTCGTGCACGAGGCCGGTCGGTGCGTGACACGCGCCGTCGTGGCCACACGCCATGCCGCCCGGGCACGCCTGCGTCGCGCTGCAGGCGAGCCGGCACGTCGGCGTGCACGCGCTGCCCGGCGCGTCGCAGTCTTCACCCGGCTCGAGCACGTCGTTGCCGCACGTGCCCGACGTAATAGTCACCTCGTCCGTGCAGCCGATCAGCAGCACGACCACCCACGCGGCATGTCGCATAAGCGCTCCTATTTCGCGAACGGATCTTCGATGCTGTGCGAATCGTGCGAGCCCGGCGGCTTCGTCCCGGCGGGCGGATGCGGCGGCTTCTTCGGCGTCGGCGGCGGCGGCGTGATCGCGGGGACCGTCGCCGCGGGCGCATCGATCACGACCGGCGGCGGCGCGACGGCCGGCACGGCCGCGTCGATCACGACGGGCGGTGGCGGCGGTGCGACCACCGGCTGCTGCTGGACGACCGGCGGCGGTGGCGGCGGCGCCTTGTCGGCGTGCGAGCCGCGCATGACGAAGAACACGACCGCCCCGATCGCGAGCGCGCCGACGCCCCCGACGATCCACAGCAGCGGCGACTTCGCGGCGACCGGCGCGCTGACCGGCGGCATCGTGCCACTCGGCATCGTCGCGGCGAGCGCGTGCGGCGCCGTGGCTCCGAGCGCGTGCGGCGTCATCGAGCGCTGCGCGGGTAGCGTCGGCGCGGTGCCCCCGCCGGGCTGCGGCGTCGGCGTTTCCCAGGCGGCGCTCGGCCGCGGCACGCTGATGCCGCCACCCTCGCAGGCCGCCTCGAGCGCCTTGACCGCCGTCACGAGGTTCGGCGGCCGCTGCGCCGGATCCTTCTTCATGAGCCAGGCGACGACCTCGTCGATCGCGGGCGGCAGCGCCGGGTTCACGTGCGACGGCGGCACCGGCTCCTCCGACATCTGCTTCATCAGGATCGTCATGAAGTCGTCGGCGTCGAACGGATACGCGCCGGTCAGCAGCTGATACGTGACGATGCCGAACGCGTAGTAGTCGGTGCGGTGATCGACGTCCTTGCCGCGGCACTGCTCGGGCGACATGTAATACGGCGTTCCGATCGGCATCCCGGTGCGCGTCTTGACCTTGCTGCCGTCGTCGGCGGCGAGCAGCTTCGCGATGCCGAAGTCGAGCAGCTTCACGGTGAAGCCGTCGCCGTCGGGGTCGCGCCCGAGAAACACGTTCTCCGGCTTGAGGTCGCGGTGCGCGATGCCCTTGCCGTGCGCGGCATCGAGCGCGCGCGCGACCTGCCGCAAGATCGGCAGCGCGACCTGCGGTACGAGCAGCTTCTGCTGATCGATCAGCGCGTCGAGCGGCTCGCCCTCGAGGTACTCCATCACGTAGTAGTGACGGCCGTCGGCGAGCTGGCCGAACGAGAAGATGTCGATGATGTTGCGGTGGCGGATCTGGTTGACCGCGCGCGCCTCCGCGATGAACCGCGCGACCATCTCGGGGTCGACGCTGAACTTCCGCGCGAGCACCTTGATCGCGACGACCTTGCCGATCAGCGGGTGCTGCGCCTTGAACACCGCGCCGAAGCCGCCCTGCCCGAGCTTGCCCTCGACGACGTACTCGCCGACCTGCTCGCCCGCCTGAAGATCCAGGTCGGCGGTCGTGCTCGGCGCTCCCGTCGTCGTCATGCCCTCGTTACCAATTGTAGAAGAGCCACAACGAGCCGCGCTCGCCCGAAATGGTTAAACCCGCGGGGATCCGGTCACATCGTGGAACCTCGAGGTTCCAGGCGTGGCGAACCGCCGCGGGTTTAGCCGCAGTCAGTCGGGATGTAGGCTACTCGGCCGCTTCGACGGACTCGTCGGACGCCGGCTCGCGGTGGCTGATGTAGCTACCCGAGGCCAGCGCCTCCTGCTCGTCGTCACCCATGTCCTCGTCATCGAGCGCGACGTCGACCGTGAGGCGCTTGTACGCGCCGAGGCCGGTGCCCGCCGGGATGAGGCGACCCATGATGACGTTCTCCTTGAGGCCGCGGAGGTAGTCGACGCGTCCGTTGATCGACGCCTCGGTCAGCACCTTCGTGGTCTCCTGGAACGACGACGCCGAGATGAACGACTCGGTCGACAGCGACGCCTTCGTGATGCCGAGCAGGAGTGCGTCACCCTTCGCCGGCTGGCCGCCAGCGACGATCACGCGCTCGTTCTCTTCCTCGAAGATGTGCTTCTCGACCTGCTCGTCGACCAGGAAGTTCGTATCGCCCGGGTCGGTCACCGTCACGCGACGCAGCATCTGGCGAACGATCGCCTCGATGTGCTTGTCGTTGATGCGAACGCCCTGGAGTCGGTAGACCTCCTGGATCTCGTCGACGAGGTACTTCGCGAGCGCGCGCTCGCCGAGGACCTTGAGAATGTCGTGCGGGTTCGCCGGACCGTCCATCAGTGCCTCGCCCGCGCGCACGCGATCGCCCTCGCGGACGCTCAGGTGCTTGCCCTTCGGGATGAGGTACTCGGCCGGATCACCGACCTCGGGGACGATCAGGACCTTGCGCTTGCCCTTGGTGTCCTTGCCGAAGTGCACGACGCCGTCGATCTCGCAAATGATCGCGTGATCCTTCGGCTTGCGCGCTTCGAACAGCTCGGCCACGCGGGGCAGACCGCCGGTGATGTCCTTCGTCTTCGTGGTCTCGCGCGAGATCTTGGCGATGACGTCGCCGGCCTCGATGTAATCACCGTCGTTGACGAGGATGTTCGAGCCGACCGGCAGGAAGTAGCGAGCTTCGCTATCTCCACCGCCGATGCCGCCACCGGGGATCTTCATCGTGTTGCCGTCCGCGTCCTTCAGCGTGATGCGCGGACGAGAATCGGCGTCCTTCGACTCCGTGATCGTCTTGCGCGACAGGCCGGTGACCTCGTCGAGCGAGTCCTGCATCGTGACGCCGTCGACGATGTCGCCGTACTTCACGTAGCCGGCGACCTCGACAACGATCGGCATTGCGAACGGATCCCACTCGGCGAGCAGCTGACCACCCTTGACCCGCTGGCCGTCCTCGACCATCAGGCGGGCGCCGTACTGCAGACCGTAGCGCTCGCGCTCGCGACCGATCTCGTCGACGAGGACGAGCTCGCCCTGGCGGTTCATGACGACCGAGTGGTCCTTCTTCTTGACCAGCTGGACGTTGTTGAGCCGCACGGCGCCATCGTTGCGCGCCTCGAGCGACGACTGCTCGGTGCGAATCTGACCGACGCCACCGATGTGGAACGTACGCATCGTCAGCTGCGTGCCGGGCTCACCGATCGACTGGGCGGCAATGACGCCGACCGCCTCACCGATGTTGACCATGTGGCCACGCGCCAGATCACGGCCGTAACACAGCGAGCAGATGCCGCGGCGGGTCTCGCACGCGAGCACCGAGCGGATCTTCACGCGGTCGATACCGGCGTTGTCGATGATCTTGACGTCGTCTTCCGTGATCTCCGCGTTCGCCGCGACGAGCACTTCGCCCGTGTACGGGTCGACGATGTCCTCGAGCACCACGCGGCCGAGGATGCGGTCACCGAGGCGCTCGATGATCTCGCCGCCCTCGATGAGCGGCATCATCTCCATGCCCTGGCGCGTACCGCAGTCGAACTCGCTGATGATCGTGTCCTGCGAGACGTCGACGAGGCGACGCGTGAGGTAACCCGAGTTCGCCGTCTTCAGTGCCGTATCCGCGAGGCCCTTGCGAGCGCCGTGGGTCGAGATGAAGTACTGGTGAACCGAGAGGCCCTCGCGGAAGTTCGTCGTGATCGGGGTCTCGATGATCTCGCCGCTCGGCTTCGCCATCAGGCCGCGCATACCGGCCAGCTGACGCATCTGCTGCTGCGAGCCACGAGCGCCCGAGTCCGCCATGATGAAGATCGAGTTGAACGACGGAGCCTTCTTGACCGTCTTGGTCTGAGGATCCGTGAAGTCGTCCGTCGAGATCTCCTTCATCATGTCCTTGGCGATGGCCTCTGCGACCTGCGCCCAGATGTCGACGACCTTGTTGTAGCGCTCGCCGTCGGTGATGAGACCTTCGGTGTACTGCTCCTCGATCTCGGCGACTTCCTTCTGGGCTTCACCCAGCAGGGTCTCCTTCGACGGCGGGATGACCATGTCGTCGAGACAGATCGAGATGCCGGCCTTCGTCGCGAACGTGTAGCCGGTCGTGCGGAGCGCATCGGCGAGGAGAACGGTCGCCTTCTGGCCGGCCTCGCGATAGACGAGGTCGATCAGCTCGGCGAGCTGCTTCTTGCCCATGACGCGGTTGATCGCCTCGAACGGGATCTGCGGCGGACAGATGTCCTTGAGCAGCGCGCGGCCAACCGTGGTGTCAACGAGCTCGCGGGTGCCGTCGCCGTTCGGCATACGGACCTTGATCGCGGCCTGCAGGTGCACTTCCTTGTGGTCGTACGCCATGCGGACTTCATCGATCGAGCCGAACACGCCCGCGGTCGGGCGGCCCTTCTTGTCCTCGCGGTAGCAACCGCGCGCGAACGGACGCTCGCGCGTGAGGTTGTAGAGGCCCAGGACGATGTCCTGCGACGGGACGATGATCGGCTTGCCGTTCGCGGGCGACAGGATGTTGTTCGTGCTCATCATGAGCACGCGCGCTTCCATCTGCGCCTCGATCGACAGCGGGACGTGGACGGCCATCTGGTCACCGTCGAAGTCGGCGTTGAACGCCGCGCAGACGAGCGGGTGCAGCTGGATCGCCTTGCCCTCGGTGAGGACCGGCTCGAACGCCTGGATACCGAGGCGGTGAAGCGTCGGGGCGCGGTTCAACAGAACCGGGTGCTCCTTGATCACTTCCTCGAGGATGTCCCAGACCTCGGGGCGCTCCTTCTCGACGAGCTTCTTCGCCGACTTGATCGTCGTGACGAGGTGGCGCTCTTCGAGCTTGTTGTAGATGAACGGCGTGAACAGCTCGAGTGCCATCTTCTTCGGCAGGCCGCACTGGTGCAGCTTGAGCTCGGGACCGATGACGATCACCGAACGGCCGGAGTAGTCGACGCGCTTGCCGAGCAGGTTCTGACGGAACCGGCCCTGCTTGCCTTTGAGCATGTCGGAGAGCGACTTCAGCGGGCGCTTGTTCGGGCCGGTGATGGTCTTGCCGCGGCGGCCGTTGTCGAAGAGGGCGTCGACCGCCTCCTGGAGCATGCGCCGCTCGTTGCGGATGATGATCTCGGGCGCGTTGAGCTCGAGGAGCCGCTTCAGGCGGTTGTTGCGGTTGATGACGCGGCGATAGAGATCGTTGAGATCGCTGGTCGCGAAGCGGCCGCCGTCGAGGGGAACGAGCGGGCGGAGGTCAGGCGGGATGACCGGGATGACGTCGAGCATCATCCACTCCGGCTTGTTGCCGGACTGGCGGAACGCCTCCACCACCTTCAGGCGCTTGGCGTACTTCTTCCTCTTGGCCTCAGAGTTGGTCTCGCGCATGTCCTTGCGGAGCTCTTCGGCCAGCTTGTGCACGTCAATGGACTTGAGTAGCTCGCGCACGGCCTCGCCGCCCATGCCGGCGGAGAAGCTGTCCTCGCCGTGCTCCTGGAACAGCCGCATCATCTTGTCCTCGGAGATGAGCTCGCCCTTGAGGAGCGG
>JAFAOG010000003.1 GCA_019237945.1 Deltaproteobacteria bacterium | reverse complement strand
TTCGACGCACCCGGCTTCGCGGGGACCTTGATCGGCTCCGGCTTGCCCGACGGCAGTGGCTTCGGCGGGCGCGGCGGCGGCGGGCCACGGCGCGGGCTCACGTCGGGATCCGGCGGGTCGTACTCCTCGTCGTCGCTCGATGCCGCTGCGTCGTCGTCGTCGTCATCATCGCGAACGATGCGCGGGCGCGCGGCGGGGCGGGCCGGGCGCGCGGGCGCGGGCTCGTCGTCGTCGTCCTCGTCCTCGTCCTCGTCGTCATCGTCCTCGTCGTCGTCCTCGTCGGACGCGGAGACCTCGTCGTCGTCCTCGTCCTCGTCGTCGTCGTCCTCGTCCTCGGCGCCCCACGGCGGAGCGTCGCCGTCGCGCCAGCCACCTTCGTCGCCGTCGTCGTCGTCATCGTCATCGTCGTCGTCGTCGTCGGCCTCGACTTCTTCCTCGTCGTCGGACCAATCGTCGTCGGTCGCAGCGCCGCCGCCGAATCCGTCGCCTACTTCTTCGGCGCCGTCGTCCTCGTCGTCCGGCTCCTCGTCCTCGTCGTCGTCATCGCCGTCGTCGCCGTCTTCGTCTTCGTCGTCATCATCATCATCATCATCATCGTCGTCCTCCTCTTCATCGTCATCGCGGACGATGGAGCGGCGGGGCGACGCGGCGAACCGCGGATCGAGCTCTGTTTCGACGAGGTCACTGCGCATGGTGGGGGGCCTTGGAACGGATTCTAAGCATCTCGTACGTCAGGTCTGTCAACCCGCTTTAGCAACGTTTGCGCCGTGCTACAAACTGCGCGTGCACCGACCCCCCGCAATTGTCGCGATCGGTGCATTGCTCGCGTCTGCTCCCGCGTGGGCGGACCACGCGAGCTTCCACGGCACGGTGGTCGGAGACGTCGCGACGACCGACAACGTCTTCGCGCAGCCCCGCGCGAACGCCGAGCCGGACGTCTACATGCAGGTCCGGCCGGGAATGCTGTTCGCGTACGACTCGCCGCGCTTCATCCAGGAGCTGACGGGCGAGGTCGAGTTCCTCGAGTACGTCGGCCACAGCGACAAGCCGAGCGTGACCTTCCGCTCCGGCTGGCAGGGCTTCATCACGCCGGGCCCGCGCTCGGAGATGACGCTCGGCGTGACCGCGAGCACCGGTCAGCTCAACGCGATGGCGACGCGCACCTCGCCCGATCAGACCGGGATCAACGTCATCCCGCCCGGCCAGATCGAGACCCGCCAGGGCGCCGCGAACGAGTACATGTCCTATCAGGTCGGCAAGGACACGCGGATCGGCGAGCGGATCTACGGCAACTGGACGGCGACGAACAACCCGGACCCGGCCGTGATGGTCCAGACGAACGCGTACGACGCCGGCGTCGGCCTCTCGCTCGACCACTCGTTTCAGCACGACTCGCTCGCGCTCGAGGCGGGCGGCTCGTTCGTCTACCTCAAGCGCCTCGATCCGCTCGGCGTGCAGATGGGCAGCAGGCTCGATCAGCAGATCAACCCGCGCGTCATCGCGACGTGGCGGCACGATTTCAACCGCGAGTGGAGCCTCAACGCCGACGGCGGAGGCGTCTACGTCAATCCGATCGGCACCGACCCATACAATCCGGGCGCCAAGCGCCGCGCCGCGCCGTTCCCGATCTTCGGCGGCACCGTCGCGTACACCGAGCAGTGGGGGCGGGCGACATTCGCGGCGCGCCGCGCGGTCACGCCGAACCTATTCATCGCCGAGAACACCGTCTCCGACACCGCGATCGCGACGGTCGCGATGCCGCTGCCCTGGCTCGACGAGACACCGCACCTCCGCCTGCCCAAGCTGATCGGCCTCGGCTCGATCGGCTTCGATCGGACGCAGCTCGTCGACCCGGACATGGGCGACCTGCTCGGCAAGTTCTACGTCACCCACGTCGACCTCGGCGTCGCGTACACGCCGAAGCCGGGCCAGACCTACGGCATCCGCTACCAGTTCCTCTATCAGACCGGCAACACGACGGCAGCGATGATCATCCCGTCGTTCTGGTCGAACACGATCTTCTTCACGTTCTCGCTGCGCTATCCGGATCGCGTCGCCGCGACGGTCCCGCGCCGCACGCAGTCACTGCGCTCCGATCGCAAGGACCTCGCTCCGACCGGCGCCGAGCCCGTCGTGCCGGATCCCGCCGAGCAGCTCCCCGACCAGAACGACGACAGCAGCGGCGGCGGCGACGAAGATCAAAAGTAGCTACGCGAGCACCACGTCGGCGGGCGGCACGCCGCCAAAGCCGGTGTTCCACGACGCCGCGTACCCGGTGACATCACGCAGCACGACGCGTTGCTCGGGCGGAAAGTGCGACGGATCGACGATCCACTCGCCGAGCACATCTTCCTCGTAGCAGGTCGGCCCCGCAAACAACACACTGCGCCCGGCCCCCGCGTGTGGCGGATAGCCGACAAGCTCGGGCTGCGACCACCGCAGGTGCGCCGCGCGCGACAGGTCGCAAACATGCAGCAGCCGATCGCCCAGATCACGCGCACTGCCCACGCGCCCGCACGCAAACCCGGCTCCGAGCGCGAACAGCCGCCCCGGCTCGACGATCAGCTCGCACGCCACCGCCGCCCGCACCGCCGCAAACGCCGCCGGCAGATCCTCGATCCCGTGCCACGCGCCACCGAGATCGACAAACGCCGGCTCGAACCCCGCGAGCTCGATCACCGCGCGCGCCGTCGCGACGAACCGCTCCCCACTCGTCGCCGTCACCGGCCCGTGATGCACGTGCAGCCCGACGCGCCGCGCACCCGCCGCCGCGCGCACAAAACCGATCGCCTCGCGCGTCTCGTCGCCGAACCGCGAGCGCCGCCGCCCACTCCCATCGAGCACCGCCCCCATCGCCGGATCGCGGCCGAGCAGCGACGCACTGACGCGCACCGCGATCTCGGCATCGCGCGGCGCCGCGGCCGCCTGCTCGGGCGTCTCGCACACGCAGATCACGCGCGCCTTCGCGCTCGAGCCCGCGATCGTGCCGGCCGGATTCGCGATCGCGGCGATCGCCGCGCCCGTGGGATCCGCGATCGAGAGGATGCGCGGGCGACTGGACGACGCGCGCGCGACCGCATCGAGCTCGCCAGGCGACGCGACATCGAAGCCGTCGAGCGCATCGCCGGCCATCGCGAGCACCTCGGCGTGCGCGAAGCTCTTCGCGGCGAACAGCACGCGGATGTCGTGCGCGCGCGCGGCGGCGGCGACGCGGCGCATGTTCTCCGCGAGCGTCGCGCGGTCGAAGACAAGCGTCGGCCCACGCGCACGCTCGATCGCGGCCGTGACCGCCGGCGGCAGATGGGGTCTCACGCGGCGAGCCTACTATGCGCGCTAGTCGTCGGGGCTCGGGCTCTTCGCACTGTGACGGAGCGCGCCGCGGATGAGCTGTTCGAGGTCCGCCGGATCGTCGTCGAGGGCATGTTCGACCGCGCGTCGCGCTTCACGCTTCGTGAAGCCGAGTGTCGTGAGCGCGAGCACCGCATCCATGCGCGCGCTTGCGCCGATCCGTACCGCGCGCGACGGATGTGACCGCTGGTCTGACCGATTGTCCACGTGGACAATCTCCGCGTGCATCGCGATCGGCTTGTCTGCTCGATCGTGCACGTCTGCTCGCTCGTCCACATCAACCGTCTCGGGGTCGCCCGCGCTCGTTTGGCCTGACCAATTGTCCACGTGGACAATCGCATCGGCCCTCGCCGCCGCGATGTTCACGATCACGGCCGACTCGGCGGGCCCTTCGATAGTGATGTCGCCGCGGTGATGCGCGACATGATGGCCGTCGCACAGCGCGATCAGATTCTCCATCGTGTGCGGACCGCCGAGCTCCTGCGGAACGATGTGATGGATCTCGATGGTCGTGGCCGCGCGACATCCCGGCACCCGACACTTGCCGTGATCGCGCAGCATCACCTTGTCGCGCAGCGCGGGCGTCACATCCTGTACCGCGCGCTGCTGGCCCGTGACATCGATCCACTGCGCATCACAGAACGCGCGCGCCAGCTCCTCCGGCCGCAGCGCGACCTGCCGGTTGCCGACGAGCTGCCGCCCCACCTGGCACGTCGGGCACACCGTGACCGCGACCTGCGCGCGTGCCTTCTTGCGCACCCCACCGTTTCGATACCGCTCTGCGAGCATCGCGAGTAACTGGTTGTCATCGAGGCGCTCGCCCAGCTCGTCCTGAAGATTGCGCCGCGCGAGCTCGAGGGCCGACTCGGTCGCCGGCGTGATGCCGCGATACGTACGATCCTTCGCGCGGAGATCCGGCTTGCGCGGCGACGCCGGCCGATCGCCGACCTCGCGCTCGGCGAGCAGCTCTTCGATCTCGCGCTGGTTCTTCCCACGGCACGCGCCGATCCAATCATCCTCGGTCCGATTCGTCGCGACGCGCGAGATCGCCCGCACCGCCGAGTAGCTCAGCTCGCCGTCGCCGAGGGCCTGCTCGAGCGCGGGCATCGAGTCCAGCGCCTCGGCCACGCGCACGCGCTCCGACGCGACGTGCGGTCCGTACCCGCACTCGATCTCCAGGTACTCGCGGATCGAGGTCCGGCCGAGATGCCGCCACAGCGCGACGCGAATGGCCGCGCGAATCAGCTCGAGCTCCTCGCGGTCGAGCGCCGCACGCTTCTTCGCGATCCGCTTGAGCCGCCGATGCACATCCTGCCACTCGGGCTCGCTGACCTCACACGCCTTCGACATCACGAGCTGCGGAAATGCGTACGCGACCACGACACTCTCCTTGGTTGAACAACCACGTGTACCACGCAGGTTTCGGTCGCTCTGGTTTGCGTTCTGCGCGCGAAACGCGCGACCACGGTGCACGCGAGTCATTCAGCGCGCGAACGTGCGCGAGAGCGCGCGAGCGCGATTCCTCGACGAGAAAATGCGTCGCATCGCGAAGTGGGCTCGCGCTCGGGCTGGGAAGTCGTCAAGCACAATCGGCATCGCGCATGACGATTTTCATGTTCGTC
Organism: Deltaproteobacteria bacterium; assembly: GCA_019237945.1. GTDB lineage: Bacteria > Myxococcota_A > Polyangia > Haliangiales > Haliangiaceae > JABFXX01. The sequence goes on along the minus strand of JAFAOG010000003.1, from coordinate 750 downwards.
CGGCATCCGGACAGTCGGCGCACCTGCGTCCGCGCATGATCCCTGCGAGCGATCGAGCGACGCGAACGCGAGCCACAACGCACGAACGACAGCCCGCGCGGGTTCCGCATCCGCCAGTGCCCGTGCGCGCGGACCGCACCCGCCACTGCCCGTGCGTGTAGACCGCACCCGCCACTGCCGGTGCGCGCGGACCGCACCCGCCCGTGCCCGTGTGCGCGGACCGCACCCGCCCGTGCCCGTGCGTGGTGGTCCCCTTGTGCTCCGGGGCGCCGAAGGTCGGGGGCTCTCGGCCGATGCGCGCCGCGCGCAGGCGCCGTGACACGCGCGCGTGCGATGTGCGATCGCAAACGGCGCTGAAGATGTGCGCGTGGCGCGGCGCGTGCGCAAGCGGCGTGCGAGGCGAGCCCCGACCGAGGCCCGAGCTGACTCTGCGCGACGACGATCTTCGCCGCGAGAGGCGCAGCGGGTTCGGCAGCGCAGCGGACCGCGCTACTGCTCCTGGCGACAGCCGTGCATCGACGTGAACGGATCGCACTTCGGCTTCGCGCTTGGCGGCGTGCCGAGCTGCACCGGCACCACCTTATCGACGGGCGGCGCCGCCGATCCGGCCGGCGCATCGTCGTCATCGGGCGGCAGCGGCTTCAGCACCGCCGGCGAGTCATCGACCTTCGGCGGCGCCGTCGCCGTCTTCACAGCCGCCCTCTCATCCGGCTCCGTCGTCTTCTGCGATCCCGGCCCGCCCGCCAGCGC
>JAFAOG010000062.1 GCA_019237945.1 Deltaproteobacteria bacterium | reverse complement strand
CGGCACCTGAGCCTCTAGCGGGTACTGCCAGCCTCGCCTCGGACAACGCGGTCCGGGTGGCCGTACACTGCCTGGTCGCTCGGTCTCGGGAACGAAGTGGATGTGCATCGAGCGACGTGAGGTGTGCCATGGCAACGATGGTTCAGGAGGCGGTTAGCCGGTGATCGCGAAGCAGGCGTACTTCCTGGCCTTCCTCGGCGATAGCGACCAGCTGGCAATCCCCATCTATCAGCGGACGTACAGCTGGGAGCGAGACGAGTGCCTGCAGCTGTGGAACGACCTAGTAGGGCTGGTACAGCGACCAGCGGGAGACGAGCATTTCGTCGGCTCCATCGTTTACATCGGCAGTGGCACCTATCAGGTGACCGGGGTGAACCCACTTGAGGTCATCGACGGGCAGCAGCGGCTGACCACGATCTCGCTCCTTTTGCTGGCGCTGGCACGTGCAATCGACACGAGCACGGCGGATGGCGCCAAGACGGCCAAGAAGCTGATGCAGAAGTACCTGGTGCGCGACGATGAGGAGAGCCAGCGCGAACCCGCTCGGTACAAGCTGCTGTTGACCAAAGGGGACCGCGAGACATACATGCGGCTGGTTGATGGACAGCAGGTCGATGCGCGCGTCGCTCCGCGGCTACTCGACGCGTACACGCTGTTTGTCGAGCAGATCCGGCGCACGCCGCTCACGACGGACGAGCTGATCGCCGGTCTCGAGCGGCTGATGATGGTCGACATCTCGCTGAATCGTCAGCAGGACAACCCACAGCTCATCTTCGAGAGCCTGAACTCGACTGGCCGGGACCTCAGTCACGCGGACTTGATCCGCAACTACGTACTCATGGGACAGCCCGCAGCGGTGCAGGCGGACATCTATCAGAACTCGTGGTTCCCGCTGGAGCAGTCGTTCCCGGCCGACCAGCAGGAGATGTTCGACCGCTTCGCGCGCGACTACCTGATCATGAAGACCGGGCGCATCCCCAAGATCGACCGGGTGTACGAGACCTATAAGGGCTTCGCTCAGGGCAGCGAACTCGGGCTCCCCGAACTGGTGGCGGATCTCTTCCGCCACTCGAAGAACTGGGTGCGCTTGGCGCTGGACGAGGGAGGCTCGGCGGCCTTGGATGCGGCGCTTGCCGACGTCCGCACGCTGCACGTGGACGTCGCGTATCCCTTCCTGATGGAGGCGATGGACGACCGCGACCAGGGGCTGCTGACCGACGCTGAGCTGGTGGACGTGGTCCGCCTGGTTGAGAGCTACGTGTTCCGCCGGGCGCTGGCCGGAGTGCCAACCAACATCTTGAACAAGACTTTCGCGGCGCTGGCCGGTGAGCTGGATAAGAGCAACTACCTGGAGAGCCTCGAGGCGGCCCTGCTACTGAAGGAGGCGTACGCGCGAATGCCGAACGACGAAGAGGTGGCGAACGCGCTGCGGGTCAAAGACGTGTACAACTTCCGCAACCGTAACTACCTGCTGAGCAAGCTGGAGAACTACGGCCGGAAGGAAGCGGTGAACGTCACCGAATACACCATCGAGCACGTGATGCCGCAGCGGGATGACGTCACGCCGGAGTGGCAGGAGGAACTCGGCCCCGAGTGGCAGCAGGTGCATGCCAAATACCTGCACACGTTAGGCAACCTGACATTGACGGGCTACAACAGCGAGCTGAGCTCCCGCCCGTTTCGCGAAAAGCAGACCATGGAGGGCGGTTTCAAGGACAGCCCCATCCGCCTGAACCAGAGCTTGGCCGGCCTAGACCACTGGAACGAGCAAGAGATCCAGAACCGAGCCGAGGACCTCATCAAGTTGGTATTGCAAGTGTGGCCGGCGCCGCACCTTCCCGAGGAAGTCCTCGCCAAGTACCGAAAGCCCCAAGTCGTCGACGGGCGAAGCGTCGACGACCTCGAAATGGCGCCCGACACACGATCGCTCTTCGACGAGCTGCGCCGGCGCGTGCTCAACCTCGACGCTGGCGTGCAGGAGAACGTGCGCAAGACGTATGTGGGCTATCGCATGGGCAGCAACTTCCTGGAGGTGGTGCCGCTGGCCCGTGGACTGAAGCTTTTCCTCGACATCGCCTTCGGCTCCCTCAGCGACCCGGATGGTATGGCTCGCGACGTGACCGGTATCGGGCACTGGGGGACCGGAAATACGGAGGTGCACCTGGCGGACGCAGGGCAGGTCGACGCCGTCATGAACCTAGTGCGCCAATCGTTCGAGCGCCAGGAGGAGGAGAGCTACCAGCCGCAGTGGTCCGAGGCAGGCGTGGAGCGCGTTATTGCGGAGGTTGCGGACCCAGAGGAGCAGGCGGCGATGCACGATGTGGTGGCGAGCGCGGTGAGTGCCGGCCTCTATCCGCGACCCTGGAAGTACAGCGTCATGTTCGCTCCCCAAGCGAACCGGACGCGCGCCCTCTTTACGCTGTCGCTCCGGGACGGCGGGGTTGAACTCTGGAGTTCTCCGCAAGCGTTCCACGAATTCTTCGGTCTAGACCCAGATGAAGTAAGCACGGAGTTCGCGCCCGAGGGTGCGAAACGGTTGGGTAACTCTCGAGACATCACGGACGTCGCGACGCGTCTCGAGGCCCTCATGTTGAGGACCGATTCGGAAATTGGCGAGGGCGATGTTGCTTCGGCCTGACCGCGGAAGTGGCGGTGGGCGGCAGGGGCGCTAGAGCGCGTCCGAGGATCAGCTAGCTCGAAGTCAGCAGCCGGGCACCCGTTCGGTTCGAACTCGGATCGCAGGGTCCGCAGTGCTTTACGTGAGCGAGTAGGATGCAGCCGACTATGGCGGCCGATGCCGGCATTTCAGCGAGTGATGTCCTGGCGGCGATATCCGCTGCTTTGACGCTGATCGCTGTCGGAATCAGCGTTATCTCCATAGCCCTCGCGCGAGAAACGCTTCAGCAGGCGCAAGCCGCGCAGCGGGAGAACCGTGCCGCAGCAAACCTCGAGCGCTTGTTGCGGTTAGGCGGGCCGCTGCGGGACCTTCAGGCGAGTGCTCTTGCTGCGGAGCTGGAGGGAAGAACGCGAGGGAACGCCTATGCGGAGTTCGTTGTCGCGCATCGACTGGTTCGAAGTCTTCTTTCGCGGATACCACAGGACCGCCTTGCGTCGGCTTCCGAACTTCTGGCGACAGAACGGACTCCAGTGAAGGCAAAGGGCCTGGCTGAGAAGGTTAGGAAAGAGGTTGCCGCAGCCGTCGAGTCGGAGAGCGCCGAGTTGCAGCAGGCGGTTCAGGCTACTCCCGCCTCGCCCACCTGGCTCGCACGACTCCGCCGCCAGCTTGGTGCATGAGGTCGTCGACGTCCAGCGCAATGACGATGTGGCCGGAACGCTCATCGACTGTGCCGACGATGTCGTCGCGTTCGTGGCTGAGCCACAGGTCGAGCAGATGCTTCAGATACGTCTGGTAGCCGCGAAAGCCATGCTCGGCGGCATCTCGACGGAGTGCATCCAGATGGTCAGGGCGGAGGCGGATGGTGACCGGGACCGTCAGGTCTCCGCGCTCTCGGCCGCGGCGATACTGCTCGGCACCAAGGCGTAGGTCGTCAAGCTCCCCCTCAGGGGTGCGCTCGAGATCCGGGATGCCACCGGGTTGGATCTGGCCGCGCCGGTCCCGAATCGTGGCCTGCATCTGGTTCAGTCGACCTCTGCTGATGCGGCGACGCCCGGTCATGGCATGTCCTCGCACTCAATTGCTTCAACACCGGTAATCAAGAGCAGCGAATCACGTCGCATGAATTCGATCCAGAGGCAGCTGCCGTCCTCTGTCGTGCCCCAGGCGTCGAGGCGTTCGGAATGACTCCTCGTCACCTTGGTTTTCGCAGAGAGCAATACGTCCTCAACCTCACTGGGGTCGACGCCGGCGTCGGTTACTAGGGCATACATGTCTGAAGACCAGTCGATTCGCACCGGTTTCCGCCCCCTAGTCTGTACGTACACCTGCAGCTTTGTCAATACATGAGAGTTTCGGCTGGCCGGCCGAAACTCATCGCCCCGCAATCCTAGGCAAGCGCGTGAGTGGGCCGTGAGGGGATATGGGGAATGAAGGTGTTGCTTTTGGCCGCATAATGTGTACCATATCTGGCATGGCAGGTCAGTTCGAGCCAGTCGAGCAAGTGGGGCATCGAGGCTTCCGAGAGCAGATGCCGCGTTTGATGCGAGAGGCGGCCGCGTCAGGGCGGCCCGTGGCGGTGACGAATTACCGCAGCATCGAGGGGTACTACGTGCCGGAGGCGCTGATGAGCCAGTGGATCTCGCGGATCCGGGAGCTGGAGGAGCGTGAAGCGCTCTTCCCCCTGCTGCTCGGGGCGACTCGTCTTGGGGTTGCTTTCCCCTCGCAAACCCTCGAACGGTTGGGCGTCGCCTTCGCGTTCGACTGGCGGCGGCTCAATCAATTCCAGGCTCTGTTCAACCTGGGCCCGACCCATGATGAGGAGGGGGTGGAGCTCCCTGTCCTGAGCCCGGCTCAGCCCATCCCGGTTGAGGAAGGCGACGACGAACCCAGCTGGGCGTGAGCGACGCCTGGTACCTGCCAGCTGAGGAGTACTACATCGCGGCCAGCGAAGCCGACAAGTATCCCCTTCGGCAGGGCGACGTCCTCGGCGGCATCGACACCCCAGACGGGCGGTGGCATGCCTGCCAGGTGCTGCAGCCGACCTGCGAGCTGGCCAAGGCCAGTGTCAGCAAGATCCAGGTTGTGCGGGTCCGTCCCCTCACCGACGAACCGGACCCCAAGGCGCAGGCGCGGCTGGTTGCTGGGAGTGAAGAGAGGGACGGCCAGATCCGGCCGGCGTTCGCGAACACGTTCTTTCTGGCTCCAGTGCCCCAAGAGCCGGAGGCCCCCCTGGTCGCTGACTTTCGCGAGGTCTGCGTCCTGCCTCGGAAGAAGTTGCCGGCGCGCATTGCAGCGATCTCACACGATTGCCGGGTGACCTTCATCCGTCGCTATCTTCTGTTCCGCTTCCGGCTGCACTTCTCCGTGGAGGAGGTGCGCGCCTGGGAGGCGGCGCGTATTCGTAGCGACCCAGCGTTTTCCGGTCCCCGACCTGCTTGGGCGCTGTAGTCAACGGATGCCCTGGCGACATTGTTCGCATTGCGAGCGCAGTCGGTAGCCGAATGTCACCCGAAGACTTGTAAAGATTTGGTCGGTCGAGGCTGGACCTCCGGGGACACTAATGGGACACTAACTGCCGGACTCAGGCGTGTCCGCCCGTGTCCGTCCGTATTCGGCGCCTCTTAAGATTGAGTTCAGGAAGCGTCACCGGACGTCCCCACCCTATTCGTGGTTCTGCTCGGCCCCGGCCTGCTCACGGTGATGCACACGCTCGGCTTCCATCCCTGAGGCGGCCGGCAACTCCCTTGTGCCACAAGGGATTCGCGGCGGCGGCCAATCGGCTCACGGCGGGCCCGGCGGCGCGCCAGCGGCGCCGACCGACGTGTCCCGAAGCGGGCCGGAGTCCCTACGGCGTCCCTACGCGTCCCGCACCGGGCCGGGGCTCAGGCCGGTTGCGTCGCCCCGGCGCCGCTGGGCAGCGGCTGGAGCAGGGGCAGGAGCCGGCCCAGGCTGGCCGCGCCGCGGCCGCGCTGCTCGTGCAGCACGTAGGCGTAGATCTGCTCCAGCAGGCGCAGGTTGGCGTGACCGGCGATGCGCTGCACCTCGATGAGCGGCACCCCGTCGCTGAGGAGCAGGGCGAAGGCGGTATGGCGCAACCCGTGCAGCCCGACGGGGCGCACCCCGGCGGCGCGGCAGATGCGCAGGTGGGCGGCGCGCAGGCAGTGGTAGGCGATGGGGGCGCCGTGCTCTCCGGTGAACACCAGGTCGTACCGCTCGTCCCAGCGCGCCGCGGCGAGGCGGAGGGCTGGGAGGCCGGCCAGGCGGCCGCGCAGGATGGCCAGCATCACCGGGTCGCAGTACAGGTCGCGGTACGAGGCGGGAGTCTTCAGCTGGGTGGTGAGCACCTGGGCCCGGCCGCGGCCGGCGTACCCCGGGTTGGGTCGGGCGCCGATGGGCGGCGCACCAGGCGCTGGGTCCGCGTGCACGATCTGGGCCCGCACCTCGATGTACGGGGGGTCCGCCTCCAGCTGGCAGCGCGAGATGCACAGCCCCCGTGCCTCGGCGTTGCGCAGGGCGCTGTGCAGCAGGAAGACGCAGAGGTCGCCGTACGGTGCGGTCCAGGCCACCTCCTGGTAGCGGCGGGCGTCGGCGATGCTGAGCCAGCCTCGCTCCCCGCCGGGCAGGTTGACCCGGCGCGCGGGGCGCAGCTGGCGCCGGCCCACATACTCCTCGCGCGCGTGGTTCACCCGGATCCGCCCCTCCATGCGGCACATCTCCAGGAACGAGCTGACCACCTCCACGATGTGGCGGATGGTGCCCAGGGCCAGGGGCCGGTGGGTGAACTCGCTCTGGGCCTGGCGCAGGTGCAACACAAAGCGGCGCAGCTCCGCCGCCGAGTTCAGCTGGCCGAGGGTGTACCCGGCGAAGTACGGGCGGATCCAGCGGCGCAGCCATAGCTCGGCCGACCGGCAGGAGCGGGCGGTTCGGTGGACCCGGATGGTGGCCAGGTACTCGTCGAGCAACGGGGCCACGGGCAGGCGGTCCTGGGGCACGACCTCACCCAGCGTGTTGAGGGCGGCCGCCTCCCGCAGCGCGCGCTGGGCCGCCGCCGGGTCGGCATACGTGCCGTCGAAGACGACCCGGCCCGCCGGGCTGCGCAGGCGGGCGCGGTACCGCACCGAGGTACTGCCGTCGCCGCGCCGGCGGCGGACAGTGGAGATGCCACCGGAGCCGCGCTGGCGCCGCCGCGAGGGAGCGGGGGCGGGTTCCGGCGCGCGCGCAGACATGCTCCAGTTGTGACACGTTGCCGCCGGTTCGTCAGGTGACGTTCCGCGACTCCTTATCCGGCGTTGTTTTCGCGTCGCGGCGGCGCCGGCAAGACGGGCGTTTTGATCTCGCAGAGGCCCCCGCGGGCGGCCGCGCGGGGGCTTGGGGCGGATGCGCGGCCCCATATCCGCGTTTTCTTGCATCGGCGTTCTCTTCCATCAGCGACGGCGCCGGCGCGCCAGCGACTCCGCCACCTCGGCGCGCTCCGCCTCCTGCTCGGCCAGGAGGCGGGCCACGTAAGCGCGCACCGAGGCGGGGGGGACCTTGGTGCGCGAGCCCAGCTTGCAGGACTCCAGCTCGCCGCGGGCGAGCAGGCCGTACACGAAGGTGCGGCCCACCCCCAGGGCCGCGGCCACCTCGGCCACGTCGAGCAGGAGCGGTCCCGTCCCAGCCGGCCGCGCACCCACCACGTCCATGCCCGGCCTCCCCACCGTCATTCGAACAAGTGTTCGAATACTAGCACAAGTGACCGAGACTCAAAGCGTGCGACGCGGGATTCCGAAGTGAGCTAGACTCGCTTCATGCGCACAGGCGTTCGGGTGCGGACGGCGGCGGACGCCCCCGGCGTCGGCCCCAAGCAGCGCGAGGTGCTGGGCTTTCTCCACGACTACGTGCTGCGCAATGGCTTCCCGCCCAGCGTGCGCGAGATCGCCGAGGGGGTGCACCTGGCCTCGCCCAGCTCGGTCGCCCACCACCTGGCCGAGTTGGAGGCCAAGGGCCACATCTTCCGGCGACGGGACGCCCTGCGCGCCATCCAGGTGATCGACCCCGGCCTGCCCCAGCGGCCAGCGCCGCTCCTTCCTCTAGTGGGGCGGGTGGCGGCGGGCCAGCCGCTCTTAGCGGTGGAGCACATCGAGGAGTACGTGACCGCTCCGGCGGGCGCGCTGCGGGCCACCGAGGGCTGTTTCGCCCTGCGGGTGGTGGGCGACAGCATGCGCGACGCCGGCATCCTCGACGGCGACGTGGTCATCGTGCGACCCGACACGGACGTGGCCGAGGGCGCCATCGCCGCGGTGCGCCTCGAGGATCCGCTGACCGGCGAGGCCGAGGTCACGGTGAAGCGTGTCTTCCGAGACGCGCGGGGACTGCGGCTCGAGCCGGCCAACCCCGCCTATGCGGCGATGCGGGTGGAGAGCGCAGACATTGAGGGCGTGGTCGTGGCGCTGATCCGGACGTACTGAGGGTGGCGCATCATTGCCCGCCAGGCCGGACCACAGCTGTACATGGTGAGGGGCGATGAACAGCAGCGCAATTGAGTGGACCACCGCCACCTGGAACCCGGTCACCGGCTGCACCAAGGTCAGCCCAGGTTGCGATCACTGCTACGCCGAGCGCTTCGCCGAGCGTTGGCGCGGAGTCGCCGGCCATCCCTATGAGCGCGGCTTCGACCTCACTCTGCGCCCCGAGCGTCTAGAGCAGCCCTTGCGCTGGAAGCGTCCCGCGTTCGTCTTCGTCAACAGCATGAGCGACCTCTTCCACGCGGAAGTCCCCGAGTCCTACATCCGCAGCGTCTTCGAGGTGATGCGCCAGGCGAGGCGGCACACCTTCCAGGTGCTCACCAAGCGCGCGGAGCGCATGGAGCGCGTGTGCCGCCGCCTGGAGGTGCCGCGTAACGTGTGGCTCGGGGTGAGCGTGGAGACGCCCGTCTATTACTCGCGCGTCCGCCATCTGCAGCGGGTTGCGGCGCCGGTGCGCTTTCTCTCCTGCGAGCCTCTCTTGGCGCCGCTTGTTGCGCTGCCCCTGGATGGAGTGTCCTGGGTGATCGTGGGGGGTGAGAGTGGTCCCGGCTGCCGTCCAATTGAAGAGGGCTGGGTGCTCGCCATTCGTGACGCCTGCCGGCGCAAAGGCGTCTCCTTCTTCTTCAAGCAGTGGGGCGGCACCAACAAGAAACGGTCGGGGCGGGTCCTGCAAGGCCGCACCTGGGACGAGTTGCCCGCCGCCTGACGGCCGCGAGCGTCCGTTCGCGAAACGGATGTACGCTATACAGTTCCTGCAGCTCGACGCGACCCACTTCGGCGGAGGAGCTTCTATCAACGCAGAGGGGGCTCTGCACTCCCATCCCGACCAGCGCCGGCTGGTGGAGGACCACCAGCAGACCGAGCACAAGCTCGAGCTGTACCGGCGCTACGCGCCCCACTGGGCCAGCATCATTTCAACCGCGCGCGGCTCCGGCATTAACAGCAGTCACCTCTTCCTGATCGACGGGTTCGCGGGTGGCGGCATTCACGGCAGCCGCGACCACCCGGACGGCATGAAGCCGGGGACGGCGATGCTGGCTTGCCGCACCGCGCGGGAGATCCAGCGCCGCTATGGCAACCAGGTGCACGTGCGCCTGGTTGACTGCAACCCCGACTACTGCACCACGCTAGAGCGACTCACCGTGCCGTTTCGCGATGCGGAGGGGCACGACCGGGTCGATGTCCGCGTGATCCGCCACGAGTTCGCCGACGTTGCCCTCCAATTGCTCGCCGAGACGGAGCCGCACGGACGACAGTTCCGTAGCTTGTGGTTTCTCGATCCGTACGGTTCGGCGGGCATGCCATACACCGCGTTATATCCGCTCGACCGCGTGCGCAACGGCCCGGAGCTGATCGTCAACTTCGACACCGCCGGCGTGCGCCGGCAATGCGGCAACGGGCACGTAGCGAGCATCGACGCGGAGCACAAGCGACACCTCGACGATCTATACGGCGGCGAGGCGTGGGTCGCCGCATTCATCGGGGTCACAGCGGAGCCGCGGGATGCGCTGGTGAGCATCTATCGCAACCGATTCCCGGGCTTTCCCTACGGTGGCGCCTACCAGCTGCGCCAGAGCGAAGGGCAGCTGCGTCACTTCGTCCACCTGGCCAAAGTGCAACGTGCCCAGACGGCTTTCAAGGAGGACTACGACGCCTCGTTTCGCACGGGATTGCTTGCGGGCAGGAGCTTGAACGACGTTGAGCGCTCGCGCTTCGCGCGCCGGCTCTTCGAGGCGTTTCGCAGCGAAGTGCTTACCCTCGAGGACATGCACGCCGCGCGGGTCGCGGCGCTGGATCGCGGGCAGCTGATGACGGTGCTACGTCGTGCCGATCAGGATGGGTATGGCACCTGGGATGAGATGGCTCGCGTGATGCGCTGGCGCGCCGTGCGCCTGGAACCGCCGGAGTTGCTGCTGAATTTCGAGTGAGGCTGTATCACGCGGCCAGCCCCGGAGCGGTGCAGTCGTCAACCTTCACGTCGATCAGGCCAATCCGGTGCGTGGACTACGGAGCCTGGGCAAGCTTCTGACCATGCTCCCGCACCTCGGTCCAGAACACCATCCGGGCCGCGTGGCGGAGCGCCTGATCCTGGCGCAGAGACCTGCCGATTGCTGCCTCACTCGCGCGCAGCAGAGCGCTGTCCAACGGCGTCGGGATCCGGGGGTCAACGGCGAGGAGGGCCGCGACGTCATCCGGTGACGCCGCTGCCAGCCACTTCTTCACGTGTGCGCGTGCTGCGCTCTGGACAGCAGCGACATCTGTCCGCTTGGGCGCCGCCGCCACTGCTGTGTCCGGAAGTTCTGTCGGCGGCTCCTCTCGCCGTCGTCGGGGCTCCGCGATCGGCACGAATGCCCGCTTGGTGAAAAAGCGCCGAATGTCCGAGTCAGCCAGGAGGTGCGACCGATCAGCCTCTTGCACGAGCTCCAGAGACTGTTTTTGGCTGCCGCGACCCGTGAGGCCGACGACGACGACCCGAACGCCGAGCTCCTGGGCGGCGCGGACCCCTTCGCACAGGTCCGCGTCACCGGCTACGAGCACGGCGTCGCTGATCGACTTCTCACGAGCCAGGGTGATCAGGTCGCGGTAGAGCAGCGCGTCGACGCCCTTTTGCTGCCCCGCCGAGTTGATCGTGCCAAGGCGCAACTTGACGTCGGGCAGGGCGGCGATCGCGTGGTGTTCGGCGGTGGCTACCCGCTGCGGGGCGCCGTCGTACCAGTACGTGCGCAGGAGCGGGATGCCGATGGCGGACTGGGCGTAGCTCTCCAGATGCTTCACCAGGCCGGCCACGTCGACCTCCATCAGGGCTCGGCTCCTGGTGCCGAGGCTGATGAGACCGCCCTGGGCGTAGACGTAGCCTGCGTCGACGAAGATCGCTGCTCGGTCCATAAAAAGTCCCAGATACCAAAAGGGCCCCCGTAGGGGCCCGATCCTCCAACTGGAGGACCACCAAAAATGCCCTTTCGGGCACTCGCGAGTATACCCAAGCAGCCTACGGTCAACCTCGTCGCGATCGATCCGTCGCCTTAGCGGGCTGGGGGTTACGCCGCGGCCTAGCGTGATAGATGCGGGCCAGACATCAAGGCTAGCCCGACGCGGGCCAGATGCTGGGGTATTGCGACGGCGATAGGAGCAAGATCACGGTCCCGAGGGTGAGGCCGGGGTAGAAGCGGGGTGAGTGGCCAGCCTTAGGCCCGGATAATTCTGGGCTGTGCGACAGGACCGATCTGGTGGATGGCGGAGCCAGCGTCGCGGAGCGGGTCGGTGACAGCTGAGGTTCCTTCGCCTGCCGTAGCGCCGGAAGCGCCGGCGGCATCCAGTCCGGCGATTCGCACCCATGCGGCCTTCATCTGGTCGGTCGCTGACCTGCTGCGCGGCGACTACAAGCAGTCCGAATACGGCCGCGTGATCCTGCCGCTGACCGTCATCCGCCGGCTCGACTGCGTCCTCGAGCCCACCAAGACCGACGTGCTGGACCGCTTCAAGCGAATCGCCGGCAAGGTCGAGAACTACGAGCCGGTGCTGGAGGCGATCAGCGGCCAGCAGTTCTTCAACACCTCGCCGCTCGACTTCCGCCGCCTGCTCGACGACTCCAGCAATATCGCCGACAACCTGCGCAGCTACATCGGCGCCTTCTCGGCCGGTGCCAAGGAGGTCATCGACAAGTTCGCCTTCGGTATGCAGATCGAGCGGCTGGACCGCGCCAACCTGCTCTACAAGGTGATCGGCAAGTTCGCCGACGTCGACCTGCATCCGGACAGGGTAAGCAACCTTGAGATGGGCTACCTCTACGAAGAGCTCATCCGCCGATTCTCGGAGCTGTCGAACGAAACCGCCGGCGAGCACTTCACGCCGCGCGAGGTGATCCGGCTCATGGTCAACCTGCTCTTCATCGAGGACGAGGACGCGCTCACGAAGCCCGGGGTCGTGCGCACGCTGTACGACCCGGCCTGTGGCACCGGCGGCATGCTCTCGGTGGCTGAGGATCACCTGCGCGCGCTCAACCCCAAGGCCCGCCTCGAAGTCTTTGGTCAGGAATTGAACGACGAGACGTACGCCATCTGCCGCTCAGACATGATGCTGAAAGGGCAGGACGCGTCGCGCATCGCCTGTGGCAACTCGTTCAGTGAGGACCGGCACGAGGGCGCGCGTTTCGACTACCTGCTAGCCAACCCTCCTTTCGGTGTTGAGTGGAAGAAGGTCGAAGACGTGGTGCGCAAGGAAGCGGAGACCAAGGGCTTCGCCGGTCGCTTCGGCGCCGGCTTGCCGCGGATAACCGATGGCTCCTTCCTCTTCCTGCAGCACATGATCTCGAAGATGAAGCCGCCAGAGGAGGGCGGATCGCGACTCGCGATCGTGTTCAACGGCTCTCCGCTCTTCACGGGTGCCGCTGGTTCCGGTGAGTCGGAGATCCGGCGCTGGATCATCGAGAATGACTGGCTGGAGGCGGTGGTGGCGCTGCCCGACCAGCTCTTCTACAACACCGGCATCGCGACGTACGTCTGGGTGGTCACCAACCGAAAGCGACCCGAGCGGCGGGGCAAAGTGCAGCTGGTGGATGCGCGCGAATTCTCGGTGAAGATGCGCAAGAGCCTCGGCGAGAAGCGCAAGGAGATCTCCGCCGAGGAGATCGAGGAGATCACCCGCCTCTACGGCGACTTCACTGAAGGCGACAAGGTCAAGATCTTCCCGAACGAATCGTTTGGCTTTATGCGCATCACCGTGGAGCGTCCGTTGCGCCTCCGCTGGGAAGTGAGCGCAGAGACGATCGCCGCCGTTGAGGGCCATAGGCAGGTGGCGAAGTTGGATATAGACCAGCGCGAGCCGCTGATCGCAACGCTGCGAGCGCACGACGGCGAGCGCTGGGACACCGAGCACGCGGCAGCCAAGGCGGTGGGCGCGCTGCTTGCCCGCTCGGGCTCCAATAGTCCACTGCAGAAAGCGGTGCTTGCCGGCTTAGCCGTTCGTGACGAGGGGGCCCGCGCGATTACAAATCGCAAAGGAAACCCTGAGCCCGATCCGGATCTTCGCGATAACGAGAATGTTCCCCTGCCGGCCGTGCCCGTGGTTTTCGAGGCTGACGTCAGCGATCGCCTTCGTCGGGTCGAGTTCCGGAGCGCCATCGGCGACTACGTGAGGGACGACGTGCTGCCCTACGTACCCGATGCGTGGGTGGACCACGAGAAGACGAAGATCGGCTATGAGATTCCGCTTACTCGTCACTTCTACAAATACATGCCACCCCGACTCCTCAGCGAGATCGATGCTGAAATCAGCGCGCTCGAAGCCGAGATTCAGCTGCTGTTGCGCGAGATGGCTGAGTGATTACACAGGGCCCTTCGATCATCCGCCTTGCCAAGTTCGTCAACGGCAACGCATACAAGCCCGAAGACTTTCTCGTCGGGGCGGGTTATCCAGTCGTGCGGATTCGCCAATTGCTCGATGAGAATGCCGCGCTCGAGCTAGCCCAGCCGCCGGACAATGCTGTGTGGGTCGACTCAGGTGACCTCGTCTTTTCGTGGTCGGCATCCCTTGAGGTGCGGTTCTGGCGACGCGGCCGCGCCCTGCTCAATCAGCACCTCTTCCGAGTCGACGTTCACAGCGGGATTGAGCGAAGGTGGTTCGCTTATGTCCTCGACGAGGCTGTGCGTCGTTTGAGGCCATTAATGCACGGTTCAGCAATGACTCATATCACTCTTGACATGCTGGCGGGCGTGAGAATCTCCGTGCCTCCAAAGGCAGCCCAGCGGGCGATCGCCGACTACCTCGATCGGGAAACGGCTCGGACCGATGCGCTGATAGGGACCAAGAAGCGAATCGTCGCGCTCCTGGACGAACGACTCAACGCGGTTAGCGAAGCATCTATCTGGTTTGATGGGCATCATGCCCGATCAACTACTCCTCTCCGCCGCCTGGCACTGCGTATCGATGTGGGTATTGCCGAGGCTGCGACTCACGCCTATGCCGCAACTGGAGTGCCTCTCCTGCGATCGATGAACATTCGACGCAACTACCTCGACACCGAGGACCTGTTATTCATTGCACCCTGGTTCGCTTATCGGAACAGGAGCAAGTACATACGAGCCGGGGACATCTTGACGGTGCGCACAGGTGACGTCGGCGTTAGCGCGGTGGTGCCACGCGAATTGCATTTGAGCCAATGTTTTACCCAATTGATAACGACAGTGCGTCCCCCACATTCACCTGAGTTCGTCTGTTATGCGTTGAACTCTGGTCAGGCCCGGGATTACCTGGAACTAAGCGGGTGGGGCTCCGCCCAATCCAACATTAGCGTCCCTTTGCTAGCAGGAGCTCCAATACCCCAGGTGGAGCCGGCCGAACAGAAGCGCCTTGTCCGCACGATATATGCAGCGACGACCAGAATTCAAACGGCCTCAGCGGTGCTGTCGGAGCAGATCTCGCGCTTAGAGGAGCGCCGCCGTGCTGTGATCACCACCGCCGTCACCGGCGAGCTTGAGATTCCCGGGGTGGCAGCGTGACTACAGTTAGCGAGAAGTTATTCGAGACTGCTATCACCGATCATCTCGTCGCTGCCGGTGGCTACCGGCTCTGCAAATGGGGCACGCGCGCCGAGTGGAGCGCAGACTTCGACCCCGCGCTCGGGTTCGACACGGTCGAACTCTTCTCCTTCATTGAGGAGACGCAATCGGCCGCGTGGTCCGCACTCGTAAAGGCTCACGGAAACGACTCCGGTGCCGCGAGGAAGCAATTCCTGCAGCGGCTCGCTAGTCAAATCGACGAGCGGGGTACGGTGGACGTGCTGCGCTACGGGCTCACGGATCAAGGGATCACGATCCGCGTGGCCTTCTTCAAGCCGGCGCACGGCCTCACAGAGGAGCTGGTCACGCGGTATGCGGCGAACCGACTCACCGTTACCCGGCAATTGCCGTACGAGTCGGGCGCGACCAAGACGCTCGACACGTGCCTTTTCCTCAACGGGATCCCGGTCGCGACGGCGGAACTGAAGAACAAGCTCACCGGGCAGAACATCGAGCATGCAATCCATCAATACCGGGCAGACCGAGACCCGAAGAATGTGACCCTGGCCCGCAGGGCGCTCGTGCACTTCGCCGTCGACCAGGACTTGGTGGCTATGACCACCAAGCTGGCAGGCGGCAAGACCCAGTTCCTGCCGTTCAACCTGGGCAACGCCGGCGGGGCCGGGAACCCGGTCAACCCGAGCGGGCACAAGACCGCCTACCTCTGGGAACGGGTCTGGGCAAAGGACGCTTGGATGGATCTGCTCGGACGCTTCATCCACGTGCAGCGGCCGGCCAAGGGATCCGTGGTTGCCAAGAAGGCGGCCGAGACGGTGATCTTCCCACGCTTCCATCAGTGGGACGCGGTGCTCAAGCTCGAGAGCGCAGCGCGGACGGACGGCGCTGGGCACAGCTATCTGCTGCAGCACTCGGCGGGGTCCGGCAAGTCGAACACCATCGCATGGACGGCGCACCGGCTCAGCAGCCTGCACGACGCGGGCAACCAGAAGGTCTTCGACAAGGTCGTGGTCATCACCGACCGGGTGGTGCTGGACCGCCAGCTGCAGGACACGATCTACCAGTTCGAGCACGCCTGGGGCGTGGTGGAGAAGATCGACAAGGACTCAACGCAGCTGGCAAACGCGCTATTGGGCGAGCAGGCCCGGATCATCATCACCACGCTGCAGAAGTTCCCGTTCGTGCTGGACAAGCTCAGCGAGGCACCGGCACGCCGCTATGCGGTGATCGTCGACGAGGCGCACTCATCCCAGACGGGCGAGGCGGCCAAGGACCTGCGCGTGGCTCTGGGCAGTGACTCCGAGCAGGAGCTCACGGTCGCGGAGGCGGAAGACTCAGGCATCGTGGCCGAGCCCATCGACCCGGTGGAGGAGGCGCTGGCAAAGTCGGTGGGCGCGCGCCAGCGGCAGCCAAACCTCTCGTTCTTCGCGTTCACGGCGACGCCCAAGGCCCGCACGCTGGAACTCTTCGGGAGGTGGAACCCGGAGACGCTCCGGTATGAGCCGTTCCACCTCTATTCGATGCGCCAGGCGATCGAAGAGGGCTTCATCCTCGACGTGCTGGCTAACTACACGACGTACAAGACGTTCTGGAAGATCGAGAAGACGATCGCCGAGGATCCGAACTATCAGTCCGCCAAGGCGAGGCGGGCCATCGCCCGCTTCGTGACACTGCATCCCTATAACCTGGCGCAGAAGGCGGAGATCGTTGTGGAGCACTTCCGGGCCAACACCGCGCACAAGATCGGCGGCGAGGCCAAGGCGATGGTGGTGACCTCGTCGCGACTGCATGCGGTGCGCTATAAGCAGGCGCTCGATAAGTACATCCATGAGAAGGGGTACGCAGACCTGCGCACGCTGGTCGCGTTCTCCGGCCGGGTCATCGCCGCGGGGGAGCCACCGTACAGCGAGTCCAACATGAACGGCTTCCCGGAGTCGGAGACGGTGCAGCGGTTCGGCACCGGCGAGCACCAGGTGCTCATCGTGGCCGAGAAGTTCCAGACCGGGTTCGACCAGCCGCTGCTGCACACGATGTATGTGGACAAGGTACTGTCCGGGCTGGCGGCAGTGCAGACGCTGTCGCGGCTCAACCGGATCCACCCGCTGAAGTCGGACACGTTTGTGCTCGATTTCCGCAACACCACCGACGACATCGTGGAGGCGTTCGAGCCCTACTACGGACGGACGGTGGCGCCGCCGACGGATCCCAACCTCCTATGGGATACGCGGCACCGGCTGGAAGCCTATGGAGTGCTGCGCGACGATGAGATCACGTCGGTAGCGGGCGTGCTGGCGCGGCTCAGCCTCGACACCGACCCCCGCCAGCACGGCGCCGTGTATGCGGCGCTGGGGCCGGCACGGGAGCGCTTCGAGGAGTTGGAGGAGGACGACCAGCTCGCCTTCCGCGATCTGCTCAACCGGTTTGTGCGCACGTACGCCTTCCTGTCGCAGGTGGTGTCCTTCAGCAGCACCGTGCTCGAGCGCGACTACCTCTACTGCCGCGCTCTTGCCGCCTACCTGCGCGACGCCAGCACCTCCGAGAGCCTCGACCTTGGCGCGGAGGTGGCGCTCACGCACTTGCGCAACGAGATGACGTTCACGGGCGTCCTGAGCCTCGAGGACGAGGACGGAGAAGTCGCGTGGAAGCTCGGCGAGGAGACGCCGGCGATGCGCGAACCGGCGGTGGAGCCGCTGTCGAAGATCGTCGACATCCTCAACGAGCGCTTCGGCATCACACTGACCGACGCCGACCAGCTGCTCTTCGACCAGTTCGAGGAGAGCTGGGCGAAGGACCCGGAGCTCGGCGACCAGGCGCGGAGCAACACGCTGGACAACTTCAAGCTCGTGTTCGACCCGAAGTTCCTGGGCACCATCATCGCCCGCATGGATGAGAACGACGCCATCTACAAACAGATCCTTGACGACGCGGAGTTCAAGGGCGTGCTGTCTGATTTCTATCTGAAGAAGTTGTACAAGCGACTGAGAGGCAGCGGAGAGGGCACATCGCCCTGAGCGTTCCTCGTGGCACCTCGCGGGCCGGGGGACGGTCGTGCGAAATCGTCTCGCCTTCGGCGTGTTGAGGTCTGGCGGAGAGGGAGGATGTCTATCCGATGGCGGTTTACAACCGTCAATATGTCTTTGCTTGCGGGTCGATTGCATGTCTTGCCATGCTCAGGCAGATAGCAGTGGGGTGGACGAGATGGGGGATGTGGAGTGCGCTTCGGCGCAGCCCGCCGGCCATGCTGGATAACTGTGCGCCATGATGCTGCGTTTGCGTTCTAGCCTCGCGCTTGGATTGGCCGGCGCCGTGTGCCTCGGTGCTGCGCAAGCGCTGTTTGCCGGGTCGACCGCTGTCGCTACCACCATCGCGCCGACGGAGGCGCCGATGCCCGCCAACGCTGGTCCTAATCCCAATCCCGAGTTCAGAACGCCAGCGTGCACGAGCGCTCAGGATTGCGTCTCGGTCGGCGATTACCTTGATGCCACGGGTAATCGCGATGGAGTCGCCGAGACCCTTCAGGCCGGTAGCTGGAGCGCAGTGCAGCTCCCGCCACCGAGCGGTGTTGCAACCTCAACGGTGGAAATGCGAGCGGTCAGATGCACTGCGACCGGCTCATGTGTTGCGGTTGGTTTGTACAACGACCAGCACGGTCAGCAGCACGCCGTGATTGCGAGCCTGCTCGGAGGTGCATGGACTAGTGAAGACGCACCGCTGCCGAGCGACGCTGTGGGGCTGCCAGCGCTGGTGGACGTGTCCTGCCCCAGCGCGGGCGTCTGCACGGCGGTCGGAACCTATCAGGATGTCAACGGCAACCAGGACGGTCTCATCGAAGAGTTGGCAAACGGCTCCTGGACCGCTTCGACGGCCACTTTGCCGCCGGACGCGAACACCGCCCCGGACTCAGGGCACACGTACCTGCAGGCCGTCTCTTGTGCGCCGGGGGGCACATGCGTCGCAGTCGGGGGTTACGTACTCACGAACGGCGCGACGGAGGGATTGATCGAAGCGATGTCGAATGGCGCTTGGAGTGCCTCTCGAGCACCACTGCCAACCAATGCCGCCTCGGCAGGGCAATTCATCCTGCTGGACAACGTTTCCTGTCCAGTGGGCGGAGCCTGTATCGCCACCGCTCAGAGCTACGCGGACACGTCGGGGGGACAGCAAGGGTTGATCGAGACTGAGTCGAGCGCTGGGTGGCAGGCTACTCAGGCGCCCACGCCTCAAGACGCAAATGGCAATCCCGAGGTTCACCTCTTCTCCCTCTCATGCTCCGATGCGAGCTATTGCGTCGTGGTCGGTGATTACCTAGACGCCACACAGCGCAACCAGGGACTCATCGTGACGATCAGCGGCGCGTCCTGGTCTGCGCAGACAGCGCCGCTGCCCGCCAACAGCAACACGGCTGCTCCGCATCCGGAGTTGTACGCGGTGACATGCGGCTCGCCTACATCTTGCGTTGCTTCTGGGTACTTCGAGGACACAGCGTCACGTCCGGAGGGCCTTGTCGAGAGCTACGTCGACGGGCAGTGGATGCCAGCGGCAGCACCGCTTCCAGCGAATGCGAACGCGCAGCCCGGAACCGACCTTACCGTTGTCGGTGGATTCGGCAAGCACTACTGGGCCCTCGGGTACTACACCGATACCCAGGCATCGGAGCAAGGCTTGATCGTGGCCATCACTCCCTCGCTGACTCTTGAGGACGATGGTGGCGCGATCGAGTTCAACGGGTGGGGTCACGTCGTCGACGCGAACGCCAGTGGTGGCGCCTATGAGCGGAGCGACACACCTGGCGACACGGCTGCCCTGCGGTTCACGGGGCGGAGCGTGACATGGATCTCGCGCCGCGGCCCTGACGAAGGCAACGCACTCGTGACCATAGACGGGAGAGGCGTCGGTACGTTTGATTTGTATGCGGCAAGCCGAGGCAGCGCCCAGTTCACGTTTTCCGGACTATCGTCACGCAGTCACCGGATTCAGGTATTGGCAACTGGGAGCAAGGATGCGACGTCGTCGGGTATCGGCGTCGTCGTCGATGCCTTTATTAGCGGCAGCACCCTATTGGAGGAGACCTCGCCGCAAATCAAGTACGACACCTGGAATGGACTGGTGTCGTCGCGAGCTAGCGGCGGGACGTATCGCAGCTCCGGCACTGCGGGAGCTCTGGCATCGCTTACATTCGTTGGTGACGCGGTAGCGTGGGTCACAGCCTCCGGGCCCGACCAAGGGGAGGCCAAAGTGCTCATCGATGGTGTGACTGTGGCGCTGGCGGATCTTTACTCGGCCTCGCGCCAGTGGCAGGTGAAATACTCCTTCACTGGACTCACCGACGGTCTGCATACGATCACGCTGGATGTACTTGGCAAGCATCGCCGGACATCGAGTGGTTCGTCCGTGAGCGTCGACGCCTTCGTAGTGGCGTGATCATCCCCGCTTGTCGCCGTGGGGCAAAAGCCAAGCCTGGGGCCGATATGGTGCGCCGACTGGGGGCGATGAGACTCATGTCGGCCGCCTCGGGGCACGGTTAGGCAGCTACAACCCCTTCTGCCAGTTGCAGAGGGCGTCTTCCATGGCGCCGACGGACACCCCGAGCTTTGTGGCCAGGGCACAGCCACGCCGGTCCAGCTCGTCGGGGTCGGCATTGCCGCCGAAGAGCAGACGGGCGCCTTCGAGCGGGCCGCTTGCACCGCGAAGGTAGAGCTGTCCCGGCTCCAGCTGGTAGACACCGAGGCTGCCGAGCAGGCAGAGCAGGTCGTAGATCCCAAGCCGGCTGAAGCGGTAGATGAATTGCAGCTCGTGCATGAGACGGTCAAAGTTGTCCGCGGCCGACTGTGTCGGCGACGCGAACAAAGTTCGCTGCGTGCCGTCAGAGCGCTGGAGCACGCCGGTGACGTAGGAGCTCAGCACCTCAGCGAAGTGCTTCCAGCTTTCGAACTTGCGGTGGTTGCCGAAACGCAGCCGGGCTAGCTGTTCCTCGTGACGCTCCTGCCAGCGCAGCAGCTCGTCGGGGTCGACGACTACGCGCGCCCAGCTGAGCGTGCCGTCGCCCAGTCCGAGATAGACCATGCGGAGCGCGTGCCAGTAGTCGCCGTCCTGCGCGTCGTGCGGGCCGATGTGGGTGGCCAGGAACGCCAGCCAGGTCGCCTCCTCGATCTCGCCTTGCGCATGTAGTGCCACGATGGCGCCGTACGGCTCCCAGTCCGGGTGGTGCGGATCTGTAGGCGACGTCAGCAGCGCGCCGTTGTGGATCAATGCTTTGAGATGTGCATCGCTCGTCGACTTCTCTGCCAGCAATTCGGCGAACCGCTCGACTTCACCGTCGTCAGTGAGTCCAGGAAGACCCGGCCGATGAGCCACCAGGGCATCCGCGATTCGGCTGGCATCCGACTGAGCCAGGTGCCGACGCTGCGCGCTCGAACCGCAGACGACGGCCGCCTCTGCACGCCTGCAGATCACGTCGATGGCGTCGGCCGGAGGGACGGCGATCACGAGCGGATGTTAGGCACAGGCGCCGAGACGCTGCCGCCAGCACAGGCGGACACGACGCTCGTCGAACACGTGGCGCCCCGGCAACGAGGTCGGTGAGATCTCCACCGCGGACAGGAAGCGCCGAACCAGCGCCACCTGCCGGCCGAAGGCCACGCGCTCGTGCCAGTGGCGAGCCAGATCCGGGCCGAGCCCGACGAGCAAGACGGCTACGTCGCATGCGGTCGCCTCGAGTCGACGCAAAACGGCATCGACGACGATCTGGTCGACCCCGTCGGCCAATGCGGTCAGCGCACCGTTGCGGGGACAGACGTAGCGCGGCTTGCCGTCCCGACCCCTGGTGGTCATGCACTGTCCGCAATGGCCGCAGCGGGCGAGTCCGCTAAGGAGGTAGCGGCGGGGGGGAGGTGCCTGGGGCTGCTGTAGACGGCGTCGCTCGCGAGGGCCCAACCGCGGAATCGCGGGACTTGTGGGACGCAGTAGGCTGCGCTTGAGTGACGCTGCCGTGCAGCCGCGCACGTTCGCACCACCGCGCGCCTCGAGCGCCACTGCGATGGAGTGCAGGGATTCGCCTGCGCACCACCGCCGTGCCACTTCGCGAACGAGCTCTGCATCCACGCCTTCACGACACCGGTGCCGTGCGTCGGGGCGCGGCCGGTCTGCTGTCTGCGTTGGGAGCATTGGCATCCCAGGCCATCTCGAGCACGTCGGCCATGTCGACCTCGTCGCCGATGGCGTCGGTGTAGTAACGGAGCGTGGTGAGGATGTCGAGCTGTCCGGCCCAGGCGGCCACATCCTGCAGGTTGCCCGGGCTGGCGGCGCGCGCGGTGTGCGTCACCGCCAAGGTGATGGCGCTGCGGCGGAGGTCGTAAGCGCGGCGCGGGCGCACGCCGGCGCGCACCAGCAGCTGGCCGAAATGGTCGTCGAGCGTCTGCACCCGCAGTGGGAGGTCAGCGCCGTTGAGCGCGGGGAACACCCACTCGCAGCTGCGACACAGCGGCCGCCATGTTTGCAAGGAGGCGCGCAGGCGCGAGGTGAGCGGCACAACACGGTCGCCACGCGGCGTCTTAGTGGCGCGCAAGGTGGCGCGCGAGCGCTGCACGTGCAGGTTGCGCCACTGCGGGTGGATGTCGTCCCAGCGCAGGGCGCAGACCTCGCCGGGCCGGAGCGCACAGTCGGCCATGAGGCAGATGGCCGGATGCAGCCAGGTGTCCCCGGCGGCCTCCAGGAGCAATTGCACCTCGCGTGGGGTAAAGCGGCCCTGCCGCCGCGGCGGGGTCGGCAGGCGCACCTTGCATGCGGGGTTGGTGAGCAAGAGGCGCTGCTCGACGCCGCGCTGCAGCGCCTGGCGGAGCAGGAGCATGCCGTGGCGCACCGTCTTGGGCGCGTAGTAGTCGAGGAGCAGGCGCTGCAGGGCGGAGACGTCCGCGTCGCTGACCTCGCAGGCAGAACGGGCGCCGAGGTGGTGCCGGATCTGGAGCACGCGGCCGGGGAGCTCGTCGGCTGACTGCCAGTGCTGCTTGGCGGCGATGACCTGGTCGAGCAGCTGGTCGACGGTGACGCGCTCGGGATGGAGCGGATCGCCACGGGAATGGTGGGTGAGCTGCTCGGCGCGGTCCCGCTCCGCGGCGTACAGCGCGGCAGCCTTGCTCCCATAGGCGCGCACCGAGAAGTAGCGGAGGTAGAGGAGCTGGCCGCCCTCGAAGAGACGCAGCTGCCAGCGCCGGGACCGCTCCATCCAGGTGATGCCCTGGCTAGCCCGCGCCATCGCGCCGCCTCCAGGACTGAATAGGCGGATGGGAACGCGACGGGACGAGATGGGCGTTGAGATAGAAGAGGAGGCCGTCCAATGGAATGCGCAGGTCGGCGCCCACGTTGACCGCGCTCAGCTCGCCGCGACGAATGAGGGAGCGCACCGTGGTGGGGCAGGCGCGCAGCAGTCCGCAGACCTCGCGCACGGTGAAGAGCTGCGGGTTCACGATTCGGGGCGCGGTGGTTGCGGGCACGCGCAGAGTCCCGCACGACTCCGGGCCACGGACCAAACGTTGGTCAACCGAGAGTCAGTGGGCGGGCCGCGCCGGCGGCCCGTTTGCATCAACGCTGCATCAATGCGGGACGAGCGTATTCAGGAACGGTGCCGCGGACCGGGTTCGATTCCCTTTCCCGGCACGGTTGGAAAGCTGCCGCCGACGGCAGCTTACGAAGCGCATAGCGCGTAACATGCTCTAGGCGTAGAGCATGTTACAACGTCTGAAACGCCCCTCCCATCTTGCGCTCGCTGCCGCGTTGGTCGCTCTGATCGTGAGCGGCGGCATTGCCATCAGCCGGCTCGTGCGCTCAAATCCGGCGGCCACGACTGCCGCCCCTCAGCCGCTGACCGTGGGCAAGGAGATGGCACTGCACGCGGTCGCGTGCGCTTCGACGACGTTCTGCCTCGCGGTCGGCTCGTACAGCGTCGACGGCAGCAGCAACGATCGCAGGGCGCTGGTCGAGAGGTGGAACGGCGCCGGTTGGGCCGTGCTGACTGCTCCCAGTCCGGACTCGGACACGGTGCTGAACGCGGTGGCGTGCGTATCGTCGTCCGCCTGCATGGCGGTCGGCGCCCAGACGCCTGCGAACGCGCCGGCGACACAGGCATTTGCGCTCCGCTGGAATGGCGCTGCCCTCGCCATCACGCCACTGCCGTCCGCGGCGGGAGACACCGTGCTGAATGGGATCGCGTGTCCGCTCGAGCGACGTTGCATAGCAGTCGGATCATCCAAGTCCGGGCAGCTCCCGGCCGCTTGGGTGGCCACATGGGATGGCGCCGGCTGGGCGGCAACAACCGGAGCCACTCCCACGGGCGGCGTCGACAGCTGGCTAAATGCGGTGGCGTGCACCCAGCCCGCGGCGTGCACGGCGGTCGGCGGATACAGCACGAGCGGCGACCATGACGACCCCGTTTCCGACCCACTTATCGAGTCCTGGGATGGCATGGCCTGGTCTGTGGTCCCGAGCCCCGCTCCCGGCGCCGGCAACCTCGCCGTGCTCTCCTCGGTCGCATGCACAGCGCGCTCCAGCTGTTTCGCCGTCGGCAACTACAGCGTCGTCAACAACGCATACGGTGACGACACGCAGGCGTTGGTGGAAACCACGGGCGCAGGCCGTTGGACGGAAGTCCGCCCAGCCGGCGCCGACGCGGGCGCCGCCCAGAGCGCGCTGCAGTCAATCGCGTGTTCAGCCGCCGGCCAATGCGTGGCGGTCGGCACCGCGCCGCAGTCTGGCTACGCCGTCGCCGCCGGCCTCATCGCAACGCTGGGAGCAAGCGGATGGGAGCGCCTGCCGGCGAGCGCGTCGCACGCGGTGCTCGAGTCCGTCGCCTGTCCCTCGCGGACATGCCTCGTGGTGGGTGAGCGCGCGGGTGGAACCCAGCTACTCGCCATATGGCGTAACCTGCCGCCGGCCACCTGAGACGCCACGCGCGGCATCAGGCAGTCGGGCGCACCTGCCGCATGAACTCGTCGAACGCCACGTTGCCGCTGCTCTTCCACATGTCGATCACCGGTGGCGGCAGCAGCGCGAACGTCGTCGTGAGCTGCTCCGGGGTCATCTGCTCGAAGACCAGCCCAAGGATGAGCCAGATCTTGTCACCCGAGAAATGCTGCATCGCGTGGCCGGGCAGCGCGCCCCACTCCTCGGGCGACATGTGCTGCGACGCGAGCGGAAGCACCTCGGCCTCCTCCTCGGCGAAGTGCTCGTCTACCTTGGAGTGCAGCGCGCTCAGCGATGCGGACAGCGCGTCGCCGTTTGCCGGCGTCGCGGACGCTTGCCATGCTGCCAGTGCCTCGCCGGCGCGGTCGCGGAGCTGGTGGATCGTCGCGTGCTCTCCCTCCATGCGGCCGATCACGCCCGCAGCATCCGCGCACCGCTCGCTGAGCACCGGCCACACGATGGCGTCCTCGCCGCCGTGGTGCGCGTCGAGGAAGCGAAGGACGTTGTCGAAGTACGAGTGCACAGCGGTGACCCGTTCGGTCTCGCTGCCGTCGACGCTGGTGATGATCCCGTCGGATGTGGTGAATACCGTCCGGAACAGCCCGTGAGGGATGTACATGTCGGACGTGTCCGTGTTGTAGAGGGCCGTCTGGGCCATTTGCGGTCTCCTGGTGGTTGCCGTAACCCGCATAGGGTCAGCTGGAACCCGGCGCTGCGACATCCGGGAAAACCCCCGTCTTCGTCGCGAAAAGGTCAACCCGGAAGAGAGAACTCGGACGCGGCTTGGATGGCGAGCTGGGCGCGCGTCCGCGTGCCGAGTTTCTGCTTCAGCCAGGCCACGTGCTGCTCCACCGTCCGCTCCGAGAGAAACAACCGCTCGGCGATCTCGCGATTCGTGAGCCCCTCTCCCAGCAGGGCCAGCACCTCGGCTTCGCGCTGGGTGACGCCGGCTTCGCGCAGCGACGCCGGCAGCGACCGGGCGCCTCGTGTGGGGCGGGCGACCCTGCTGCCCGCGCGGCGGAGCAGTGTGCGGCATGCGGCGGCGAGCCGCTCGTTGCCGCAGTCCTCGAAATACGCGGCGGCCTCGGTCAGCCAGGTCACCGGCTCGCCCCAGCCGTCCTGCAGCGCAGCCTCCGCGACGAGCCTGTGCATCACGTTGCGATACCAGGGACAGTTGACGAGGTGCTGGTCCGCGCGGTCCACAGCGGCCCTCGCCTCCGCATGCAGTCCGCGCCGTCCCAGCATCACGGCTTCCGCACAGGCCACGTACCCTGCACCCTGCGCGTTCAGCATGGTCGCCCCGGTCGCCGCATCGTAGTCTGGTTCTCGCCCCTCCACGGCGTCGACCACCGTGAGCAGCGCGGCTCCCAGGCGCGGCAGCACCGACGCCGGCGCCGTTGCATAGATCGCGGCAGCCTCGCGCAGCTCGTCCACGGCGCGGCTGCGGTCCTCGGTCGCCAGCGACGCGATGGCTCGCGCGTCGCCCCACAGCGCGCCGTTGAGCTCGGCATCGTCACCGCCGACCGCCGATGCGCGCTGAATCGCAGCCTCCATCGTCCGCCGCGAGCCGCGGGAGGCCTCGATGATCGCGATGAACGCGTGTGCCACGGCCTCCACCCCGCGAAGCTCCAACGCTCCGGCCATCTCGATGCAGCGCTCACATCGCGCGCGGGCCTCCTCGTGCCGGTGCTGCGCCTCCAGCGCTGCGCTGATCTCCAGGTCGAGGTGCGTTGTGGTGGCCGCGGCGCCGAGGCGTTCCGCCTCCGCCTGTGCCCGCAGCAGCGTATCGACGCGGTACGACCGGAACATTTCGACGATGCCGATCTGGTACAGCGCGCGCATCCGCCAGAAGGCCAGCCCCGCCGTCTCGGCGACGACCAGCATCCGCTCTCCGGTGCGCCTGGCCTCCTCCAGGTCGCGCATTCGCGCGCACCGCGAGACCACCTCGAGAGCTTCGCACACGATCTCCGGCTGTCGCGTCACCTCTGCTTCGGCAGCGGCGTGCCGCGCCAGCGTCTCCGCAGTGCCGGCTTTCCCTTCACCGGCCGCGAGGTGCGCGGCGACGGCGATGATACGCGCGGCGAGCGCCCGATCCCCCGCCTCCTGCGCGAGCATCTCTGCCCGCTCCAGCTCTTCGCGCGCGACCTCGAAATGCGTCGCCGTCACCGCGCAGCGAGCAAGCAGCAGGTGTGCCGTCGCGGTGCGCGCAGACGGGGCATCGCCAGCGCCCAGTGTTTCGATGAGGGAGCGTGCAACCTCTCGGGCCTGGGCCATGTCACCTGCCGCAGCCACCACCTCCATCAGCGCCTCGAGAATGCCTGCACGCAGCTCCGAGTCGCGCACGGCGAGGCCTTCGGCGCGACGCAGCGCCGCAGTCGCACTCTCCAGCGCGCCGCGCGCGAGGGCTGCACTGCCCGCCTGCAGCAGGAGCGACGCGGCTCGCTCCGGCCGGTTGGCGAGAAGGGCGAGGTCCGCGGCCAGGTGAAGCTCGCTGCCACCGCGCTCCGTGCTCTCCAATGCGGCGAGGCACGCGGTGGCCAGCGCCACGCGCTCGTGCGGCAGCAGCTCCTCGATCAATGCGTCGCGCGTCAGAGCGTGCCGAAACTGATATCCGCCGCCGTCCATCGCGAGCAGCTGGAGGTTGAGCGCACGGGTGAGCGCTCGTTGCGCGACGGTGAGGGTGCAGTCTGCGGCTCGCGCCGCGAGCTCCCAGTCGAAGGCGCGTCCGAACAGCGCCGCGGCGCCCAGCAGGTGGCGCTCCTCCGGGCCCATCGCATGCAGCCGCTCACGCACGCTGACGGCGAAGCTCTCGGGCACGGCCAGGCGCTGCGGCGCGGAGAGATGCCATATGGCGCCCTCGTGATTCACCGCTCCGCTGGCGACGGCTGTGGCGAGCAGGTCCTCGATCAGGAACGGCAGGCCGTCGGCTGACTCCAGGATGTAGCCGGTGAGCTCATCGTCGAGTGCCTCCGTCTCGAGCATTCGCGCTGCCATCTGGACGGCGTCAGCAGCCGTCAGCGGCGCGAGGCGGATCGAGTTGACCAGACGCTGCGCTTCGAGTCGAGCCATCACGCGGGCGGCGTCACCGGTGGTGTCGCTGCGCATGGTGCACACGGCTGCGACGCGTCTCGAGCTCGCGTGATGCGCCATGTATTCGATGGCGTGGAGGGTTTCGGCATCCGCCCACTGGATGTCCTCGACCACCAGCACGGCAGCCGTCGCGCCGCCGATGACGGTCAGCGCTCGCAGCAGCGCCTCCGCGAGCACGACAGGGGATTCGGGCTTCACCGGGACCTCCCCCGATGCGAGCGTGGGCACGATGGCGCTGAGCGCTGCCGCGAGCGCGCCGAGCGATCTCGTGACGTCGACGGCGGTCTCCGGCGGCAGTGCCAGCAGTGCTTCCCGTATGGGGCGATATGGGTCAGGCAACGCGGAGGGCAGGCATCGCCCGACCAGCACCGCGCTGCCCGCGTGAGGTGCGGAGCGCGCCGCCTCGTCGACCAGACGCGACTTGCCCACACCGGCTGGTCCGCTGACGACAACGACACCGCCGCGCCCCTGTTGCGCCCCGCGCACGGCAGCGTCCAGCTGCGCCAGCTCGGCCTGGCGACCCACCAGGACCGGGCAGAGGATGCGTGTCATCGAGGCGACAGTATCGGCGCTGCCGTACTGGGTGACCTCACCCATCGGGAGCTCATAAGCGGCGGTACACGTTGATCAGCGCCACGTGCATGGAGTGCGCGCCGAGCCACATCGGCCCGTCGACCGCCTCCGCATCCACCAACTCGAATCGCGGTGGTGGCGTCTGGTCGCCACGGAGCACCACCACGTCACCCCGCTGCGCGGTCTCGATCTGCGCGGC
>JAFAOG010000045.1 GCA_019237945.1 Deltaproteobacteria bacterium | reverse complement strand
GCCGCACGGACCTGAAGCAGCTGTTCGCGCTGATCCGCGACGACCTCGCGAAGGATGTGCCCGAGGTCGCGCATGCAGAGCCGGTATTCGAGTCGCCGCGGCCCGGTGACATCCCGCACTCGCAGGCCGCGATCGACAAGATCTCCGGCGCGCTCGGCTACGTCCCGTCCCACCAGGTCGCGGACGGCATGGCCGAAACGGTCGCGTGGTTCGCTCAGCGTCTGCGCAAGAAGTAGTACTCTCGGCCCGCAATGGCCGACGACGATTTACTGCCGAAGCCGGAGCCGAAGCCCGAGGACGAGAAGGAAGCTCTGCGCCTCTCGCACATGCAGCAGGACAACGTCCTCAAGGGCGTTCCCTACGGCGACGAGAAGTGCGGCAACTGCCTCTACTACCTCAACACCGACGAAAAGATTGCCTACTGCTGGCACCCGAAGCTGCGCATCCTGGTCGGCTTCGACTGGTGGTGCCAGTGGTGGGAAAAGATCGAAGGCTGACCGCGAATGCGCGCCGAGGAGAAGGACGTCGACGGACCCGAGCTCGAGCGCGACATCGAACGCCAGCGCGAGAGCGAGCTCGAGAAGTCCGACGACGAAGAGCTCCCCGAGCTGCAGTCTGATCACGACCAGACGACCGAGCATCGCGGCCAGCTGATCGCCCTCGTCCGCGCGATCTTCAACCGCGAGCACGTGGTCGTCCAGAACCAGCAGCTGCCGGCGCGCGAGCTCAAGGCGCTCGAAGCGCTGCAAGCCGCCGTCGAAGGCCGCGACCCGGAGCTGTCGCAGTTCGTGTACGCGCACGATCGCCGCGACCTGCTCGAGCAGGCGCTCGCCGTGCTCCAGCCGAACTTCGTCACCGGCGACGAGAAGCACGCGCAGCTGCTCGGCGCGTACGGCGACCTGATCGAGCGCGTTGCGGCGCTGCGCGAGGGCCTCGTCGACAAGGAAGACGCGCAGGACGACCTGCTGAGGCCGAACACCGCGGTCGCCGTCACGAAGGCTGAAGGCGATCAGGACGAGCCGCCGAAGCCGGGCGAGTCGACGCTCACCGGGCCCGAGCGCAAGGTGCCGCCGAAGCCGGCGACGACGCTGACCGGCCCCGAGGTGAAAGAGCCCGCGAAGCCGGCCTCGACGCTGACCGGGCCCGAGGTCAAGTCGGAGCCCAAGGGCCCGTCGACGCTCGGCGATGCGCAGGACCTCGCCGAGGCGCAGAAGAAGCCGTGGTGGAAGCGCGTGCTCGGCTGAGCCGGCAGTGGCGCGCCGGGCGTACGCTCGGAGGTGGTGGGGACGCTGGGACAAGAGCTGATCGCGATCGCGCCGGACGACGTCACGATCACGCTATCGGGGGATGACCACGAGCAGGTCGAGCTATCGGCGCCGTACGTCGGCGTCGTGCGGCCGGCGGCGCACTATCGCGAGAGCGTCGATCTGCGCGGCCGGCGCCCGCTCGATATCGCGCTCGCCATCGAGAGCACGTTCGACGCGGACGCGAAACGGGACGGCATCTCGCGCGAGCTGCAGACGGGCGACGCCGACTTCGACGCGCTCGTCTACATCACGACCGAGACGCCTCTCGCAGGAGCCGTCCTCGCGAACCGCGAGCTGCGCGATGCTGTCAAGGCGCTGCTGCGCGCCGGGTTCTCGAAGATCGTGATCGACGACGAGCACGCGCGCATCACGGCGACGTGCACGGGCACATGTGCAGTGCCCGCCGGCGAGGTGCTCGCATGCTTTCGCGCGATCGTCGCGAATGTGCCGCGCGTCGAGGCCTCGTCGGTCGCGCGCAGTTCGAAGGTGCCGATGGTCACCGGCCTGGGGCTGCTGGTCGGCACGCCGATCATGGTGGCGGTCGCCATGCACGCGATCGGCTGGCTGCGCGCGATCGGCGGCATCCTCGCCGGCGCCGTCGTCGGGGCCGCGCTGGGATTGCTGCTCGGGCGCTTCGAGCGCGGCCGCTCCGACTCGCACGTGCGACGCCGTCTGCTCACGGGCGCCACGATCATGGCCGGCGTGATGCTGGCGGAGTCGGTCGCGTTGCTTGCCAGCGGCGAGCGTGGATCGATGCTCAGTGGGGCCTTCGCGACGGCGATCGCCGTCGTCAGTACCGTGATGGCGCTGCGCGAATAGCGTGCGATGATGGACGCGTGAGCGACGCGTGGCTTCCTGCGATCGTCGGCGAGGTACGCCTGCACGCCGAGGCAGCGCTGCTGCGGCGACTCGATGCGGGATCGGGGTTCGCCGATGCGCGGGTTGCGTCGCAGATCTATCTGCGCGATGCGGCGGCGTCGGCGCGGCTCGCCGGTGGGACGTTGCGGCCGCAGGGCACGCATCGCAAGGCGCTCGCGGAGCTCGAGGGGCTGATCGCGGGCGCGGGCGTCGATGCGCGGCAGACGCCGCTCGGGCTGCTGGTCAAGCGGCTCGGGTTGTCGGCGATCGGCGGGGCCGTGACCGCGGCGGCGCTCGCGTATGCGGTCGACCTCGACACGCGCGAGCTCGTGCACGCGCTCGTGCCGCGGCGCAAGCCGGGCCTGTACGTCGAGACGTGCGCCGACGTGCTCGGCATCGCGACGGTCGAGCTGCTGCGCGAGGTCGCGCCGGGCTCGGAGCTGCGGCGATGTCGCGTGCTCGCCGTCGATGGCGATGGGCTGGCGGCCGCGATCGAGCTGCATCCGTCGGCGCTCGGCTGGCTGCTCGGCGAGTGGGAGCTGCAGCCGCCGGTGAGTGCGATCGCAGCGCTGGTGACGAGCGCGCCGCATCCGGCGGTGTTGCCGCAGAGCGTGTGCACGCAGGTCGATGCGCTCGTGCCGGTCGTTCGCGACGAGCGGATGGCAGTCGTGATGCGCGGGCCGCGCGGCTCGGGCCGGCAGGCCGCGGCGCACCGGCTCAAGGCGGCGCTCGGGCGGCCGGGCATGGTGATCAGCGTGCCGGCGCTCGTCGCGCGCCGAGAGCCGGGGTTGCTCGGGGCGGCGCTCGTCGCCGCGCAGCTGCGCGATGCCGTCGTCTATCTCGCCGATGCCGATGCGCTGTACGACGAGCGCGGCGAGCTCGCGCCGGAGCACCTCGCGGCGCTGCGCAACTTCAAGGGCGTGCTGATCGCCGGCTCGACGGGCAAAGGTGGCCACATCGAGCTCGGGCGGCCGGCGCTGATCGTCGCGATGCCGCGCACCGAGCTGGCGGATCGCGAGCGCGCGTGGGAGACCGAGCTCGCGGCGCGCAAGGGACCGACGCACGAAGCCGCGGATCTCGCGGCGCGCTACGTGATCGGCGCCGGCGCGATCAGCGATGTCGTCGAGGAGGCGGCGCGGTTTGCGGCGGCGGCGCGCGTGCCGCTCGAGCGCGACGTGCTCGAAGGTGCGGTCTCGCGTCGGCTCAGCTTGCGGCTCGGCACGTACGGCAGCGTCGTCAGCCGCAAGGCGAAGATGGGCGAGCTCGTGTTGCCCGACGACGTGATCGACACGCTGCGCGACATGATTGCGATGGTCCGCGAGCGCGCGCAGATCCTCGAGCGCTGGGGCTATCAGCGGCACCTCGGCATCTCGCGCGGCGTCGCGGGGCTGTTCAGCGGCGAGCCCGGCACCGGCAAGACGATGGCGGCGAGCGTGATCGCGAGCGAGCTCGGGCTCGAGCTGGTGCGGATCGATCTCAGTGCGGTCGTGTCGAAGTACGTCGGCGAGACCGAGAAGAACCTCGGCAAGATCTTCGACGAGGCGCAGGACGCGCACGCGATGCTGCTGTTCGACGAGGCGGACTCGCTGTTCGGCAAGCGCACGGAGCTCAAGACCGCGCAGGATCGGTTCGCGAACCTCGAGGTCAACTACATCCTGCAGCGCATGGAGACGTTCGATGGCGTCAGCGTGCTGACGACGAACGCCGAGAGCGCGATCGATCCGGCGCTCCAGCGGCGGCTCAACTTCCGCATCCGCTTCCCCGAGCCCGAGGTCGACGAGCGCGCGAAGCTGTGGCAGCAGCTGCTGCCGCCCGCGACGAAGCTGCACGACGCGGTCGACTTCCACGCGCTCGCCGAGCGGTTCGACATGACCGGCGGCTACATCAAGAACGCGGTCGTGCGCGCGGCGGTGATCGCGGCGCGAGCCGGGCGGGCGATGATCGCGGACGATCTATGGACGGGCGCCCATCACGAGTACATCGAGATGGGCAAGGTGATGCCGCAGCTGCCACCCGAAGGGGCAAGGAGCGCGAAATGAGCGACGAGCCGGAGAAGCCGAACAACCACCGCGTGATCGGGATCGTGCTCGCGCTCGTCGCGGGGGCCGCGTTGATCTACTCGGCGGTGACGAGGCAGTGGCTGTCGAACGGCAACATGTACGAGCAGATCTCGTTCGGCCTGCGCGACATGAGCCAGTGCGGGAGCGCGTTCGGCGAGAACGACTGCGACCACTACTCGAACAGCGAGTTCGTGCAGCACCTGCGCGACTTCGGAGAGTCGTCGGCGATCAACACGTCGGGAGCGTTCGCGCCGATGGGCTGGATCACGCTCGTCGCGGCGCTGATCGCGGCGCTCGGGCTGCTCGCGGCGGCGGGGCTCGCGATCGCGAACAAGAAGCCCGACTTGCCGATGACGCCGTCGACGCTCGCGCTGCTCGGCATCATCATCGGGATCATCACGGGATGCGTGTTCATCGCGACGAAGCCGGGGCCGGCGGGATTCGTCGGGGCCGGCTTGTCGTTCTGGGTGTTTGGCGGCGGATGTGTGCTTGGCATCGCCGCCGCGCAGATGCTGGCAAAAGTGAATCGGCCACTGGACCCGGATCTGATGTCCGACACGATGAACGCCGACGACTTCTGATAGGTTCCGCGCATGTCCCTGCGCGGAAAGACCCTGTTCATCACCGGCGCGAGCCGCGGTATCGGTTTGGCGATTGGCCTTCGGGCGGCGCGTGATGGTGCGAACGTCGCGATCGTCGCGAAGACGGCGGAGCCGAATCCGAAGCTGCCGGGCACGATCTTTTCCGCGGCGAAGGAGATCGAGGCGGCCGGCGGCAAGGCGCTGCCGATCGCGTGCGACGTTCGCGAGGAGGCGCAGGTCGCGGCGGCCGTCGCAAAGACCGCGGAGACGTTCGGCGGCATCGACATCCTCGTCAACAACGCGAGCGCGATCAGCCTGACCGGAACCGAGTCGACCGAGATGAAGCGGTACGACCTGATGCACCAGATCAACACGCGCGGGACGTTTCTGTGCAGCAAGCTGTGCGTGCCGTACCTCAAGAAGGCGGCGAACCCGCACGTGCTCAACCTGTCGCCGCCGCTCAACATGGAGACGCGGTGGTTCGCGCCGCACGTCGCCTACACGATGGCGAAGTTCGGGATGAGCATGTGCGTGCTCGGCATGGCGGGCGAGTTCAAGAGCGCGGGCATCGCGTTCAACGCGCTGTGGCCGCGCACGACGATCGCGACCGCCGCGATCAACAACCTGCTCGGCGGCAGCAACATGATGAAGGCATCGCGCAAGCCGGAGATCATGGCCGATGCGGCGTACGTGATCTTCAACCGGCCGTCGCGCGAATGCACCGGCAACTTCTTCATCGATGACGAGGTGCTCGCGAGCGCGGGTAAGACCGACCTCAGCGAGTACGCCGTCGACCCGACGCAGCAGCTGATGCCGGACTTCTTTGTATGAAGAAGAAGCCGAAGGCAAAGCAGGGCCTGCCGAAGGCCGCCGCGAAGAAGAAGAAGCTCGCCGCGCGCCGTCCGCCCGAAAAGCGCAAGCCGCCGATCAAGACCGGCAAGCTCGTGCCCGCGAAGGCGCCGGCAACCACGAAGGCGCCCGTGAAGCGCAAGGCGGGCAAGGTCGAGGTGCTCCAGATGCGCGGCACGGGGCTCGTCGAGCTCGCGATCGCCGCCGACCGCGAGCGCCGCGATCCGACGCATGCGCCCAAGCCGCTGACGCGCGCGCAGATCGCCCAGCTATCGATGCCCGACGGCAGCGAGATCCCGACGAGCCTCGCGCAGTGGCTCGCGTACGACACGCTGCCGATCTTCGAGGGCAGCAAGACGGCGCCGCGCCTCAAGTGGCGCTCGTTCGTCGAGATGATGGCGGAGGAGTTCGACGACGAGACCGCCGCGATGTACGCCGACTTCGGCAAGCTCTTGACCGGCAAGTGCCTCGTGCTGCCCGATGGCTCCGACTCGCGCCGCTTCATGTACGCCGGCAAGCCCGACGCGCACGGCGAGTACCCGATCTTCATCGTCGACACCGACGAGCTGCCCTGGGTCGGCCTCGCCTACCCCGGCTTCGATGCCTACATCGCCGACGGCCGCGTCGCGGACGTGATCACCGATACGTACATGGATGCGTGGCAGCACGATCACTGGGCGCCGCACCTCGAGCACCACGCGCGCACGAACTTCGGCGGCTTCAAGGCGCTCGACTATCAGGATCCCGAGCACGTCGACGGCGGGCCGGCCGCGAAGAGCGCGATGGAGCAGATCCTCGGCAAGCTGTCGGATCTGTCGCCGGAAGACTTCGACAACTTCGGCTAGCCCGGCAGTACGAGCCGCTCGACGAACGCCGACCACGTGTCGACGAATGCCGCGTCGCGCGGGTCGACGCCGAACAGCTGGCGCGCGGCCGCGGCGGTCGCGAACGGTTGCGGCGCGGCCCCGACGAGCAACGTGAACAGCTGCTCGGGCGAGATCGCGATCGACGGCCCGCGCTCGGCACGCGCCCGTTCGAGCAGCTCGCGCGTCAACGAAAACAGCGGCGCGACGTAGCGCTTGAGCATCCAGCGCAGCCGCGGCGTGTTCGCGCCGGCCTCGTGGATCATGAAGCGGTGGACCTCGGGGTTCTCGGCCGCGAACTGCACGAACGTCCGGATCGCGGCGCGCAGCTGCTCGCGCTGGGTCCCCGTCGGGGGCGCGGCGACGTAGCGGTCGAACAGGCGCGCGAACACCTGATCGACGCACGCCTTCCACAGCGCTTCCTTCGAGCCGAAGTAGTAGGTGATCAGCCCCTGGTTGACGTCGGCGCGGCGGGCGATGTCGCGCGTCGATGCGCCCTCGAAGCCGTGCAGCGCGAACACCTCGAGCGCCGCCTGCGCGATCTTGCCGCGCGCGTAGATCCCCTGTGCGTCATGGGCACGCGTTGCGCGACGTGACGTTGTCGCCGCACGCGGGCGCGCCGGCTTCGTCGAAGTCGATCGGGACGCTCTGGCAGTACCCACCCGGGCAGTCTCCCATGACCTGGAAGTGAAGGTGTGGCCCCGACGAGCAGCCGCTCGTGCCCGAATAGCCGAGGACATCTCCTTGCTGCACGACCTGCCCGGTGTGGACCGTGACCTCGTCCATGTGCCAGTACGTCGCGACGGTACCGTCGCCGTGCGCGACGTTGACGTGATTCGACGTGTTGATGCAGGCGTTGCAGCACTGCCAGAACTCGGTCGTGCCGAAGGGCTGCGTGCAGCCGTCGTAGCAGTTCTGGCCCGGCCCGACGACGTTCGCGGCGAGCGTCACGGTGCCGGCGCGCGTCGCACGCAGCTCGGTGTGGCGCGGGATGCCGAAGTCCCACGCGTAGTCCTGCGTGCCCGTGTGGTCGCCGCCGTTGGAGCCGCAGATGTCGCCGTGGTTGCCTTGCGTCACCGGATACGTCACGCCGCACATCCACGGCAGGTGATAGCTCGCGGCCGTCGCCTTGCAGCCATCGGGCGTACCGTCGGGCGCGACGTAGCAGCCGTTCGCGCACGTGGCCTCGACGGTCCACGCACCGGCGGTGCAGCGCAGCACGTCACCCTCGTGGCCCGCGAGCGCGTCGACCGTACAGCCGTGCGCGGTCTCGTACGCGGCCACCGCGGTCGCGCAGTACGTGCCGTCGCCGAGCGGGCACGCGCATGTCGGGAGCACCGTGGCATCGACCGCGGGCCCGTCGGCACCCGCCGTTGCATCGGGCTCGGGCGGGGCGGCCGCTTCGTGACCGTGACATCCACTCAGCGCGATCGCGATGACGAGGACCATGTTATTCAAGTGACTAATCATGCGCGCGCTCCTCGGCATCTCGATCCTCCTCGGCTGTCAGCATGCGAAGACGATGCAGGCGCCCGATGCGGCGCTCGCAGCGGACGCGCAGGCCGTCGACACGGCGATCCCGCCGCCCGATGCGCCCGCGACGCACGCGCTGTGGATCGTGTTCGCGCCCGGCGCGATCCATCGCGACCTGCCCGGCCTGTTCGACTGTCTGCTCGGCCAGTCGAGCTTCAACGTGCTCGCGCGCGAGTACCCCGGCGGCTACGGCCTCTCGTGGGGCGCCGCGATCGACGCGAGCTGTGACAGCGATCAGTACGCGTGCGCGGTCGCCGCTCTCGCGAGTGCCGGCCATACCGTCGGCGATCACGACGTGATCGAGATCGTCGTGCACGGTTACTGCGGCGGCGACAACAACGCACGCGGCGACGGCGTCGCGGTCGGCAGCGTGCGCGTGCGCGGTGCGAACGTCGGCGACTGCCCCGGTGCCCCGAGTGCCGAGGAGCGCGTTGCCGTGCACGAGGCGTTCGAGTGCGCCGGCGACTGGGCGGATGCCGACTGCTGCACGGGCGAGGTCAACACGAGCTGCCCCGACGACGGCGAGAACTTCTGCCCGGACTGCCCGTGCGCGTGCAGCCAGTACCAGGCCGACGGCAGCTACGGCGGCTATGCGCTTACGTGCAACGGCCACACGTACCTCTCGCAGCGCGTGCCCGCGAGCGCGAGCCGCGAGTACGACCCGACCGCGTGCGCACCGTTCGCGCATCAGTGACAGACATCGGCCTCTCCGGGCGGTTCCGACTCGCATCCGCCGGGGCACGGCAGCACCGTCTCGCACGCGGTATCGAAGTCGCAGAAGTGGATCTCGTGCGCGCCGCCACAGGTCCATCCCGCCGCGTCGCCGTTGCACGGCCGGCACGCGCCATCGATCGCTTCGTCGCGCGCGAGCAGCGGCTGCCACGCGGCATCCGCGGCGGGCTCGGCGTAGTGCGCCGCATCCCACGTGTACGCGGCGATATCGCCGACGACCTGCATGAACGCGCGCGGCGGATTCGCCGGCCCCGGATACTCGTTGAGCACCGGGTTGATGTAGATGCCGTGCGCCGCCGACGGCAGATCCGCGGAGCGCCCCGTGTAGTGGCTGCCGGGACACGGCGCGCCGCCCGCGCACGGCCAGTTGTCCCACAGGCTCACGTGGCGCCGGTACGAGGTGTCGATCGCGTCGAGGTCGTGCGCCGCGATCGTCGCCGGCTCGACGGCGGGACCGGTCCACAGGATCTCGATCTCGGGATGCAGGCCGGTGCCGAACGCATCGGTCGTCGCGTCGGGACCGCTGCAGAAGTCGCCGCTCGGGCCGCCGGGCGGGCCGCAGTACGGCTGCCCGACGACGATCAGGTGATCGGTCGGATCACTTGCGCGCACGTAGTCGTCGACGTCGTTCATCAGCTGGATCTGCTGCGCGACCGTGCCCGCGTAGTCGTAGCTGTCGTCCCAGAACAGCGCGAAGTGGCGCACGCCAAGCGCGCGGACGTGGTCGAGCTTCGTCTTCAGCGCGGCGAGGTTGACGGCGTACGTCCCCTGCTGGAAGAACGTCAGCGGACGCACGCTCCACACGAAGTCGACGAGCTGCTCGTCGGCGACATGCGCGGCGGTCGCGACGACCTGCCCTTCGCTCGCCGGATAGTCGACGCTCCAGCCGTTCGGGCTCGAGTAGTGGTCGCACTTCGGGCCGTAGATGAACGTGTTCAGGCGCGTGCGGCTCGCGAGCCGGATCGCCTCCGTGCGATCGAGCACGCGCCACGGCAGCCAGAACGCCGTCGAGGCGTCGCAATAACTGTTCGGACCGTAGATGCCCTCAAGCACGCCGCGCGCTGCGAAGCTCGGCCAGTCAACGAACGTGCCGACCGCGACGCGCGACTGCTGGTACAGCGCCATCGCCGCGCGCACCGCATAGAGAGCCGCGCGCTCGCTCGGTGCGTACAGCGTCGTGACGGCGCGGCCATTCGTCGTCACCGAGACGGCGGCGTAGCGCTCGGGCGCGTCACCGGCGGCGGCCCACGCCGCGGCGGCATCGCCGTCGAGCGAAGGCGCGGACGCAGAGAGCACGATCGACCAGTCGCACGCGCAACCCGGCGGCGCGGCGGCGAGCCCGGCCTCGTCGAGGATCTGCGGCACGAGCGCATCGAGCGCCGCGTGTGCGGGAAGCGCGCTCGTATCGACGCACGCGGTCGTCGCGGCGGTCCCGAGCGACGGCACATCGGCAAAGCGCAGCGGGGGGAAGACCGCGAGCGGCGCGGCCGGCGCCTCGTCGATCGACGGCCCCGCCGGGCACTGCATGCCGTCCGGCGATGCGTCCCCGAGCTCGCGCGCATGCGAGCCGTGACACGCCACGAGCGACACGAGCACGACCGCTCTCATCGCGTGCATCCCGCCGCGTGACGGCGATAGACGTCGACCGCGGGCTTCGCCGTGCCGTCGCCGCGATAGATGCCCCAGTGCACCTGCGCGCTCGGTCCCCACTCGGTGATGCGGAAGACGTACGTCCGCGCGATCTCACCGCGCGCCTCGAACGCAGATAGCGTCGTATCGATGTCCGTGCCTTGCAGCGCCTCGGAGAGCTGCGGCGTCGGATAGCCGTACTCGGTGATGAACACCGGCGAGTGGTCGCCGCGCGCGGTGCGCGTGCTCGCGAGGTCGTCGAGGAAGCTGTCGATCGTCGCGCGCGACACCGGGGGCGCGCCGGGCTGCAGCGTCGTGTAGATGTGGAACGCGAAGAAGTCCCACGCGAACGCGCGGCCGTAGTGCTGCTGGAACCAGGTCCACACGCCGTTGTCCATCGCCTCGGCGATGTAGTCGGTCGCGGCGTAGGCGCCGTTGACGTCGTGCGCGTAGATGCCGCCGAACCCGAGGTGCAGATCCTTCGCGACGATCAGGTCGCGGTTCTGGACGTACGTCTCGGCCATGATCTTCGCGAGGATGTCGGCGCGGATGAAGCTTCCGCCGGCGGTCTGCGGGTTCTGGTTGCACACCGAGAGGTAGTCGGACGAGCACGCGTTCGGCTCGTTCCAGATCTCCCAGTACTTGACGGTGTCGCCGTAGCGCTGCATCAGCGCCGTGATCGCGTCGACGTACATCTGGACGTACGCGTTGCGGCCGTCGCTCGTCGTCGGCGGCGCGTTCCAGGTGCCCTGGCCCGCATTCGCGATCGCCTCGTTGTTGACGAGCGCGACCACCTCGATCTGATCGCGCGCGGCGGCCGCGATCTCCTGGTCATACGGCGCGAATGCCGCGGCATCCCACGTCGCGTGGCCCGCGATCCGCAAGTTGATGCGCAGCGAGCCGATGCCGGCCGCGTTCGTGTGCGCGAGCGACGCATCCTCGCACTGCGCGCCGTAGTACGCGCACGGCCGCCCGTTCTGCGCGAACGGCCGCTGGATCCGGTAGCCCATCACCTCCCAGTCGGCGCCTGCGGACGTCTGCCCGTGGCCCCAGTCGGTGCCACTCGGCGCGAACGTGCCGTCCTTGCGGTTCTCGTGCACGAAGAACTGGCCCGACGCGAGATCGTGATCGGCGTAGTCGGTGAAGCCATCGCCGGTGAAGTCGCCGACGAGCGTCTCCCATGCGGCGCCGTGCGCGGTCGTCGCGGTGCCCCAGGTCGCGGATGCGAAGCTCCCATCGTGCAGGTTCTCGTGGACGTAGAGCGTGCCGTCGTCGAGGTTGTGATCCGCGAAGTCGGTGTAGCCGTCGCCGGTGAAATCGCCGACGAGCGCCTCCCACCGCGGGCCGACCGCCAGCGTCCCGCCACCCGCACTCGCGCCCGCGAACGTGCCGTCGCCGCAGTTGAGCCGGATGTAGAACGCGCCGGTCGTCAGATCGTGATCGGCGAGGTCCGCGCGACGATCGCCGTTGAAGTCGCCGACGAGCTCCTCCCACGCGCCGCCGCTGCTCGTGTGCGCCATGGCGGCCGCGGTCGCCGCGAACGTGCCATCGCCGGCATTGAGCCGCACCGTGACGTCGCCGGTCGCCAGCTCGCGATCGCCGACATCCGTGAGACCATCGCCGTCGAAATCGCCGACGAGGATCTCCCAGCGATCCTCGGCCTGCACTTGCCCGCTCGCGTAGTTCATCCCTGCACCCGCGAAGCTGCCGTCGCGCTTGTTCAGGTGGATCCAGTACTGCCCGGTCGACGGGTGCAGGTCGACGTAGTCGGCGAAGCGATCGCCGTCGTAGTCGCCGGTCGGCCCGTGCGCGCGCGGCGTCCACGCGGCGGTCGACGAGCTCACCGGAATCGCCGCGCCTCCCGCGCACACGCTCGTGACGCCGTCGCCACCCGCTGCGTCGCCCGCGCCTCCGCCGGGGCTCTTCGCGTGACTCGAGCACGCGCACGCCCACAGCACGACGAATCCGACTCGCCTCATGCTGCGGTGACAACAGCAAGCCCCGGACCGCGGCCGCGCACCGCATCCAGGCGACTTACGCGCACCGGGGCGCTCCGGTGCAACCGCGAGGTTGCAACCTGCGCGGTGCGCCTGCGGACAATTTAGTCAGTTGACTAAACTCAGACGACGGGCTTGATCGCGATCGGCTTGGTCGCCTTCGGCTGCCGCTTGCGCGCCCCGATGAAGCCGAACGCCGCGCCGACCGCGCCACCGACGAGATGGGCCATGTGCGAGATGCCGTCGTTGCGAACGCTGTGGACGATCTCGCCGCCCATGTAGATCACGGCGACGATCAGGAACGTCAGCGGAATCTCGCCGCCCTTCACGTTCGCGAGCGAGGCGAGCAGGATCATCATGAACACGATGCCGCTCGCGCCCATCACGTAGGCGTTCGAGAACACGAGCGTCGCGAGGCCGGTCATCAGCGCCGTCACGAGGATCATGACGAGCAACGTGATCGATCCATGCCGCTCCTCGAGGATCGGACCGATCAGCAGGATCAGCATGAAGTTGCCGAGCAGGTGCTCCCAGTTCGCGTGCCCGAGGATGTGCGAGAACAACCCGACGTAGGACTGGATGCCGTCGAGCCGCGGATACGCGACGAACCACTGCGCGAACACGTTCGACGCATGGCCGAGCAGGAACGCGACAACCGCGGCGATCGCGAACGTCAGGACAACGGGCGCGTTGTACGAGATGCGAAGCTTCGCCACTCCAGAAGGGTAGCGCGGCGCTAGTACAGGGGCCAGTCGCGTGGGCGGAGCGTCACCCGCGCGTCTTCATACGTGTAGCGGTGCGGCGTTACGTAGCCCGGGTCCTTCTCCTTCTCGACGACCTCGAGCAGCGGCACGTAGGCGTACGCCTTGTCGCGCGCGACCTCGACGGTGCAGCCTGCCTCGTGGACGACCTTCTCGGCGACGGAGCGCAGGCGGCCGTGCTCGCCCTGGCCGACGATGATCAGGTCCGCACCGACGTCCTTGGCGACGCGCAGGATCTCCTCCGCCGGCCTGCCGATGTGGACGTGCACGAAGAAGCTCACCCTGCCTTCGATCTCGGCGGCGGCGAACACCTCGCGGATCGTCTCGGTCAGCCGCTCCTCGACCGCGTCGGCGTCTGCGATCGTCCCGCGCGTCAGCACGCACACGAAGTGGAGGACGTGCCACGGCGCGCGTGCGCCTACGCCGATGGCTCGCTTGAGCGCCTCGTCGGCGCTGGCGGTGAAGTCGTAGCCCACGACGACATGACTGGTTTCGGTGGTCATGCTCCGGATCGCAGCAAGTGGTGCGCCATGGCAGATCCGCAGGCTTCCTCGGGGATCCGCGAATCTCTTGCGGCGCCCTACCCGACCGACGCAATACCTGCCAGGCTGCCGATATGGCGACGCTGGAAGTCACGGCCGAGAATTTCAAGGACACGATCGAGAAGAACGGCATCGTGCTGCTCGACTTCTGGGCGGAGTGGTGCGGACCTTGCCGCGCGTTTGCGCCGGTGTTCGAGAAGGCCTCCGAGACGCACACCGATGTCGTGTTCGGCAAGATCGACACCGAGGCGCAGCAGGAGCTCGCCGGTGCCGCCGGCATCTCCGCGATCCCGACGCTCATGCTGTTCCGCGACGGCATCCTGCTGTTCCGCGAGTCCGGCGCACTGCCGCCGGCGGCGCTCGAGGAGCTCGTCTCGCAGGCGAAGAAGCTCGACATGGAGAAGGTGAAGAAGGAGATCGCCGAGCACCAGCAGCACGAGCACGGTCCTGACTGCAACCA
>JAFAOG010000020.1 GCA_019237945.1 Deltaproteobacteria bacterium | reverse complement strand
TTCTGGCCCTCGACGACGCGCATACCGAGGCCGAACTTCGCGTTGATCGTGAAGCCGTTGTCGTCGGACGGGTCCCACAGATTCTTCGTCACGAGCACGCCCGCGGCGCTCGCGTTGACGCCGATCTGGACGAGCACGCCCATGTAGACCTGGTGGTGGTCGATCCCGAACGCCTCGCGCTCGTCGACGGCGCGCAGGTTCCAGATCGACGCCCACACGTAGCGCAGCGCTTCGCCGAGCTGCTTCTTGCCGACGACGTTCGGCGCCGTGTCGTAGAGGCCCGCGCCGTTGAACCCGGGCAGGTCCTCCGAGTTCGACGAGCTGCGCACGAACACGCCCTTGCCGCCGAGCTTCACGCGCACGCGCTTGTAGATCATGTCGAGCACGGCCGGATCGATCGGCGCGTCCATGATCGCCTTGCGCATGTCCTCGAGCGCCTGCTTGCGCCACGTCGGATCCTTCCACTTCGGATCGGCGAGCATCGCGTCGATGCGCTTATCCAAACCGTTCTGCTCTAGATGATGGCGGTAGTAGTAGAACGGCACGCCGAAGCCCATCGGCACGCGCACGCCGTCGAGGTTCGCCGTCACGATCTCGCCGAGGTTCGACGCCTTCGTGCCGTACACGACGACATCCTTCGCCCGCATGCGCGTCAGCATCGCGAGCTTGTGGTTGTCGAGGTTCGCCGCCGGCAAATCGACGTGCTTCGCCGCCGCGATCTGGCCCTCCATCTCCTTGATCTCGTCGGCCGTCGCCTCGCGCAGCGTCACGGCCGTATCGGTCACCTCGTAG
This sequence comes from Deltaproteobacteria bacterium, assembly GCA_019237945.1. Lineage (GTDB taxonomy): Bacteria > Myxococcota_A > Polyangia > Haliangiales > Haliangiaceae > JABFXX01. Next base: position 6,532 of record JAFAOG010000020.1, on the reverse strand, counting down.
TAGACGACCTTGCCGTCGAGCTTGCCGTACTTCGCATACGCCTTCTTGTCGCCCGCGTTGGGAATCTTCCACGCGCCCGCGCGCAGGTTGACGTGCGAGAGCGGCGTCGAGAACTGCGTCGCGATGATGCCGGCGACCGGCGTGATGTCGGGATAGCTTTCTTGTAGAAGCGCGATGTCGTGGCGGTCGAACGTCAGCGACTCGTACGGCGTCCCCGGCTTGACGACCTTGAGGCGCCCGACGGCCTTGCCCTTCGTGAACGCCTGAAACTCGGCGCTCTTGTAGATCTCGTCGTTCGTGATCGTCGCGAGGCCCTTCTTGCCGACCTCGGCCGCGACCTTCTGCTGCATCGGCGAGTCGGGCCGGAACGGCATGCCCTTCTTCCAGAACGTCGCGTCGAGCTTGCCGTGGACGCGCATCACGTCGTCGGCGCCGATCTTGTCGCCCTCCCAGAACGAGAACGTCCACTTGTCGACCTTCAGGTGATGCGTGATGTAGACGAGGATGAACTTCGGCTTCTCGCGCTCGTAGTTCTTGTTGTATTCGATGATGTTCTCGCGGGTCCACGGCTGCTTGAGCAGCACGCCGAGGACGAAGTCCGCGTGGATGTTGAACAGATTGACGTCGAAGAAGTAGATCTGGCCGGTCTTTACGTCGATGACAGCCTTGCCGAACTCGTCGCTGCCGACCGTCTTCGAATAGATCTTCCACGTCGCCTCGTTCGGCACGTCCTTCACCCACGCCCGCTGCTCGCCCGCCCACGCGTGCGCGTACGCCAGGACGATAGCCACCACCACCGCGAGGTGTTTCATCCCGCGGTTATAACGCGGCTACGGCAGCTCGATGTACGGGATGCGGCCGTTCGCGTGCGAGCCATCGCCGTTCGGGATGTACGCCTCGAGGCTCGTCGTGTTCGCGCCGGTGTAGCGGAACACGAGCTGGTCGCCGGTCATCGTCGGAATCTCGGCGCAGTCCTTGTCGTACTCGAGCGGCTGGGCGTCGAAGTTGCCGCCCGGCAGCGGGTCGTAGTGCACGGTCCACGACGTCAGCGGCGTATCGGTCGTGCCGCGGCGCCACAGCAGATCGAACGTGACGTCGACCGGCTTGACGATCACCGCGTCGAGCACGAAGTGATACGTGCCCGCCGGCTGGATCGCCTTGAGCTTGAACGCTGCCTCTTGAGACCCACCGGGTCCCACGCCTGGCGCTCAATAAGGGGGTGGCTCGTGATCGATCAGCTTGACGTGCGTTTCGTTCTGGTCGGGCGCGAGCCACAACGTCGACGGGTTTCCCGGCGGCGAGGGACACGCAGCAAGCACGAGCAACAGCGCAGCGCTCTTCATTTCTGATCCACCACGAACACGGCGACGAAGTGGGTCGGCACCGGATTCGTCTCCGATTGGAGCACGAGTCCCGCCTTGCGGGCAGCATCCATCGACTGCGCCCGATGATAATTTCTATTCGAAATGACAATCCGCCCACCGGGCTTCAAGGCCTTGGCAGCGGATGCCAGCCAGCGCACGGGATCAGGAAAATAATGATCGACCTCGGCGAGCAGGATCGCGTCATAGCCGCCGTCGTCGAGGCCGGGCTTATCCGCTGCGACGACGCGGCGTTCGACGACATCGCCGAGGCCGGCTGCCTCGATCCGCTGCTTCAATAGATCGAGCACCGACGCGTCGACGTCGGTCGCCACGACCTTGCCGCCCGGTGCCACCGCGCGTGCGAGATGCACCGTGATCAGGCCCGAGCCGGCACCGACGTCGGCGACGCGCGACCCCGGGCCGATGCCGAGCGCCTCGACCAGCTTCTCGGGCTTGCGGTCGGCATCGAAGCGCGCCTGCTCGTCGGCCCCCGCCGGCGACGCGGAGCCGGAGCTCGGTTGACCGTCCGCCTGGTTCTTCCCGCACGCCGCGAACAGGACGAGTACCGAAAACAGAAGCGCCGCGCGCACGGCATCGAGCCTAGCACGCGGCACCACGCGTTCGACGAGGACTACAGATCCTTCGGCCGACCGAACACGCCCGAGATCGTGAGCCCGTTGGCGAAGTTCGAGATCGCGCGCTCGTCGCGCTTCGCGATCGCGTAGGCGATCGACGCCATCGCGTACTTCGCGGTGTTGCCACCGTTGTACGTCGCCGCGTTGCCTTGCGCGTCGAAGCCCTTGACGTTCGCGTTCCGGTCGATGCTTCCGTACCAGCCGCTCTTCAGGTGGCCCGCGCTGTACACGTACACGGTGTTCGTGTTGTTCGGCGTGCCATCGGGCCAGCCGCCCTTGTTCAGCGGGTCCTTCGTCGTGTCGCCGTGGATCGTGATGACGGTGTCGTCGCCGAGCGCCTTCATCGTGTTGTCGTCGACGGTGTTCGCGAGGTCGTTCATGAACGCATCGAACACCTTGCCCAGCTGACCGGGCACCGTGTTGATGTCGCCGCCGTCCCACGCGCCGTGCGGGTCGTCGTCCATCGCGGGCAGCACGACCGAGTTGGTCAGGCCCATCTTGAACGCCTTGACGCTGACGATCAGCGAGCGGCCGATCGCGGCGACGTTGTTACGCGTGTTGCCGTCGATGCCGTAGCGGTCGAGGTCCGTCTGCACGATCTGCAGCTTCGCCGCGAGGTTCGTGCCGAGGAACTGCGCCGCACCCGACGCCGTCGTGTACGCCATCTTCGTCGTCGAGCGGTTCGCCGCGCGGTTGAGCTGCGTGAACGCGTCGAAGTGCGCCTTGTAGAGCGCCGCATCGGTGGTCTTGCTGAGCAGACCGCCCGCGCGCGACGCCGCCGAGTTGAACAACCCGACGATGCCGTTGCCGTCGCCGACGTTCGCGGGACGCGCCGAGCCCGGAGCCGTGCCGACGTCGACATCGCCGATCGTGATGATCGGAATGACCGACGGCGAGCTCGACTGCAGCGCCGAGGCGACCGAGAAGATGTTGTTGCCGTTGAGGCCGACGACCGACTGCGGCTGACGCGTGTGCGTCTCGTTGTTGCCGCAGAGGAACGCGGTGACCTGGCGCTGACCGGGCAGCGTCTTCCACGGCGCGTCGACCGACAGCGTGAGCTTGTTGTCGGTGCCCGTCGCGAGCGTGCCGCCCGGCTTCACCGCCGCGCCGGCCGGAACCGCCGCCGCGATGTCGTTGTGCGGCCAGAACGCGGTGAACCACGCGAGACCGCCGTTACCGGCGACCACGTGCACCGACCGCGTCGTCGGGTTCTCCGACGCCGCCATCGCGACGTCCTTGCCACCGGTACGCTCGAGGATCTCGAAGATCTTCGCGCGCGAGACACCGAGAGCAGCACCCGCGGCGACACTCCACTTGATGAGCGCGCGGCGAGTCAGCTCGTGGTGCTCGTCGCGTTTCGCAAAGGGGTTCTTGGCCATGGTGCTTCTCCTCACTCGCAGGTGTAAGCCGCAGCCAGCATGGCCGCGACGGCAAGGCGCTTACCGGTCGCAACGTCCGACGCGCTCGTGATGGTCTTGTTACAGAAGTCGAGGTGCGTCGACGTCGCCGGGGTGCCGATCAGGCAGGTGATGCCGCTCGGCTGGCAGGTGTTGCTTGCATCGAAGAGCACCGCGCCCGGGCACCGCGTCATCAGCGGCGACTGCGCGTTGCCGAACGCCGCGATGACTTCATCGGACGCCGCGGCAAAGATGTCGAACTCGCGCGAGGCGCCCGACGTCGTGATGCCGATGTTCTCGCGGATGCGGTTCGCGTAGTTCGGACCGCCGAGCGCGTTGAAGCCGTTCGTGTAGAGGTCACCGGCCGACAGCGCGGCGTTGTTGGCCGGGTTGACGCCGATCGACGTCAGCACGTTGCCGAGGGTCTTGTAACGGACCTTCGAGCAGCTGTGCATGTGCGACGTGTACTTCGGCGGGCCTTCCTGCGTGAGCCGGTCGAGCAGCTCCCACGGAGAGATTCCGCTGTTGTCGTGGTCGAACGTCGTCGACTGATCGCCCGACGTCGAGCCGGCGGGCGGCAGGTTTTGCGGGGTCAGGTCGTCAGTACAGGCGGAGGCCAGGACCGACGAGGCCAGGATCGCGAGGGTGTATCCAAAGCGGCTCATGGTCATCCTCCTCAGAACTTCACGAAGTCATCGCTGGTGTAGACGGCCTTGATCAGCGATTTGAGTTTGAAGCCGTTACCCTTGAACTGGTCGATCTGGGCCTGGATCGTGTCGGCGGGGACAACCTCGAGGGTGTCGACGATGTCCGTCTTGCCGAGCGCCCAGTTCCAGACGCGAGCGACGCCACAGGCCGCGACATCGGGGTCTTGCGCCATCGCCGCACCGAGCGCCGTCATGTCGGCGACCGGCTGGCCCATGCGCCACGCGGTGGTCTCACCGGCGGGCAGATAGTCGGTCATCTGCGCCGGCGGAGCTCCGTCGAGCGGCGTCGGGACCGAGATGTTCGCGGTGTGCGCGCCGTTCATGTCGTAGTACGCGAACAGCGGCGCGAGGTGGTTGATCGTCGAGTGACAGTTCGCGCAGATGACCGCGCTCGTGTCCTGGAAGTCGACGCGGCCGGTGCCGCCCTTCGCCATCGTCGTCGAGATCGACTGGAACGGCCACACGCCGGTGTACGGCGAGCTGCCGCCGACGTTCGTCGGGGTCGCCGAGACTTCGGCCGGGAACTTCGTGCAGACGAACGTCTCTTGCACCCACCGCGTGCGGCGGAACGCGAAGTTCGAGAAGAACTGCTTCAGCATGCCGGGGTTCGACAGCACGCCGGCCTGCGGGCCGCCGTTCGCGCAGTCCGCAGGCGTGAACACGCCGGTCGACTCGTTGAACGTGGGGCAGTTGCCGTTCGCCTTCGTGAACAGATCGGTATAGGCGCCATCGTTGACGCTCAGCATCGCGGCGAGAGCCGGCGCGGTGTCGAGCGTGGCGTCCTCACCCTGCTTGAAGGTGTCGCGCCAGAAGTAGAACGCCTGCTTCGCGAACGCGGGGCTCGCGAGGTACTTGTCGATCAACGCCTCGTACGCGACCTTCTTCGCCGCGTCGTCGGCCGCGTTCGCGACCTGGTTGATCTCGTCCATCGTCGGCAAATCGCCGGTCAGGCGAAGTGCGGCGATGCGGAGCGCGGCGTTGTAGTCAACGACGCGGGCACCGAGCAACTGGTCCCATTGGTCGCCCGTCATGTTGGAGCCGGTGTTCGACCCCATGTTCGTGTCGTCGCCTCCTCCAGTGTTACTGGAGCTGCAGGCGGGAGCCGCGAGCAGGGCAGCCAAGAGCAGTGGTGAGATCCTCTTCATGGGGCTCCTTTACTGGGACGTCTTCTCGGCCTGGACCCACGGGTCAATGGCCGCCTTGAAATTGTCGAAGTTCGCCTGAACACCACCGAACTTGAACGGATGGTTCGTGGCCTGACCCGGGTTGGGCGCGATGTAGAACGACGAGCTGTTCGTGTCCTGGAAGTTGATGCGCGTGCGGACCTGGTTGCAGGCGAGCTGCGCGGTCGCATCGTCCTGCGCGTTGACGCCGGTGATGTCCATCGCCGACTTCGCGCTCTGGTTGGCGTTACCGGCGTGGCAGTTCGCGCAGTTGTTCTGCAGCGGGCCCGCCGCGTTCGTCTTGAACGAAGCGAGCTGACGGCAGCCCGTCTGACCGCCCGTGCCGCCGCTGCCGCCACCGGAGCCGGCCATGTACTTGCCGATCACCTTGAAGTGGATCGAGACCGGATCGTTGGGGCTCATGCCGACGAACGCCGCCGTGCCGCCACCGATCGAGTCGGAGGCCATCGGCATCTCGTCCATCTTCACGTTGAAGAAGCGATCGAGCGAGTCGGGGACTTCCTGCGCGCCCGCCGGCCACGACACGAACAGCGGGTGCTCGAGGTAGACGCCGTCGACGCTCGCGGTGAGCTTGAGGTCGGTGACGTAGAGCGTGGAGCCGAGCTGCTGCGCGACGAGGTCGATCGACGCGCCGGGCAGGCCGAGTCCATCGAGCGCAACGTGGTTGACGGGGCAGGTGGGATCGCCGGGGTTGCCCGACGTGCAGAGCAGCGGCTGGAACTGGCCGGTCTCGAGACCCGCGTCGGCCGAGCCGGCGCCGCCCTGCGCGTCGCGCTCCTTCTGGACCCACTCGAGGATGTCGGCGGACTCTTCCGCGGTCAGCGCGGGACCGGCGTGCGCGCCCTTGGTGAGCAGGCGGCTCGAGCCGGGGGCATCCAGGTTGACGACCTGGACATTGAAGGTCATCAGGCTCTCGCGAACCGCAAGGGCATCACCGCCTGCGAGGAACGCGATGTCCGTCTCGCTACCGGAGTGGCAGCCCACACACTGCTGTTGCAGGTGGGGGTACGCCTTGTTGGTCCACGCGGACCGGGCCGCGACCTGCTCGGGGGTGAGGGTTCCAGTCCCATTGCCATCGATCAGGCCGTTGCAGGCGGTGAGGGCGAGGGCCACGAGGGCGCCGGCCGACAACCGCACCATAGGAAGGTGCTTCAGCAACGTATCCAGCATGGCCTTGCGGGACTGAAGGCCGCTTAGACCGCGCTTGACTGAGGGTAGAGCACCCAGCATGGCCCCCATCCTACA